>CAYNQK010000117.1:0-9093 GCA_964399285.1 uncultured Spirochaetales bacterium | reverse complement strand
CGAGCGGGCGCCCCTTCCGGACCGCCGGCCCCCGGTTTCCCGGCTTAAGGGGAATCCGCGGGCCGGGGAAGGATCCGCATGGCTGCGAAGCCCCCCCTCCTCCGACTCGACCGCGTCTCAAAGGAATTCGACGGCGTGAGCGTCCTCAAGGACGTGAGCTTCGGCGTCGACCGCGGGGAGATCGTCGCCCTCGTGGGCGAGAACGGCGCGGGGAAGTCCACGCTCATGCGGATCATCTTCGGCATGCCGGACATCGCGGCCACGGGCGGCTACGGCGGCGAGGTGCTGATCGACGGGGAGCCCGCCCGCTTCAAGGGGCCGTCGGACGCCCTCGCGGCCGGCATCGGGATGGTCCACCAGGAATTCTCGCTCGTGCCCGGCTTCACCGCCGCCGAGAACATCGTGCTCAACCGCGAAAAGACGAAGCCGGGCCTCGCCTCCCTCCTCTTCGGGCCCCGCCTCTCCCCGCTCGACCGCCGCGCGATGCGCGACGAGGCCGAGCGCGCCGTCTCCCGCCTCGGCGTCAGGATCGATCCCGGGACGGACGTGGCCGAAATGCCCGTGTCCCACATGCAATTCACCGAGATCGCGCGGGAGATCGACCGGAGCGGCGCGAGGCTCCTCGTCATGGACGAGCCCACCGCGGTCCTCTCGGAATCCGAGGCCGAGGTCCTCCTCGCCTCGCTGAGGCGCCTCGCGTCGGAGGGCATCGGGATCATCTTCATATCCCACAGGCTCGCCGAGACGCTTTCGGTCGCGGACCGGATCGTCGTCCTCCGCGACGGCGCCGTGGTCGCGGACGAGCCCGCCCGCGCCCTCGACGTCAAGGGCATCGTCCGCTGGATGGTGGGACGCGACGTCGCCGCGTCGACGGGGAAATCGCCGTCCGTCGCGGGCGCGCGCGCTGCCCTTTCGGTCAGGAACCTCTGGGTGGACATGCCCGGCGAGACGGTCCGCGACGCCTCCTTCGACGTGCTCGAGGGCGAGATCTTCGGGATCGCGGGGCTCGCCGGACAGGGCAAGGCCGGGATCCCGAACGGCCTCATGGGCGTCTTCCCCGCGGGCGGCGCGGTGGAAGTCCTCGGAAAGCCCCTCGCGCTCGGCGACTCGCGGGAGGCGATGGCGGCGGGCATGGCCTTCGTGAGCGAGGACAGGCGGGGCTCGGGCCTCCTCCTCGAGGAGGGCCTCGACTGGAACATCGCCTTCGCGGCCATGCAGGCCAAGGGCCTCTGCCTGAAGCGCTTCGCGGGCGGGCTCTTCTCGTTCCGGGACGCGAAGGCGATGCGGGAGCTCGCTGAACGCTACATCGCCTCGCTGGACGTCAAATGCCGCGGGCCCCGCCAGCCGGCGCGGGAGCTCTCGGGCGGCAACCAGCAGAAAATATGCCTCGCAAAGGCCTTCGCCCTCGAACCCGCGATCCTCCTCGTCTCCGAGCCGACGCGCGGCATCGACGTGGGCGCGAAGGCCCTGGTACTGGACGCCCTCCGGAAAGCGAACCGCGAGCGGGGGACGACGATCGTGATCGCCTCGAGCGAGCTCGAGGAGCTCAGGTCGATCTGCGGGAGGATAGCCGTGGTGAACGAGGGGAGGATCGCCGGGATCCTCGACGCGGGGGCCGACCCCGTGGAGTTCGGACTCCTCATGTCCGGAGCGGAGGTGAGAACGTGAACCGCGTCATGAAGGCCGTAGCCGGCTTCGGCTGGCCCCGCCTCCTCATCCTCGCCTTCCTCCTCGCCCTCTTCGCCGCGGCGCCCTTCGTTGGCGTTCGGCTCGACGAATCACTCACGGATGTGCTCAACCGCTTCGGGCAGAACGCCGTCATGGTCCTCGCCCTCCTCCCCATGGTCCAGGCGGGTTGCGGCCTCAACTTCGGCCTCCCAGTAGGCATCATCGCGGGCCTCCTCGGCTCGACCATCGCCATGCAGGCGGGGGGATCGGGCTTCCCGGGCTTCCTCCTCGCCCTCGCCATCACCCTCCCGATCGGCGCGCTCTTCGGAGCGGGTTACGGCGCCGTCCTCAACAAAATCAAGGGAGAGGAAATGACCATCGCCATGTACGTCGGCTTCTCCGCCGTCATGCTCTTCTCCATCCTCTGGCTCGTCCTCCCCTTCACGAGGCCCGACATGGTCATGGCCTTTGCCGGCGAGGGGCTTAGAAGGTACATCTCGCTCGAGGGCTACTGGGCGGGCGTCCTCAATCGCTTCCTCGCCGTAAGGATCGGGCCCAAGTTCGTCTTCCCCACGGGCCTCATCGCCTTCGTCGCGCTCGCCGCTCTTGCGATCAAGGTCTTCATGCTTTCGAAGACAGGGACCGCATTGACGGCTGTTGGATCTAATCCCGCCTTCGCGCGAGCAACAGGCGTCTCCGTGAACAAGATGCGCCTCGTAAGCGTTGCAATCTCAACGGCACTCGGTGGCGTCGGCATCCTGGTCTATCAACAGAGTTTTGGAGCAATCCAGGTCTACGACGCGCCCCTCTTCATGGCCTTCCCCGCCGTATCCGCCCTTCTCCTGGGCGGGGCCTCGGTCAACAAGGCGAGCGTCTTCAACGTGGTGGTCGGCACGCTCCTCTTCCAGGGCATCCTGACCATGACGCCCTCGGTCTTCAACGCCGTCCTCAAGACCGACATGTCCGAGGTGATCAGGATAATCGTCTCCAACGGCATGATCATCTACGCGCTGACGCGGAAGACGGGGTCCGACGAATGAAGCGCAAATTCGACCTCGGGCGCTTCGCCTCGGAAAACGCGGTCACCATCGTCTTCCTCGCCCTCACCGCCGTGGCCGTCCCCCTGTCGCGCCTCTCGCCCGGATACATCGCCTCCAGCCTCGTGGACCGCTTCGCCCGGAGCTCCTTCCTCGTCTTCGCCCTCATCCTCCCCATCCTCGCGGGCATGGGGATCAACTTCGCGATGGTCCTCGGCGCGACGGCCGGGCAGATCGGGCTCATCTTCGCCGTGGATTGGCGCGTCGCCGGATGGCAGGGCCTCCTCCTCGCGGCCCTGATCGGGACCCCCGTCTCCATCCTCCTCGGGTGGTTCTCAGGCAGGATCCTCAACAAGGCCAAGGGACGCGAGATGGTGACGGGCTTCATCCTCGGGTACTTCATGGACGGGATCTACCAGTTCTTCGGGCTCTACGTGATGGGCTGGCTCATCCCCATCCGCACGCCCGAGGTGATGCAGATAGACGGCAGGGGCGTGCGCAACACCCTCTCCCTCGACTCCGTGCGCGCCGGCCTCGACGCCCTCCTCCCCCTGAAGCTCGGCGAGGTCACCCTCCCGATCGCCACCTTCGTCCTGATCGCCGTCCTCTGCGCCTTCGTGGTCTGGTTCAGGAGGACGAAGCTCGGTCAGGACATGCGGGCCGTGGGCCTCGACCGCGCCTCGGCGCACGCGGCGGGCATAGCCGTGGACAGGACGCGCGTGGTGGCGATCATCATCTCCACCGTCCTCGCCTGCATAGGGCAGATCGTCTACCTCCAGAACATAGGCAACATGTTCACCTACACGAGCCAGCGCCAGGCCGGCTTCTTCGCCGCCGCGGCGATCCTCGTCGGCGGCGCCACCCTCAAGAAGGCGAGCATCCTCAACGTCTTCCTCGGCGTATTCCTCGTGCACGCCCTCTACATCACCATGCCCCTCGCGGGGAAGCAGCTATTCTCGTCGGCCCAGATCGGCCAGTACATGGCCGATTTCATCAACTACGGGATCATTTCCGTGGCCCTCATCCTCCACGCGTGGAAGGACCGCAAGGCGGCCGAGGCCGCGCGCGCCGAATTCCGCGGGCCGGGCGGAGGAAACGCGTGAACGCGAAGAAGGCCCTGGCTCGCGGAATCGCGATCGCCCTCTACCTCGGGCTCGGCGGCCTCGCCGTCCTCTCAGGGAGGAAGCACGAAGTCTACTTCAACAACTACGCGATGAGCGGCGCGAGTTCGGCGCAAGCCGCGGGTTCGGCGCAAGCCGCAGGCGCGCCGCGAGGTACGGCTCCGGTTTCCGCCCAATCTCCGTCGGGCGCCGCCGTCGTCACCATCAAGGGCATGAAGCCCCTCAGGGTGCGGCCCAACGGGATGCGCCTCGCGATCGTCGGATCGGGGACATACTCGTTCACGGTCGAGTACGATGACGGCCGCCCTTCCTTCACGGGCGAATTCCGCGTCCCCTTCTCCGTCGACGTCGCGGTCATACCGGTCGCGGGGCTCTCCGCGGGAGACGAGGTGATCGTCGCGCCGGCCGCCGGAGCCTTAGCGGAGCGCTGAGAGGTCGCGGTCATCCGCTCGGGCGATAAGATCGACGAACGCCGATCCTGATCCGCTCCGCTACAGGGCGGTCCAGACAGACATGAAATGGAGGACGGAACCCGCGAGGACGAAGACGTGGAAGAGCGGGTGGCTCCATGAAAGACGCTTCAGGGTGTACAGGACGGCGCCCGCGGTATAGGCGACGCCTCCCGCGAGGAGGAAGCCGAAGCTCGCCCCGCCGAGCGCCGTTCTCACCGGCCCGACGAGGAAAACGATGATCCAGCCCATAGCGACGTAGAGGACGGCCGAAACGGCTTTCGGCCTGTTCACCCAGAAGGCCTCGAAGGAAACGCCCGCGGCCGCGCATCCCCAGAGGATGCCGAAGACGCTCCATCCCAAGGCGCCGCGGATGACGCCCGGGGTATAGGCGGTATAGGTCCCCGCGATCAGGACGTAAATGGACGCGTGGTCAAGGACCTTGAAGACCCGTTTCGCCCGCGAGACCGGGAGGGCGTGGTAGAGCGTGGACATGAGGTAGAGCAGGACGAGGCTGGAGCCGAATATGCTCACCGAGACGGTGGCGGTTCCGTCGGAAAGCCGATTGGCGCGCGGAATGAGGAGGCAGAGCGCCACGATGCCGAAGACGGCCCCGAACCCGTGGCTGATGGCTGAAGCGATCTCGGCCCAGGGACGGTAAGCGGGAAGCGCTTTCGCGCGTGGATGCCTATCATCGAGGGCGAAGGCGTCGGAGATTTCTTGCGTATCCACGGTACTGACGTCCATATCGATGCCTCCAAGAGCGTATAACTCATTATGACAAAACGATGATGTCCTGTCGGTCGTTCGACCGACAGGGAAATAGGATACTGACTCCTCTCTAGATATTCAAGAACCCTTGAGTACGGTCCAGGGCGTTTCGACGCCGAACTGCCTACTTCACCTCGACCTGGATCCAGGTAGCGTCGTCCGTCTGGGGCATATGGGCGCGGAAACGGTCGAGGATCCGCGCGACCGCGTCCAGGATGTCGGCGGGGGACGAGTTCTCGACCATCACGAGCTCCTCGATGATCTCCGCTCCCAGCTCCGCGCCGTCCGGATTCCGCTGCTCCACGAGCCCGTCGGTATAGGCGCAGAAGATGTCCCCGGATCGCACGGGCAGCCTGAAGATGCGCGCGTCGAGGCCCGGCTCGATTCCGAGCGGCAGGTTCACCTGGGGCAGGCTGAGCCTGCGGTACCGTCCCTCGCGGACAAGGAAATGCATCCCGTGCCCCATGTCCGCGATCGAGGCGGTCATGGCCTCGAAATCCCAGACCATGAAGACGCCCGTGAGGTGGCGCTCGAGCTGGAAGGTCTGCACCACGGCCTCGTTCACCTCCTTGAGGAGGTTCTTGAGGCCGAGCCTGAAATCGTAGGTGCGGAGCATGCCCCAGAGGAGGCTCGTGACGATGCTCGCGGAGGCCCCCTTCCCCGACACGTCCCCGATGGCGATGAAGTGGCGCTGCCGTCCGATCACCTTGGCGAAGTAGAAGTCCCCGCCCATCCCCTGGGCGGATCGCGAGTAGGCCCGGAAGCTGAAGCGCTCCGTCTCCGAGGACCAGCGGGGCTTCACGAGGCGCTCCTGGAGGGCGCCGGCCATCCTTATGTCCTTCTGGGAGAGGCTCGCGAGGTACATGAGCATCGATCGGACCGAGAATATCCCCCTGAAGGCGCCGTCCTCGGCGAGGACGCCGTAATACTCGTCGACGCCCGCCTCCAGGTCGTCCTTGATGGCGGCGGCCACGGCGAAGACGTTCTCGTGCTCGTGGAAGGCCCTGACCTCCGCGGCGAACGAGGCGGCCGTCTCCTTGGAGAGGATGTCCCAGCCGTAGGGACGCCCCAAGGCGCTGAAGAACGCGTCGCGGTCCAGGACTCCGAGGAATTTCCCCTCCGCCACGACGCCGAGGACGCGGAGCCTGCTCGTGCCGCGGAGGGCTTCCGCGAGGTCCTTCGCGCGCTCGTCCCCGTCGACGAAGGCCTGGCTCTCTATTATCCGCGCGACGCATGAGCCGTGGGCCTTGCTCGCCTCGGCCCTCCCGATGAATGCCGATTCGCCGGCGACGACCATGCTTGCCTCCGGTCGCGGAGGATGCATTCCGCCGGTTCGGCCCTCGTTTCGTTTCCGTCAGGAATCGGTTAGTTGGCGCCAAGCGCCCCTTTTCCTCACGAGATCCTCACGCGGAAAGGGCATCTTCCCTCGCGCGGAGGCGCGCATGGAACTCGCATTTCACGACCATTCCCCCGAGGGCCTTCTCATCGCCGAGCCATCGGGGGAGCTCGACCTGTACTCGGCGAGCGAGTTCGCATCGGGCGTCTTAGGCCGCATGAGGGCGGGACTCGCCGCCGTGATCCTGGCCATGGACGGCGTCACCTACCTCGACAGCTCGGGGACGGGGGCGATCATCCGGATCCTCTATAGGGCCCGCTCCCTGGGCGCGGGCCTGTCCCTCGTCGGCTTGAGGAAGGGACCGCGGCAGGTACTCGAGATGGTGAACCTCCTGGGACTCATCGGGGTCCACGGAACCCTCGAAGAGGCCGTATCCGCCGCCGCGGGAGCGGCGGGCGCCCCCGGCCGCCCCCGAATCCAGTGACGCTGAAAGGTTAGCGAATGTTCGTCTGCAGGAAACTCATCGTGGACGGGGGGCACGAGCTCTTCGACGCCAACGGCATGTCGTACGCGGAATACCGGAGCGAGTACCCGCGCATCCGCGACATCGCGGCGGAGATCGTCTCGTCCTGCCCCGAGGAATTCAGGGAAGGGATCCTCCTCGAGCAGCAGGTGTCCGAGCTCGTGAAGAACGCCGTGAAGCACGGCAACGCTTGCAATCCCGCTAAGCGGGTACGGGTCTGGCGCGATTTCAGGAAGCGCGTCCGCCTCATCGTGGAAGACCAGGGAGCCGGCTTCCGCGAGCTCGAATCCTGGAACGAATTCTATTTCAATAGGCAGAAGGCCCTCTACGACCGCGACTTCGATCGCTTCCTCGGCATGGCGTCCTACCGCGGCCCGCGTTCCACCGAAGAGGACGGGGGCAACTCGCTCATCGCCGCGCTCGAATACTGGAACGGGGGGATGATCTACAACGAACGCCGCAACAAGGTGGGAGTCGTCAGGTGGTACTCCCGGGGTTCGGGCTAGTCCGATCCGCCTCGGTTCCCCCGGCGACGGTTTCGCTGTCCCGAGCGACGGCATCGCCGTCCCGCGCGGCCGATTTCCGCGCGACGCGGACCGCCGGCTTAGCCTTCCGCGATCCATTGCCGGCTTTCGGGCCGCCCGCCTTCCCTACCGTCGCTGTTTCGATTTTCAGAGCAGCCTTCGCGGCTTTTTTGGCGGCCTTTTCCTTTTCCTCGATCGCCTTTTTCGCGCTCTTGAGGAGCCTCGCGAGGGCCGCCGCCTCACTGTCCGCCTCCGCTCGCATGGAAGCGGCCTCGCCCTTGAGGCGCTTCGCTTCGCCCTTGGCCGCGCGCGCGGAGCCGACTAAGGACTCCAATTCCTTCCGGAGGCCTTCCTCGAGCATCGCGCCGGAAGACCCGATGAACCGTTCGGCCCGTTTCACCGGATCCTGTTTCTTTTTCTTCTTCGTCGTCATCGGACTTCCTCCTCGCGCGCTCTCCTTGTGCATGAGCCCGCTCCGTCTGTCAAGCGGACGCCGTATCCTCGTCAGGATTTTCATCGATTCCTAACGGAATCCTCACGGAGGCGCCCGCCCGCCGCGGTCGCGGCGAGAACAGCGCCGCCGCCGCGAGGGCGGTCAGGGGCGCGACGGCGACGAGCCCGAGGCTCCCCACGAGGGTGTGGAAGATCTCGCTCGAAACGTAGGGGAGGGAGAACATGGTGACCATGGGCACGCCCTGGGCCATGAAGACGAGGAGGAGGGCCATGAACCCGCCGGAATACGCGAGGAGGAGCGTCGTGGTCATGGTCCCGAAGACCTTCCGCCCCACCGAGAGCCCGGAGGAGAGGAGGCCGGAGAAGCCGAGGGACGGACGCTTCGCCTTCACCTCCTCCATCGCCACGGCCACGTCGATGGCGAGGTCGATGATCGCGCCGGAACAGGCGAGGTACGTCCCCGCGAGGAAGAGCCCCCGGAGGCCGATGTGTTCGAAGCCCGCGTAGACGAGGGTTTCCGAGAAGGCGCGCACCGCGCCGTTCAGCCTGAAGGGCCCCGCCGCGACGGATCCGATGAGGGCGCTCGCCCCGGCGCCGAGGAGCCCTCCGAGCGCGGCCGCGAGGCCCGCCCTCGTGAACCCCGCGACCGCGAAGCAGATCACGAGGACGAGGAGAGACACCATGGCGAGGCTCGCCGCGACGGGATCGGCGCCCTTGAGGATCGCAGGAATGAGGAGCTTCCATACGCCCACGGCGCTGAACGCGAAGGCCGCGAGGGTCCTGAGGCCGGTCCAGCCGCCGTAGAGGAGGAGAAGGAGGGCGAAGCCGAGCGCGAGGGCGGCTTCCGCGCCTATCCTGTAATGATCCTGGAAGGTGACGGCCGCCGCGCCCCCCGTTCCGTCCGGATCGATGACGGCCAGGGCGAGGTCCCCCGCCTTGAAGACCTTGTCCTGGTCGAGCTTGCCGAAGAGGAAGTTGGTTCCCTCGAGCTCCCGTCCGCGGAACGGCCCCGCGAGGACGCGGGCAAGGGCCCGCTGCTCTCCCTGGAGCAGCGGGCCGTAGGATCGGACGGAGGAGTCGTCCACGGCGAGGACGCGCGCGGGGGCGCGCAGGGCCTTCGTCGGCTTCTCGAAGCCCGAGGGGAGGAGGGCGAGGGCGGCGGCGGCCGCGATGAGGATCGCGCTGAAGGCCGCCTCCCGCCTCCGGATGCC
>CAYNQK010000116.1:0-9206 GCA_964399285.1 uncultured Spirochaetales bacterium | reverse complement strand
TGTAGTAGTAGAGGGCGCCGCCCTAAATGGGGACGATGTGGCCGGTCATGGTGTCCGCCGTTTTCAGGGGATTGGCCGTGAGCGCCGGTCCCGAGCCCGCGGCTATGGCGACGATCATGGTCTCGCCCACCGCTCGGGAGAGCCCGATGATGAATGCCGCCGCGATGCCCGAGATGGCGGCCGGGAGCACCACTTGCGTGGAAACCTCGAGCTTGGTGGCGCCCATGGCGTAGGCGCCCTCGCGGAGGGAGGGCGGCACGGCGGAGAGGGCGTCCTCGCACATGGAGGAGATGAGGGGGAGGATGAGGACGCCCATCACGAGGCCGGCGGAGAGGGTGTTGTAGATGTCCACGCGGTCCGCGCCGAGGAGGCCCTGGAGGACGGGGGTCACGTTCTGGAGGGCGAAGAAGCCGTAGACCACCGTGGGCACTCCCGCGAGGACCTCGAGGAGGGGCTTGAGGAAGGCCCTGACCCGGGCGGGGGCGTACTCGGCCAGGTAGAGGGCGACCGCCAATCCCACGGGGAGGGCGATGGCCATGGCGATGAGGCTCGTCATGAGGGTGGCGCTGAGGAGGGGGAGGATGCCGAATTCCCCGATCTGCGGCTGCCAGCGGAGCGTGAAGAGGAAGCGCCACAGGGGGACCTCCCTGAAGAAGGGAACGGATTCCTTCCCCAGGGTGAAGACGATCCCCGCCGTGGTGAGGACGGAAAGGGCGGCGCAGGCGAAGAGGAAGGCCTTGATCGCCGCCTCGAGCGGGCGCGGGCGCCTTCCGAGCCGTATGGAATTCCGCGCTTCGCGCACGCGCCCCTCCTTCCTAGTACCGGCCCTTGACCGCGTCCAGGAGGGCCTGCTTGGCCTGCTTCAGGTCCGCGGCGGGAGCGGGGAAGTAGCCGACCTTCTTGATCACCTTGTTGACGTTGGCGAGGTAGAAGGCGACGAAGGCGGCGGCCTGGGGCTTTTCGTTCAGGGTCTTGACGGCGGAGTACATGAAGAGGGGCCGGGCGAGGGGGTACTTGCCGGAGTCCACGTTCGCCTGGTTCGGCGCGACGGAGTTCACGGAGAGGGCGGAGAGCGTCTTGGCGTTCTCCTGGAAGTAGGCGAAACCGAAGAACCCGATCGCGTACTCGCTCCCCATGATCCCCTGCACGAGTACGTTGTCGTCCTCGGACATCTGGAGGTTCTTGGCGTTGAGGAGGGGCTCCTTCTTCTTCTTGAACACGTGCTCGACGAAGTAGTCGAAAGTACCGGAGTCGGTTCCCGGGGTGTAGCGCTTGATTTCCTTCTTGGGGAAGGCGGGCCTGACGTCGGACCAGTAGACGGCGGTGGAGAAGGCCAGGGCGAGCTCGTCGAGCGTGAGATCCTTCACGAACTTGTTCTTGGACGAGACGCAGACCGCCAGGGCGTCCGTGCCCACGCGGAATTCGACGATCGGGGAGCCGAAGGCCTTCTCGGCCGCCGCGCGCTGGGCGTCCTTGATTTTCGTGGAGGCGTTGGACACGTCGATCTCCGCCTTGCCCAGGCGTTCGAAACCGCCGCCCGAGCCGATGGAGTCGATCGTGATCTGGCCGGAGTAGCCCTCGGACTTGAAGAGCTCGGCGACCGCCTCGGAGAGGGGGAAGACCGTGGACGAACCGGCAGTCACGACGTTGCCCGTCACCTTGCCGGGGTCCACGCCGGGGAGCATCTTGTCGGGATCGTCGCTCACCGTATCGAGCCAGGCGAACTTGCCCTGCGCGCCCAAAGAGAGGGCGCTTATGAGGGCCAAGGCGATCAGCATCGCTTTCTTCATCTGATACCTCCGTATCGGGATGGCGTCGCGTGCGGCGCCGGGCCGAGGGCCGGCGTTCGCCGGCCAGGGCCGGAATTCTCCGGCCGATGGCAGGCGGGGCTCTTCGAGGTCGCCTTTCCGCATCGCACGACCGCGAGGCTATCCCCGCCGCGTGAGGAATCTGTCACCGGAAAGTCAGGATGCGGTTAGGGAAAGGTTAGGATTAGGTTAGGGAGCGGGGGCTCCGCCTACAGGCGGAGGGAAGGGCGAAAGAAGCCCCGCGGCGCCGGAGGGAGGGCGCCGCGGGGCGGGATGACGGAAGACGGAGGATGAGGCTTCCTTTATAGCGAGATGGCCGCGCCAAGCGCGGGCCGTACTGCGGCGACTCCGGGCCGTTCCCTCGTGGGAGCTTTTCGGGGGATGCGCTCGGGGGAGACTCCGAGCGCGCGGTAGGCGAAGCCCGTTTCGATGGCGGCCTTCGGGTCGACCCTCCTCCGCGCGTCGTAAATTGCCGGGAATGCCATGGCCATGGCCGCCCGGGAGAGGGCGTCGCGGTCCAGGTCGATCCCGTCGTTCATGACGACGAGGCAATCCGAGCCCCGGGCCGCGTCCAGGAAGCCCCGCGCGAGGAAGGGCGTCGCAGAGAGCGCCTCCTCCGAACGGGAGAGGATGGGATCCCAGGCCACCGCCTCGGCCCCGGCCGCCGAGAGGGCGCGCATGAGGAGGAGGGATGGGGAGTCCCGGGTATCAGCCGTGCCCGCCTTGAACGAGAGCCCCAGGACGGCGACGCGCTTCCCCCGGAGCCCGCCGAGCATCCCGCGCATGGCCGCGAGGGCGACCTCCGCCTGCGCCTCGTTCCGCGCGAGGACGGCGTCGAGGAGGAGGGTGCCGGCGCCCGCGCCGCGGCCGAAGGAGATGAGGGAATTCACGTCCTTGACGAGGCAGGGGCCGCCGAAGCCCGGTCCGGGGGAGAGATAGGCCGGTCCGATGCGCGGGTCGAGGCGCATGCCCTCGATCACCCTGCGGACGTCCGCGCCCACGGATTCGGAGATGGCCGCGATCTCGTTGATGAAGGATATCCTCGTCGCGAGGTAGGCGTTGCAGGCGTACTTGAGCATCTCCGAGCTCCGGGGATCCGTCACGACGAGTGGGGCCTCCAGGTTCTTATAGAGCCGCCTCATCGCCTCCACCGCCCTGCGCCTCGAGGCGCCCACGACGATCCTGTCGGGTTTCAGGAAGTCCCTGACCGCCTGCCCCTCGCGGAGGAATTCCGGGTTGGAGACGACGTCGAATTCCACGGGGAGGGCCGACACGGCCGCGGCGATCCGTTCCCTGAGGGCGTCGCAGGTGCCCACGGGCACGGTGCTCTTCACCGCGATCACCTTGTACGCCTTCCTTTCCCGCGACCGATTGCGGGAGAGGCTCTCAGTCCTTCCGTCGCGCTCTCTCTCCGCCCCGGCGCGCGCCCGCGGGATTCCCCTCGCCGGCCTTTCCGCGCGGGAGGCGAGCTCGAGCCCGAGGGCCACGCGGTCGGCCGCGGACATGATCTGCGAGAGATCGGCCCGGCCGTCCTCGGATTGCGGCGTGCCGACGGCGATGATGACCACGTCCGCGTCCGCAGCGGCCTGGACCGCGTCCGTCGTGAAGGATATCCGCCTGCGCTTCATGACCGAGGAGAGCATCCGGTCGAAACCCGCTTCCCTGATGGGCGCTTCGCCGGCGGCGAGACGCCGTATGGCGGCCGAGTCGATGTCCGCGCAGACGACCCGATGGCCCGCGTGCGCGAGGCCGATGCCCGTGACGAGCCCGACGTATCCCGTACCGCCCACGACGGCGACTTTCATGCGACCTCCTTCGCCAGGGAGCCGGCGGCTCGGAGCGGCCGGGGAGCGCGCGTCACGCCCCACCTCCGTGGCTCGACCGATGCTGCCCGCTCTCCGGTGAGGAGGGCGTCAGGGTAAGGTCAGTATTCCGTTACGCGCCGCGGCCTAACGCTTTTCTCACGCGCGGCGTCCATGCTCCGGACGCGAAGGGAGGGGAAGGCATGGTCATCGCGTATTCATGCGCCGGGGAGGGATTCGGCCACGCGGGGAGGGTCGCGGCCCTGGCGCCGGCGCTCGCGGCGGAGCACGAGCTCCACTGCTTCGCGCCGTCCACGGTGCGCTCCTACCTCAGGGATCGGCTCCCGGGGCTGCCCCTTCATTGGATTCCGGCCTTCGCCTTCGTCAAGCGGGGAAACCGCGTGATGCTCTTATCCTCCTTCAGGCGCGGACTCCGCCTAGCCACGGCCCTGCCCGCCATCGCCCGCCGCCTCGCGCGCAGGCTCCGCGCCATCGGCGCCGACGCGGTGATATCGGATTTCGATCCCTTCCTCGCGTGGGCGGGGAGGATGGCGGGCCTCCCGGTCCTCCAGCTCAATCATCCCGGCATCGTCCAGCGGTATCCCTCGTTCTTCCCCCGCGCGCTCGCGGGTGTGGCCTGCACGCGGCTCATGGAAGGCCCCTTCACCGAGCGGATCTGGACGAGCTTCTACGGAGGGAGGGTCGGACCCATCCTGAGGAAGACGCTCTCGGAGGGCGAGCGGGAAACGGGCGACTTCATCCTCGTCAACCTCGCGGAGCGCCTCCGCGACGCGGTCCTGCCGGAGCTCGCATGGCGCGGAGTTCCGTTCCGGGTCTTCCCGGGAGGAGAGGGATCCTACGACGAGGCCCTGAGGCGCTGCCGCGCGGTGATCAGCACGGGCGGGCATCAGACCGCGGCCGAGTCCCTCGCCCTGGGGAAGCCCCTCCTCGCCATTCCGCAGGACGGCCAATACGAACAGCGCCTCAACGCGCGGATGGTGGAGCGCGCCCGCGGCGGGATGTCCTGCCGCATCGGGGACTTCGCGCGCGTCCTCCCGAAATTCCTCGCGTCGATCGAGGAATTCCGCTCGCCCGGCGGCGGCGGATTCGATTTCAGGGACGGACGTGAGGAAGCGGTCAGGCTCATCCTCGAATTCATCGGGCGGAGGGCGGGGAGGGGAGCGGAGCGAGGCGGCGAGTTCGCCATCGATCCCGTCCTGACGATGGCTATGTACCCGCCGGGAACCTGGTACGGGCCGCTCGGCATTTATCCGATTCCTCATGAAAAAATCGATGCGCCCTAACGGTTCATGGCGAATGTCCATCGTGAGAGACGTCGAGAAGACGGTCCGAGCGGCGTAAACGAGGAGGCTGCGATGAACGTCGATCTATACAAGGGGCTCAGGTTTTTCGGAGCCCTGGCGATGATAGCGGCGATTGCGTACGCGGCTTCGGTATGTTTTTCCGTATAAACACCGGATGCGCGCGTTCTGCCCGAATGTAGGGCGCGTTCCGGCGCGGGCGCGCCATCGCCGCGTTCCGAATCTCGGAACGATCGTCCGGCCGAGAAGCGGCCGTGGACCCGCTTCCTTTCATTGGTGGATATACCCAGCCGTTGCTCATCCGATCTCCTGGCAATAACGGGGCCGGGAACCTAAAAAAAAGCGAGCTCTGATCCTTCGCCCGCGTGCGGAGCATCGTGGCCCCATGCGGTTCACGGCGAAGAATTGGCCCGCCAACGCCTTTATAATCGCCTTTCTCGGTCAGGGTTTCATTCGGGATCGATCAGGAAAGCGTTAGGACTCGTCGGCTCATGGGAGGCGCGGCTCGCTTAATCCTCTATTATATCTCCTACGGAAGCGAGCTCGTATGTTCCGGGCTTCCGCTCTTTAATCTCCACGGTCGCGCGGCCGATTGGGAGTTTCACCGATGCCCTGAGCGGCAGGCGCCGTTCGTCCGCGGATATCCAGAGGGAGAAGCCGCCGCTCAGGGCTCCGACCCCCTCCCCCGTGAAAGCGCCGTTCACGCGGTACGCGGAGACCGAAACGCCGTTCTTCATGGAGAGGCGCTCTGGATCTCCGGGGAAGGAGAGCTCGAGCGGCAGGGTCTTGCGATCTCCGAGAAAGCGGAGGCGGAACGAGGTTCCCGAGCCCGCGTTCTCGGCGATGCGGGAGAGGAGGGAGATTCCGTCAACGAGCGATTCGTCGAGGTCGATCGACCCCGAGCCCGATTCGGCCTTGCCGCGTTTTTCGAGGCTATACGTGTACCGGAGGAGGGCGGCTCGCCGGTCGAACGCGTATTCCACGCGCTTCCGGTCGTTCTTTCCCGCTGAATCGCTCAGGAAGGAAAGCGCGGCTCCGGTCCCCGGGTCCGACGAGAGCGCGTACGCGATGCGGAACGGGGGAGCGGGGAGCCCGGGGCTCGACGTGATGAGGATGCGGAACGCTTCCGAAGGCGAAGGGCCTTCGACTTCGATCATCGCGATATCGATGGGACCGTACCTGACCGCGTAGCACACGGGGCTCCCGGCGGCTGATGACCCGGAAATCGGCTCCGGCGGGGGGACGGGCTCCTCCGCGATCGCGTTCCCCCGTGCAGAGGCGATGAAAGCCATCGCCGCAACGGCGAAGGCCGCGCGTCCAGCGCTCACGGTAAGCTCTCGCGCTTCCATGGGCGCGAGTATCGCGGGAAAAGGTGAGGAAGGCGCTCGAATTCCGTCAGAAATCCGTTAAGAAGGGGGCGGGCGGGGCGCGGAAAGCGCCAGCGCGGGCGATTTAACCGTATTCTCATCGATTCCTGACGGAAACGAGGGGATACGCCTCTTTACCTCATGGCCATGAAGAAGCCCGATTTCGCGGAAACCCTGCGGGAAATGATGGCCGGGGCGCCGAGGCTCCCGATCTCGCGATCGTCCAGGATCGTCATCGTCTCCGATCTCCACGCCGGCTCCGGCGGCCCGGACGACGATTTCCTCCAGAACGAGTCCCTCTTCCTCGAAGCGATGGACGGCCTCTACCTCCGGAACGGCTGGACCCTCGTCCTGAACGGCGACATAGAGGAACTCCATAAATTCAAGCACCGCGCCGTCATGGAGGCTCACAGGACCTTCTATTCCCTCCTCAAGGACTTCGATGAGCGGGGCCTCCTCTACAAACTCGTGGGTAACCACGACCTCGCCCTCCTTCTCAGGGACGATCATCCCTTTCCGCTCCACCACGCCCTCGTCCTGGAGAAGGGCGAGGATAGGCTCGTCTGCTTCCACGGGCATCAGGCCTCGAAATTCTTCTCCCGGCACAACTATGTATCCGATTTCATCGTCAGGTACATCGCGCATCCGCTCAGGATCAGGAACCGTGACAGGCCCTTCAAGTCCCAGATCAAGAATCAGCGCCGGATCTACAAGGCGTCCAAGGAACTCGGCCTCGCGAGCGTGACGGGGCACACGCACAGGCCCCTCTTCGAGTCCATGGACAAGAAGGATTGGCTCAAATTTTCCCTGGAGCGACTCCTCGGCTCCCACGCTTCGAGCGCGGGCGCCGAGCGCGCGGCTATCGAGGACGAGATAGCCCTGCAGGCGAGGGAGCTCAAGCGCATCGTGAAGCGCCGATCCAGGCGCGGGTACCCCATCCGGTCCTTCTACGAGACCGACGGCATCCCCGTCCCCTGCCTCTTCAATTCCGGCTGCGTGACGGCCAAGGGAGGCTTCACGGCCATCGAGATCGAGAACGGGGACATTTCCCTCGTGGAGTGGTCGCGACCGGGCTTCGCGCGGGACTGGGTCGCCCGCGAGGCCCTCATGCGCTACGAGCTTCCCTGCGCGGCCGCGACGCGCTTCACCCTCCGGAAGGAACCCCTCGGGGTCGTCTTCAGCAAGATCAGGCTCCTGGGCGGGGAAGACGTCCGCGCGCGGGAACCGGCCGACGGGGGCGCCCGCGAAGGATCGATGATCGGCCCCATGGCCGGATCCCTGTCCCGCGTCCTCACGGAATCCTCACGGGACGCGAACGAGGACGTAACCGAGACGGCATAGCCTCCGTATCCGAACTATCAAAGGAGGCGAACATGAAACGAAGCGTCATCACGGCCGCCATGGCCGCGGCGATGTCACTAGCCGCCGCCGCGGTCGGCGCTCAGGCCAAGTACGTATTCCTCTTCATCGGCGACGGGATGGCCCTCTCCCAGGTGAGCGCCGCGGAGATCTACGCCAAGGCCAAGGCCGAGTCCGGCGAGCCGGGATTCAAGCGGCTCGGTTTCACCCAGTTCCCGGCCCAGGGGATCACCACGACTTACGATTCGAGCTCGATCATCACGGACTCCGCGAGCGCCGTCACCGCCCTCGCCACGGGCAACAAGACACTCTCGGGCGTCATCAACATGGATGCCGGAAAGACCGCCAAGTTCACGACGATAGCGGAAATGGCTAAGAAGGCCGGATACCGGGTGGGCGTCGTATCCAACGTATCGCTCGACCACGCGACGCCGGCGGGGTTCTACGCGAAGGTCCCGAGCCGCGGGGACATGCACGACATAGCGCTCCAGCTCGCCGACTCGGGCTTCGATTTCTTCGGCGGCGGCGGCTTCGTCCAGCCGAAGGGCCCCAAGGGCGACAAGCCCGACGCGATCGAGAACATGAAGGCCAAAGGCTACAAGGTCGTGACCACCGCGGAGGGCTTCAGGGCACTCAAGGCCGGGGACGGGAAGGTCGTCGCGATCAACGAGACCCTCCAGGATTCCATGGCCATGCCCTACGACATCGACAGGAAGCCGGGCGACCCTTCGCTCTCGGATTACGTATCCAAGGGGATAGAACTCCTCTCGGCCAAGGGCTCGAAGGGATTCTTCTTCGCCGTGGAGTCCGGCAAGATCGACTGGGCCTGCCACGCCAATGACGCCGCCGCGTCCATAGGCGACGTCATCGCCTTCGACGCCGCCATCGGCGTGGCCGTGGATTTCATGAAGAAGCATCCCAAGGACACCCTCATCGTCGTCACTGGCGACCACGAGACGGGCGGCATGTCCATCGGCTTCGCCGGCACGCAGTACGCGACCGCATTCGCCTCCGTGAAGCAGAAGGGCTCCTACGTCGCATTCAACGCCGATGTCCTCGGTCCCTACAAGGCGAGCCATAAGCCCGCCGAGGCGAGCCTCGAGGACATGTACGCGGTCATGGAGGAATACTTCAACCTCGACTTCGCCGCCCTCTCCGCGCCCGACATGGAGACGCTCTACCGCTCCTTCATGCGGTCCATGAAGAGCGAGGTGGTCAAGGCCCCCGTGGAGAACGAGTTCCTCCTCTACGGCGGCGACGCGCCCCGCACCGGGACCCTCACCCACCTAGCGAACCAGAAGGCCGGGATCGGCTGGACCACCTACGCCCACACGGGCGTCCCCGTGCCCACCTACGCGGCGGGGAAGGGGGCCGAGGCCTTCGACGGATACTACGACAACACGGATATTTTCGGGAAACTCGCCGCGGCGATGAGGATCAAGAAATAGTCATGAGAGGCGCCCAATCGCCGCGCGGCGTATCGGCTTCCCGCGGCGACGAAGCGCCCGGCGACGGCCCGCGCGGGGGCCGTCGCCTCCTCAGGGCCGC
>CAYNQK010000115.1:0-9318 GCA_964399285.1 uncultured Spirochaetales bacterium | reverse complement strand
GGGGTCGCCGTATCGCCGGGGCGGGGGTCGGGCATTCTCCGGCGGCCGCGGGGGAACGGATCAGGGCGCGACGGGATTATTCTTAATGAGGTCGACGAGCATGAGGATCATCGCTCTCGCGATCCTGCGGCCTCCGTTTTCGTTCAAGTGCGGATCGGTCCCGTTGCTCCAGTTTGATGAAAGCTTGACATGGGCCGTTCCGTCGTATGAGAACGTCGCCCTCGTCCCGTCCGCGTTCACCGCCTCCAGGTCGGCGATGTCGAAGAGCGGGCGCTCGTTGTCCTCGCAATAATCGCGGACGAGGGCGTTGTACTCGTCGTGCCGTACGTTGGATTCGTCCTCCGACGTGAGGAGCGGAACGGTCGCGTAGACGAAGATCGTCGAGGGGAACCGGGCTTCGAGCGACTGCATCGACTCGACGTAATCGGAGAAGAGCTCGCCTGGGTCGGTCCCCTCGTTTATGTCCACGAAGCAGAATTTATAGAACGAGATGCGCCCGGATCGGCGGCGTCCTGCACGGCGCAGGAGGCGAGGAGGATGACGGCGGAGAGCGCGGCGATGGTTCCCATGGCGGGGGCTCCTCTGACTTTTTCCGGATACGGATAGGCATCTGTTTCCCGATGCCGCCGATGTCCGCGAATATACCATGGAGCCGGCCGCTTTTCAGTCCGGAACGGGGAATGTCGGATCGCGCTCAAGGGTTTCCCGGGGCCGGTTCCGTCCGTATTTCTCATGGGCATGGACGAAGTCTCCGGCGGTTATCGCCGCCGCCAGGGATATCTCCCCGGATAAGAGCGTGGCCGCGACGATCTCGGCGAATTTCTTGGCCTTATTCGCGCCCGAGCAGCCGATCATGTCCAGGCAGGCCTTCTGCGTCGGCAGCTCGGTCCCGCCGCCGACGGTGCCCAATACCAGGGACGGCAGGTAGACGCTGACGTACAGGTCCTTCCCGGAGGTTTCCATATTGATGACGCCGACGGAGGATTCGGATACGTTGGCGATGTCCTGCCCGCAGGCGAGGTAAACCGCGGATACGCCGTTCGCGAAGTGATAGGTGCATCCCATCGTCCCGCTCAGGGTGTTTCCAATCATCTGGCCCCGGTAATTGGCGACGATTTCCTCGGCCGTGGTCAGGAAGAACCTGCCGACGATGTACTCCGGTATGACGACTTCCGCCGAAACGCTTTTCCCCCGGCCGAGGATCATGTTGATATACGAGGGCTTCTTGTCCACGGCCATGTTGCTTTCGATGACGCAGCGTTCGACCTCGTAGCGCGAAATCGCGTATTTGCATATCTCGCTGGTCGCCTTGGTGATCATGTTCATTCCCATCGCGTCGCCCGACGAGAATTCCAGCCTCACGTAGACCGACCTGCCGACGAGGAAGGCCTTGAACGAGTGGAGGCGTCCGTGGTTCGTGGTCGTCTTCACGATATCCTTGAAGACCGGCATGTTCTGCCTGAACCAGACGATGAAATCCTTGGCCTTCCTGATATCCCCGAGCACGAAGTACGGCGCGCGCTGGATGGTGTCCTGCAGGGTCACGACGTTCGCGCCTCCGCTCATCGTTATCACCTTGGCGCCCCTATTGTACGACGATATCAAGGCTCCCTCGAGCGTCGACATGGGGACGTAGAATTCCCCGTCGGCGTGCTCGCCGTTGATCCTCAAGGGCCCGACGACCGCGACGGGCATCTGCACGAAACCGATGATGGACTCGATATTGCCGCGGAATTCCCCCGGGTCGCATGGATGATGCCCCAGGGCGGAATAATCGCCGCCGGTGGTCGCCGATAGGAAAGCGAGCCTCTTCTCGATGACGTCCTTTGAATAATCGTTCGCTCTGTCCTTGGGGAGCTTCGCATGGTCCATTGCACGGGACTCCTTGGTGCGCGGTTCATGGAGATTCTGAGAATGCGGGACGCCGAATGGAGGTTCTCGGTAAGCGGTTCCCCTTACCTCCGTTCACCATTGAGCACCACGTCGTCGAGGAGGACGGCCGCGCTCGCTTGCGAGGACTCGAGGGAGAACCTGAAGCGGGCGTCGACCGCGGCGGCCTCGTCCGGGAGGACCGCCTTGAGGGCCTTCCAGTTGCCGGACGCGGGGAATGAGGCGGCGGCCTTCCACGCGGCGCCGTCGAACCATTCGACCTTGAGAAGATCGCCCTTCTTGGTCCCCGAGGCCTTCAGCCGCGCGCTCAGCGCTAAGGACGCGTACGGCGAGAGGTCCATCGTCTTCTCGAGGGTTCCGCCCGGCCCGAGCTTGGCCGCGGCCGCGCTCTTGTAGCCCTTTCCTTTTCCCTTCTCCATGCCCGCCGCGTTCGAGTTCCAGCGGCCCCCCTGGAAGTTCCCCGATTCGAAGTCGTCGGCGAAGACGAATCCCTTTTTCTCGCCGCGGACGTGCATGCGGTAGAGCGCTCCCGCCTCAGTGATGGCGCCGGGAGCCCAGCCGCCGGTTGTCGAGCTCCCCCCCTTGAGGATGGAGGTGTCGTCGATGAGCTTGTCCGCGAGCGACCACGAGAACGCGGAGATGCCCCGCTCGTCGAGGAAGTCGAGCCATGCCCAGGTCTCGGACGCGTAGACGCGGGAGCGCGCGGAGCTCTGGGTGCAGCCCCACTCGGTGACGAATACGGGGGCGCCCGCCTTCAGGGCGGCATCGATCCTGCCGCGATAGTCCTGGCCGTGGCTCCCCGCGTAGAAGTGGAGCACGTACATGACGTTCGCATCCTCGAGCGGGTCGAGCGCCGCCTGCTCGGGATGGCTGGACCATACGGGCGTGCCGACGAGGATGACGCCGTCGGGATCCTTCGCGCGGATCGCGGGGATGACCGCCTCGGCGTAGGGCTTCACGACCTCGGACCAGGTCACGTCGGCGCCGTTGGGTTCGTTGCAGATCTCGTAGATGATGTTCGGAGCGGAACCGAATTCCTCGGCGAGCGAGGAGAAGAAGGCGACGGACTGCTTCTGGTACTTCCGCGGATCGCGCGCCTCGAGGACGTGCCAGTCCGCGATCACGTAGAGCCCCGCGTCCACGGCGGCACGGACGCATTTCCTGAGCGCGTCCTCGCCCGGCTTTCCGATGTAGTAGGAATTGAGCTCGAGGTACATCGGGATGCGCACCGCGTTGGCCTTCCAGTCGTCGCGTATCCAGGACAGGGATTCCTTGTTCGCGAGGTGGCCGTACGCCAGGGCGTCGAAGAGCGACGGGCCCTTGAGCTGGATCGGGACGCCCTTCGCGTCAACGAGCCTGGTCCCCTCCACGCGGAGCTGGCCGTGCGCCTGCACGGGCGTCTCGGCCGCGCAAGCCGATGAAAGGGCGATGAGGGCGGCGAGGGCCGCCGCGGCGACGCTTCTGCCCCGGAACACGGTGTCAATCATGGGATCGATCCTCCTCGATGAGGAGAGCATACCGCATCGAAACTCTGCGAGGAAGTGGCTCGATCCAGCGAGGAGGCGCCGAAACCCGCCTTCCTCGGCGCCGGGGCGCGCCGCCGTCAGCCCCAGACGAGGGCGAGGAAGGCGGCGGCCGCGACCGTCGTGATGATTGTGAAGGGAAGGCAGATCCTGATCCAGCCCGGGAAGCCCGTCTTCCTCCCCTCCTTCGCGAGGATGCCCATGGCCACCACGTTCGCCGACGCGCCGAAGGGGGTGAGGTTCCCCCCGAGGCAGGAGCCGACGAGGAGGGCGAACATGAGGAACTCCGGTTTCATGCCCATCCCCTTCGCGAGCCCGTCGGCGACGGGGAGCATGGCGATGATGTAGGGCACGTTGTCGACGAATCCCGAGATGACCACGGAGACCGCGAGGATCGCGAGGAAGGCGAGGGCGGGGCGTCCGGCGACGATATTCCCGAGGAGGGAGGCGAGGTCCGCGATGAGGCCGGCGTTCTCTATCGCGCCGATGACGATGAAGACGCCGACGAGGAAGCCGATGCTGTCCCAGTCCAGGCCCCGGACCAGGCTCCAGACGTTCCGCGCCGGCTCCTTCCGGACGAAAGCGAACCATGCGATGCCGGCGGCGCCGAGGGCGAAGCAGAGGAGGCCCGAGCCGTAGTGGAGCCCGTGGCCGGATACGAAGGAGACGGCCGCGAGCCCGACGACCATGGCGACGAGGAGGAGGCTCGGCACGAGGGACTTCACGCGCTCGTCGGGAAGATCGACCTTGGTCTTGGGGAGCTTCCTGAACAGGAAGAGGAAGTAGGCGGCGCCCGCGAGGAATCCCGCCTGGACCGCGAAGAAGATCGAGGGCCGCCCGTCGTAGAAGAAGAAGTCGTTGAAGGAGTAGCTCGCGTAGCTCGCGAAGATCATGGAGGGAGGATCGCCGACCAGGGTGGCCGTGCCTTGGAGATTGGCCATCACCGCGAGGCCCATCATGAAGGGCGCGGGATCGACCTTGAGCTTCCGGCAGACCGCGAGGGCGATGGGCGCCATGACGAGGACCGTGGCCACGTTCTCCACGAACATCGAGAGGATCCCGGTCATGACGAGGAGGATCACGATCGCGATGCCGAGGGTCGGGGCCTTGGCGACCGCCTTGTCCGCGAGCACCGCGGGGGCGCGCGAGTAGACGAAGAGCTCGGCGAGGACGAGGCAGCCCGCGTAGATGAGGAGGATGTTCCAATTCACGAGTTCGAGGGCGGCCTCGACGGGCCCTACCCCGTGGGCGCCGCCCGAGAGGAGCCCGATGACGATCATCGCGGCCGCCGCGCCCAGCGCGAAGATCGACTTCCGCTTGGGGAAGGCGATGATGAAGCCGTACATGACGACGGCGATTCCGAGAATCAGGTACTTCATGGCGCGATCCCCCGTCGACGATCGACTCGCGCGGAACCCGGTCCCGCGTCCCTCGCGGATTCGCCATCGAATATAGCGGAGCCGGCCTGGCTCCGCCAGCGGGCCCTGGCTCCGCCAGCGGGCCCTGGCTCCGCCAGCGGCCCGCGGCCCGGCCCGGCCTTCCTATTGATCGGCCGTACCGCCTTCCTATACTGTTGCCGGCGGAGGATCGCTCATGGCACGCATCGATTTCGACCTCGGGAACCTCGACTCGGCCTTTCCCGCGGATTTCAGCCCCGCCCAGGTGGCGAAGGGCAAGACGATATTCCTGAAGAAGCTCTCCCTCGAGGCCCACCGCTTCTACGGCGGCAAGGTGCAGGTCCTCCCCAAGGCGGGCGTCTTCGGCTTCAACTGGTTCGGGGTCTGGTACACGCCAGGCGTCTCCTCGGTATCCACCGGCATCCGGGACGACGCCGACCTCTCGTTCGAGCTCACCTCGCGCGGCAGCACCGTGGCCGTGGTGAGCGACTCCACCCGCGTCCTCGGCGACGGCGACTGCACGCCCCCCGGCGGCATGGGCGTCATGGAGGGCAAGGCCTTCCTCATGAAGTACCTGGGCGGGGTGGACGCCGTGCCGCTCTGCGTGGACTCGCGGGGGAAGGACGGGAAGAACGACCCCGAGAGGATCATCGAATTCGTGAAGATGTGCCAGCACTCCTTCGGGGCGATCAACCTCGAGGACATCTCCCAGCCCAACTGCTTCCGCGTCCTCGACGAGCTCCGCGACGCCTGCGACATCCCCGTCTGGCACGACGACGCCCAGGGGACGGCCTGCGTCACCCTCGCGGGCGTCATCAACGCCCTCAAGCTCGCGGGCAAGGAGCTCGGGAAGGTCCGCATCGTCATGCTCGGCGCGGGCGCCTCCATGACGACCATCGCCCGCCTCCTCATCGCCGACGGCGCCGATCCCGGGAAGCTCGCGCTCTTCGACTCGCGGGGCTCGCTCCACGCCGGGAGGGCGGACATCGAGGCCGATCCGCGGTTCTACCGCAAGTGGGAGCTCTGCCGCTCCACCAATCCCGGGCGCTACGGGAGCGAGGAGGAGGCCCTCCGCGGCGCCGACGTCCTTCTCGGGGCGTCGACGCCCGGACCCGATACCATCAAGCCTGACTGGATCCGCGGCATGGGAAAGAAGGCGATCGTCTTCGCCTGCGCCAATCCCGTCCCGGAGATCTACCCCTACGCGGCCAAGGAGGCCGGAGCCTTCATCGTCGGCACGGGGAGGTCGGACTTCCCCAACCAGGTGAACAACTCGGTCTGCTTCCCCGGCCTCCTCAAGGGGGCCCTCGCGGTGCGGGCGCGCAAGGTCACGGACGGCATGGCCATCCGCGCCGCCCATTCCATCGCCGAGTACGCCGAGCGCGGGGGCATCCATCCCGATCGGATCATGCCGAGCATGGAGGACGAGGCGCTCTTCGCGGAGGAGGCGGCCGACGTCGCGGAGCAGGCCGTGGAGGAGGGCGTCGCCCGCGTCGCCGTCCCGAGGGGGGCCGTCCTCGAGCGCGCGAAAAAGGATATAATGGAGGCGCGCGGGGCCGTCCGCCTCCTCATGGAGCGCGGGCTCATTCCCCGGCCTCCCGAGTCCGTGCTCGACTCCTGCCTCGAGAAGGCCATCGAGGAGGCGAGGAAGGGCTGAGGGCCGTCACGCCGGGAATACCGAGGAGGCGATCGTGAAAAGCCATTTCATCATGTACGCGAAGTACGGCGAACGCGCGGACGCGTCCGTCGCGGCGCTCCTGGACGCCCTCTCGCTGGAGGAGCGGAACAAGGAACGGGGCGCGTACTACGGGAGCCTCGCGGGCTCCCTCGGCCACGTCCTGGGCGGGACCCTCTATTTCCACGGGCTCTTCCGCGCCTCGCGCCCCGGCTACTTCAAGGCGAGCGAGTCCATCGCCACGCTCGCGTCGAACGAGGGCCCCGTCGACGCGGCGGGCTGGAAGGCGCTCAAGGCCGCCCTCGCGCGCGCGGATCGCGCCACGGTCGAGCTTGCGGAATCCCTTTCCGACGCCGACCTCGAATGGCTAGTGCCCCTCGACTGGTACGGCGGGAAGCCGGCGACGGTGCCGCTCCGCTTCATCTTCGACCAGATGATCGTGCACGGGATCCACCATCGCGGCCAGATATCGCAGATCCTCGACGAGATGAAGGTCGAGCACGACTTCTCGGGCATCGACATCGGATACCTGGACAAGGCATGACCGCCGGGCGCCGCGAAGGGCGCCGCGGCGAAGAGGAGGACTCGCATGGAATACCGCCGCGTGGGGAATTCGGGCCTCAAGGTGAGCGAGATCGCTTACGGGAGCTGGCTCACCTTCGCCAACCAGGTGGACCTCGATAAGGCGAAGGCCATCATCGACGCCGCTTTCGGGCTCGGAATCAACTACTTCGATTGCGCGGACGTCTACGCGGGAGGCAAGGCCGAGGAGCTCCTGGGCCGGATCCTTCCGGCGAAGCGGCGCGCGGACTACGTCGTGGCCACCAAGGCCTTCTGGCCCATGTCCGAGGGCGTGAACGACCGCGGGCTCTCGCGCAAGCACGTGATGGACTCCATCGACGCGAGCCTCGAACGCCTCGAGCTCCGGTACGTCGACATCTTCTATTGCCACCGTTACGATCCCGACACGCCCCTCATGGAGACCCTCGAGGCCATGGAGGACGTCGTGCGCGCGGGCAAGGCGACCTACTGGGGCACGAGCGAGTGGGAGGCCGACCAGATAGCGGAGGCATGGGCCCTCTGCGAGGCGCGCGGCTGGCACAAGCCGCTAGTGAACCAGCCCTACTACAGCCTCCTCGGGCGCGGCGTGGAGAAGCGCGTGCTCCCCACCTGCGCGCGCCTCGGGATGGGCACGGCGTCCTTTTCCCCGCTCGCGCAGGGCGTCCTCACCGGCAAGTACTCGGGCGGGAGGATCCCTCCCGGCTCCCGCGGCGGCGACGATCGCCTCAACATGTGGATGAAGGCCCACGTCGCCGACGCCGAGGTCCTCGACCGGGTGGATCGGCTCGGGCCGATCGCGGAGAAGCGGGGTCTCTCGAAGGGGCAGCTCGCCATCGCGGCCCTGCTCCAGCGTCCGGAGCTCTCATGCGTCATCGTGGGTTCTTCGTCAGTCGAGCAGCTCAAGGAGAACGCGGCGGCGAGCGGCGTCCTCCTTGATCCCGAGGAGCGCGCCGCCATCGACGAGCTCTTCCCGCCTCAGGGGTGAGACCGGGGCGAACGGAGGGAGCGTTCGCCCGGGGCGGAGCGAACGCTCCGGACGCGCGGGCTCCTAGCGATATTCCCAGAGTGCGTTGATTATTTTCCACTCGCCCTCGACCTTGAGGAGGTGGAGGTAGTCGTTGAATTGGTTCGATACCAGCTTTACGGTGGCGATGGCCGCGGACCGGTCGAGAATGACGATCTCCCTCTTCCCCGTCGACGGTTCATCGATCCTGCCCCGCCCCCTCTCCGTCGCATCGATCATCCAATCCCTGTCCACGTCATAGATCTCCTCCGACGCGGATATCCCCCGCTTCGCGAGTTTCGGATGGAGGGCCGCGGCCATTCGCTCCTTATCCGCCTCGTACCAGCCTTCCACGTAGTTCAATGCCGTTTTTTTTATGAGTTCGACGTCTTCATCCGCCATGCTGATCTCCTTTGGTTTGCTTTTCCATTCGTAGATCGTCTTATTCAGGGCGCGCTTGGCTCGGAATTCATACAGCGACGCGTGAGCCGGAACCTTGACGATCTCGGCCACCGCGCCGCGTTCAGTCATCCTCCTCGCCTTTCAGCCTATCTTGTCCAGCAAGAGGCTGAAGTCGTGCTCGATGCCCGCGATGTCGAGCATGGCCGAGACCTGCCCGCGGTGGTGCGTGTGATGGTTGAACCATTGCAAAAGGAGCTGCCAGAGCGGGCGTTTCATGATTCCGCCGCCGAAGGGGATCTCGTACTCGACGGGAACGGCCGAGGACGGAATCGCCTCGATGAGGGCGACGATGTCGCGGTCCATCCGCGCGCGGAGCTCGAGGATCGCCGCGCGCTCGGCGAAGGCGCTTCCCGGGTCGGCGGAGATCCCTTCCTTTAAACGGGCGATCAGCGGCGCGTAATCATCCGATGCCCTGAAGGCCTTCAGCCTCGCGAGCCATTTGGCGTCGGATTCCATGACGTGGACGATCGTGGCCGGGATGGTCCGATAGTAGACGCCGTAATCCCTGCAGAACGGTTCGCTCTTCATCCCCCCCAAGAGCGCCGCCACGGCCGCGTTGGCCTTCTCGTTATATGAAGCGAATGCGGTGAATATCTCCTTCATGCGCGCCCCCCTCGATGAGGCGATTATACCACGGCGCCGCCAATACTCGCGGGGACGCGGCTCGATGTAATCGGATTATAGCGTAATGGGTAACCGTTAGCTCCGAGACAGGACCTCAAGGCTTCCGTTCGCCATAGAATGCAGGGAAAACGAGGATGGCCTTTGGATCCCATCGAGGGGTGGCGGGAAAAAACGCGCGATGGC
>CAYNQK010000114.1:0-9539 GCA_964399285.1 uncultured Spirochaetales bacterium | reverse complement strand
GTGGGCCCCGCCCAGGTACTTGAAGAGGGGGATGTCCAGGTAATTGGCGGCGGCGGCGGCGGTGGCCATGGAGACGCCGAGGATGGCGTTGGCGCCGAGCTTGCCCTTGTTCTCGGTGCCGTCGAGCTCGATCATGGTGCGGTCCACGTCGACCTGCTCGAGGGCGGCGAGGCCGCAGACCTCGGCGGCGATGACGTTGTTGACGTTTTCGACGGCCTTGAGGACGCCCTTCCCGAGGTAGCGCGCCTTGTCGCCGTCGCGCAGCTCGACCGCCTCGAACTCGCCCGTGGAGGCGCCGGAGGGGACGGCCGCGCGGCCGAGGGTGCCGTCCTCCAGGACGACCTCGACCTCGATGGTGGGGTTGCCGCGCGAATCGAGAATTTCGCGCGCCTCGACGAATTCGATGATACTCATGGGTTTCTCCTTGGTTCCGATTGGTGGTTGGCCCAGATTCTAGCGGGATGGGGCTTCCTATTCAAGCCGGGACTCTGGATGCTGAGGTCGGGGAAAGAGCGATTTTCCGGTGGACGCGGGGCCTGCCCGTGGGAAACGGCCTTTCGCCCTCGGCGTTCGCTTCGCTAATACCGTAGAAAAAACCCGAGTACGTCTTTTTTAATCGATGTGGCGAACGAGGGGCGAAAGGCCGTTTCCCACGGGCACCCGCGCATCCTTGGAGACGCTCTTTTCCCAACATTATCCCCAGAACCCAGCTAGAATCGGAGGGCCTGAAGGGGGAATCGGGGCACCTGGGCGTTCCTGGAGGGAATGCGTACGGACGATCACGGCGTAGCAGCCCGGCGTGAGTACGATTGCGCCGTTACGGAGGCTGCGCCATACGGGCGCATGAAACGGATCGAGGGGGCAGGGGTAGGGGGGGATGAGTTGCGCGGCGCCGCGGCTCGTATGGGTGGCTCGCGGATGGGGAATCTTTGCATTTTCGCGGATGGGGGAGTACCATTGAGGGATGAGAAAGAAAACGCTCGCGCTGTCGTTCCTCGCGTCAGTCGCGGGGATCATGGTCTCTTGCGGTTTCGGGAAGGTTTATCCGACCTGCCACGTCGCCGTCACGGCTGCGGTCTATGATCCGCTCTTGAATGAGATCCGGCTCTCCATAACGCACGACGGGGCTCAGCCCGATGTGGTCTATTATATCCCCACGACGGCGCTTTCAATCGAGGGCCGCGCCTTCGCGTCATATATGCCGACGGACTTGGACGATGACGATGCGGTTCTCGGGGAGATCGCCCCGGTGATCGCGCCCGGGGCGACGGGAATGAAAATCGTTTTCGATACGGACATGGTCGTCGATGTGACGAATTCCCAGACGAGCTTCATATACATGCCCGACAAGACGTACACCGTGCCGTTTCAGTTCATCACCCCTGAGATCGCGATCTCCGTACCCGCTCCTTAGTCGTCCCGGGCCTCAGGCGGTCGCGAGGAGAAAGCGGGCTCCGTGCGGCGGGACGCGGAGGGCGATCCTGTCGGATACGGATGGCAGGTACGCGCGGGCCCATAGGTCGCGAAGGCGGAGGGGGCCGCGGAATCCGAGCTCCTCGGGCGCGATGGCGATGTCGGTTTCCGCTTCGCCGAGGTTGAAGAAGGCGAGGTAGCGGCCGCCGCCCGGCGCGCGCGAGGTCCACGCGACGCTCTCGCCGCGGCGATCGAGGGGGCGGGGATCGGAGCCTTCCTGGTTCGCCGCGATGACCTCGGGGTTCGTGAGGAGGGAGAGGGTCCAGTCGTCAAGGGAGACGAGGTCGCAGCCGAGGATGAGGGGCGAGCGGAAGACGGACCAGAGGGTGAGCATGGATACCTGCTCGTCGCGCGTGAAGCGCGTCGTGCGGTCGCCGCCCCCGCCGTCCACGGAGCGGATGCCGAGGCGCCCGAGGGGGAGCATGTCGCAGTCGGGCCAATGCCCGGGGCCTGAGTGAGGATACCAGCGCTCGCAACGGTCGAACATGTCGCGGAGGAGCTCCCAGCGGTCCCAGAAGTCGTCGGTGACGCGCCACATCTCCGCGTTCTCGGCGAAGCCCTCGGCGAAGTCGAGTGGCGCCGGTCCTGGGGAGAGGGAGAGGACTATGGGGCGTCCGGAGCGGTCGATAGCCCTTCTGATCATGGCGATCTCCTCCCGGTGGACGCCGTAGAGCCGGGAGGCGGCGATGTCGTCGACCTTGACGAGGTCCGCGCCCCACTCGGCGTAGAGGGCGAAGACGGAATCGTAGTAGGCCTGGGAGCCCGGATGCCCGGGGTCGAGGCCGTACATGTCGGTGTTCCAGGGGCAGATGGAATTGGGATGGGCGATGTCGCGGGCGCGGGCGTCGGTTCCCAGGATCGGGGCGTTCGCGTGGACGGCCTGGCGGGGGATGCCGCGCATGGCGTGGAGGCCGAACTTGAGGCCCATCCCGTGGATCCGGTCGGCGAGGGGCTTGAAGCCCGCGCCTCCCGCGGCCGACGGGAAGCGGTTGACGGCGGGCACGAGGCGCGAGTATCCGTCCATCTCGAGGGGCGCGAATTTCCGGTAGCGGCTCGAAACGGCTCCGGGCTCGTACCACTGGATGTCCACGGTGACGTATTCCCAGCCCGAGGGCCTGAGGCGTTCGGCCATTGCCTCGGCGTTCGAGACGATCTCCGCCTCCGTGACGCTCGCGCCGTAACAGTCCCAGCTGTTCCAGCCCATGGGGGGCTTGAGGGCGACGGCGTCGCGGCGAGGGGTTTTCATGCGGGGAGGTCAGCCGGCCGCGGACCGCTTGGCGTCGGCGCTGAGCATGGCGAGGGCGTTCTTGAGATCTTCCATCGCCCTAGTCTGCTCCGCGACCGCGCCCTCGATCTCCGCCGTGATGTCCGTGAGCATGCGCGTGGTGTCGTTGATGCCCCCGAGGCCATCGGCCTGGCGATCCATGGCGGCGCTCAGCTTGGCGGCGGAATTCTCGTTCTCCTTGGAGTACTCGAGGATGGCGTCGAGGCCGTCGCCGGTCTCGCGCGAGATCCGCGACGCGTCGCCGATGAGGGCCGCGACCTTCTCGACGATGGCGCCGATCCGCTTGGCGTTTGAGTCGGCGTTCTCCGCGAGGCTCCTTATGTCCTTGGCGATGACGCCGAAGCCCTTCCCCGCGGCCCCGAGGCGCGCCGACTCGACGGCGGCGTTGAAGGCGAGGAGCTTGGTCATGTCCGCGAATTCCTGGATGAGGCCGATGAGGCCGAGGATGTCCTTGGAATGGGACTGGAGGTTCTCCATCACCCCGAGGAGGGTCTTGAGCGAGGCGGCTCCAGCTTCCGCCTTCTCGTCCAGGCGCGCGGACGACGCGAGGGTCTCCCTGGACACGTCGGCTATGCTGAGGATGTTCTGGTCGAGGTCGTGGATCGAGGCCGCCTCGTCCCCGACGGCCTTGGTCTGCTTGGCCACGCTCGATGAGACCGCCTCCATGGACCTGAACATCTCCTCTCCGGATACCGAGAGGCTCGCCACGCCCGCCTCGAGGGTCCGCGAACGGCGCCCGATCTCCTCGACGAGCCGCGTGCCCTTGAGACCGGCGCTGATCTCGGCCGAGAGCGCGCCGTAGATCTTGCCCCTGCCCGCGGCCGCGGCCATGACGATGAAGCCGATCTGGTCCGAGTGGAAGCGGATAGGCTCCACGGCGAAGCAGCCCGGCTCCGACGGGAGGAAGCCGTCGGGGGCGAGGGACTTCGAGCGGAAGCGGACGCCGCCCTCGGGCAGGGGGACGCGCTGGCCGTCCTTTACGGCCAGGACGAGCCGGGACCATTCCGGCGCGGCCTCGGGGAAGCGGTAGGGGGCGGGGTCCTCGTAGAGGGAGAGCCAGGCGGAATCCACGCCGAGGCCGGGGAGCCCGGGCGCGAGGACGTCGATGATCCTGTCCTGGTCGAAGGAGGAGATGATGGCCTGCCCGAGCTCCTCCTCCCTCGTGGCGAGGGCGTCGTTTCCGTTGGCCTCCCTGGCCTTCGCGTGCTCGACGGCGTCCGAGACGAGGATCCGCGCCTGGTCGATGAGCGCGGACGATCTCGAGCCGCCTATGAGGCGGCGCGCGCTTTCCGAAGAAGCGAGCTCGGTGATGGCGTCCTGCCAGGCCTGCGGGTCCTCGCCAGTCTTGATGGATTTCCTCAGGCCCTCGTCGAGGGCGTCGAGGAAGTCGCCGCGGTTTCCGCGGCCGCGGGATATCGCGAAGGCCGGCGCGAGGGCTCGCGCGCGGGCCCGGGCCTCGGCGGCGGCCTCTTCAGCGGCCTCGTCGGCGCCGGACCGCCGCCTCGAGAGCGCGATCGGGCGGCGGCGCCTGAAATCCGCGCGGAGCGCGTTTTCCTCCACGCACCCGCAGGAACGCGCGCGGATGAGGCGGGGCGCCACGCGGATCTCGTTAGGCGCGCTCTTGCCCTCGATGAGGTCGAGCGCCGCGTCCAGGGCCTTCGCGCCGAGGCCTTCCCAATCGGGATTGATGGTGGTCAGGGACGGGAGCGAGACGCGGCTCGACGGGAATCCGTCGAAGCCCGCGACGGCGACGTCGCGGGGCACGCTCAGCCCCATGGCCTCCGCCCGATCCATGATCCAGGTGGCCACGGGATCGCAGACGCCGACGAAGGCGCGCGCGCCGGACGCTATGGCCTCCTTCAGCCAGGGGTCGAATTTCTCGTGGGCGGGCCGGCCGCCCTCGTCGTTCTGCCAGGGAAGGGAAGGGCTCATGAGCCGTTCGTCCGGCGCGATCCCGTGGGCCGAGAGGCTGTCCTTGAAACCGTCCAGCCTTTGCTCGAAGACGTGGAAATCGCTCACGCCCACGAAACCGATCGAGCGGTGGCCGTGCTCCTCGATGAGGTGGTCGGTCATGAGGCGCATGCCCTCGCGGTTGCCGTATGTGACGCCGGGGAACCCGGGAACGAGGCCCTCGATGGTCACGGTCGGTATGCCGTAGGAGCGGTAGAACGAAACGATTCCGGGCTCGTCCAGCTCGGCGGTCAGGTGGCCCTTCCACGCGACGAGCCCGTCGAGGAGCCCGCGCTTCGCGAGATCGTAGATCACGTTCGATTGCTGCGCGTCGGGATCGGCGGAGCCCGCGGCGTTCCCGTGGAACGAGAGGAGCCGGACGCCGCGCCGTTCCGCGCGCTTCACGATTCCGTTCCACGGCACGTAGGACCATTCCTGGGTCAGATGGAGATTGAAGTAGCCGATCGTGATCGTTCTCGCCATGCGCGTTACGCTCCCGTGTTGGATCCTAAACCATCGCCCGGCAGAAGGCTAGGTAAGCCATCTGCCGGGCGATCGCGCCGGACACTCCGTCGCATGACGTTTTCATCCGTAGTAACGATTCGGATTACGAGGCGGCCTTCAAGAGAGCTTGAAGGCCGCGAGGCTGCCGTTGCCCTCGCCGACGAACGCGATGTAGATGGCGTGCACGCCGTCGGGGATGGATACCGCGCCGGAGTGCTCTCTCCATACGTTCGAGAAATCGTCCACGTTGATCTTGCCGGCCGCGGGCCCGTTCCACGAGGTCCTTATCTCGAAGTCGCCCTTGCAGTAGCCGCGGACGCGGATCGTCGCCTCCTTCACGCCGCGGCAATCGAAGTACTTGTATCCCGCGGCGGCGCCCGGATTCATGTTGGCCACGTATCCCGGCTCCTCGTCGCCGTCCCTTCCGTCCTGCGTGATCTTGGGGAAGCGGTTGTCCAGATGCGAGTTCGGGCCCTCGTAGGGCGGGCCCGCGTCGTAGAAGAGGTTGCAGGCGATGTGCGCGGGGTATTCGCCCTTGCCGGGGAGGGGGCCCCCGTTCAGCCCGCAGGAAGTCATCTCCACCTGGGCGATGGAGCCGTCCTCGCCGAACCGTATCCGCTCCGCGCAGCCCTGGCGGCTGAAGCTCGTCCCGTTCGTGTGGCGATGGTAGAAGATGTACGACTCGTCCCCGACGTCGACGAACCCGCCGTGATTGTTCCCGCCGTAGTACATCGGCTTCTCCGCGGGCTTGTAGGAGCCTATGTGGAGGTCGGCGTTGCTCACGATGACCCCGCGGTAGCGGAAGCCCTCAGTCGGATGGGAGCTGGTCGCGTAGCAGAGCTCGTGGAACACGATGGAGGAGTAGACGAGGTAGTAGGTGCCGCCCCGTTTCCGTATGGAGGGCGCCTCGAAGAACTCGTGCCCCTCGTAGCCGCTCCCCGCGCTGTAGGGCGCGCTCGGCGCGATGGTGACGGTCTCCTCGACGATGGTGAGCATGTCTTTTCCCAGGACGGTGGCCAAGGCCCCCGTGCGGGACTTGTCGGTGAACCAGCAGAACCCCGTATACAGGTACGTCCGCTCCCCCTCGGTGAGGACCGCGGGATCGTATTGGGGCTGGTCGCCGGGTTTCTCGCCGAGGCGCGTCCCGTCAGCGTGGCGCACGTAGCCGAGGAATTCGTATTTTCCGGCGGGCGAGTCGCAGACGGCCACCGAAACGACGGGCCTCTTGTCGAGGGCGTAGTACAGGTAGTACCGGCCGTCCGGGCCCCGGGTGACGTCGGGCGCGTAGAGGCACATGCTTCCGTCCGGGTTGAGCGGGTCGTCCGTCTTCTTGAAGATGACGCCCTCGTATCGCCAATCGCCCAAGTCCCCGACAGGCGCCGACCAGCAGACGTAGTCGTTGAGGCAGAAGACGTGGCCGTTGAAGCGGTCGTGCGAGCCGTAGACGTAGACTCTTCCGTCGAATACGTGAGGCTCCCCGTCGGGGATGTACTCCCACGAAGGGAGATACGGATTGAAAGCGGGCTTCTTCATTTCCCGACAATACCATACTTCAGCCGATCCGTGGGAGAGGAGCCGGAGCGCGGTTCCCGAACGCGAAAGCGGCGGAGGGCTGTATCGCGGAGCGCGGCGGCGGTATGATCCCGGCATCGGAGGTTCGCGATGGCGGTAATGGAACGCTTCCTTCCCGGCGATATAAGGCTCCTCGATCCCCTTCTCGTCCAGAAGCGGGAGGCCGACAGGGCCTATCTCCTCAGGCTCTCGACCGACAACCTCCTCCGGCCGTTCAGGCTCGAGGCGGGCCTCTGGTCCGAGCCCGCGAAACCCGAGGGCATCCACTGGGGCTGGGAATCGCCCACGAGCCAGCTGCGCGGGCATTTCCTCGGCCATTGGCTGTCCGCGGCCTCCCTCTGCGCCGCGGCATCGGGCGATCGCGAGATCCGGGGCAAGGCCGAGGCCGTGATCGATGGGCTCGCGGAGTGCCAGGAGTCGAACGGCGGCGAGTGGCTCGGCTCGATTCCGGAGAAGTACCTCGAGCGGATCGCCGCGGGGAAATGGACCTGGGCCCCGCATTACACCGTGCACAAGACCTTCATGGGCCTCATGGACGCGCGCGCCTACCTAGGCTCGGAACGGGCGCTCGCGCTCGCGGAGAACTGGGCGCGCTGGTTCCTCTCGTGGACGGAAAAATTCTCGCGCGAGGAGATGGACGCCGTCCTCGATTACGAGACGGGGGGCATGCTCGAGGTCTGGGCGGACCTCCTGGGCGCGACGGGGAGGCCCGAATACCGGACGCTCATGGAGCGCTACGAGCGGCGGCGCCTCTTCGGACCACTCCTCGCGGGGAAGGACCCCCTCTCGAACATGCACGCGAACACGACGATCCCGGAGATCCTCGGCGCCGCGCGCGCCTACGAGGTCACGGGAGAGGGACGCTGGCTGGAGATCGTGAAAGCCTATTGGGAGCTGGCCGCCGAGCGCCTCCCGCGCGCCGCGACGGGAGGGAGCACGTCGGGCGAGATCTGGGTTCCGGAGGGCAGGCTCCCTCACCGGCTCGGGGACAAGAACCAGGAGCTCTGCGCGGTGTACAACATGATGCGCCTCGCGGAGTTCCTCCTCAGGCACACGGGCGAGGCGCGTTTCGCGGACTACTGGGAGCGGAACCTGCGGAACGGAATCATGGCCCAGGGCTTCTGGAGGGGCTCGCTCGCGAACGGCGAGGCCGCGACCGCCCCGCTCTCCGGCCTGGTCTCGTATTTTCTCCCCCTGCGCGCGGGGTCGATGAAGTACTGGGCCTCGGAGACCGATCACTTCTTCTGCTGCCACGGCACCAACGTCCAAGCCAACGCCGCGCATACGGGATGCACGTTCTACCGGACGGGGACGGGGCTGGCGATCGCGAACCTCGTGGCCTCGCGGCTGACCTGGGAGCGCCCGGAGGGACGGGCGGAGATCGAGGTCGTCCGCGCCGACCAGGCGGGGAGCTGCCAGGTTCCGGACGGCGTCGCCCAGGCCCGTCCCGCGTCTCCGGACCGCGAGGCCTTCGAGATCCGCGTCTCCTCTCTGAGCGCCGCGGCGTTCACGCTCTCCCTCAGGCTCCCCTGGTGGCTGGCCGGGGAGGCTGCCGTCTCCGTGAACGGGGAGCGGGCCGTCGTCCGATCCCGGCCCTCGTCCTTCATCGGGATAGAGCGCGCCTGGAAGGACGACGTCGTCAGGGTCGAGCTTCCCAAGCGGCTCGCCTCCGAGCTCCTCCCCGGATCCGAGTCCGAGTACGCCTTCATGGACGGCCCTGACGTCCTCGCCGGGCTCTGCGCTGGAGAGCGGACCCTCTATTGCGACGACCCGCGCGCCCCCGAGCTGAACCTCGTCGTCGACGACGAGCGCGAGTGGAGCAGGTGGAAGGGAAGCTACAAGACGAAGGGCCAGGATCCGGGCATGCGCTTCATCCCCCTCCGCGAGGTCGGCTACGAGCGCTACGCGGTGTACTTCCCCGTGTCCCCGCGGCGAGGGACGCGCTAGGAGGCGGCCTTCCGGCCCCGGGTTTTCCGCCACGCGCCCGGGCTCACGCCCTCGGCGGCCTTGAAGGTCTCGTGGAAGCGCTGGAGTCCGCCGAATCCGGATTCCGCCGCGATCCGCCCGATGGTCCTCGAGGTTTCCCTGAGGAGGCGCTTCGCGCGCTCGAGGCGGGCCCGGACGATCTCGTCGTGCAGGCTCCTCCCCATCGCCGCCCTGAATCGCGTTTCGAGGCTCCGCCTCGAGGATGCGGAGGCCCGCAGGACGTCCGGGACGCCGATGCCCTCGTGGGCGCGCGCGCGGATGAAAGTGGCGGCCCGCGCGACGAGCTCGTCGTCGCACGCGAAGACGAGGGTCGACTCGCGCTCGGCGACGCCCCGGGGAGGCACCGTGAGGCGGACGCTCGGGCCGCCGCCCTCCATGAGCCCGTCGAGGGCGTCGGCCGCGCGGTAGCCTATGGCCTCGCAGTCGAGCATGACGCTCGACAGGCTCGGTTGCGCGAGCTCGCAGAGGACGTCCTCGTTGTCCACGCCGAGTATCGCGATGGAGGAGGGCACGGGGATCCCCGCCCTCCGAGCGGCGTCGGTGGCCTTGAGCCCCGAGGTGTCGTTGCAGGCGAAGAGCGCGACGGGCTGGTCCAGGCCCGAGAGGAAGGCCTCGAGGTCGGCGGCGCCGGAAGCGCGGCCGCGCGCCGACTGTCCCGCCCTGCCCTCCCACCATTCCAGGGGGCGCTCGAAGGACGGGAAGGCCGCGGCCGTTTCCGCGGCGCGCCGCGATCCCTTTCCCGCGAGGCCCGCCCTGATACCCTCCTTGA
>CAYNQK010000113.1:0-9639 GCA_964399285.1 uncultured Spirochaetales bacterium | reverse complement strand
AGAAAGTAAAAAATATTTTCCTGCCATTACGCGATTTTAGGCCCTAGGAGATGCCGAGGAAGAACGAGCGCCGGGCAGCCCGGCGCTCGTTTTTTCATGCCCGGAATCGCCGCGGGCCCGGTCTTCTTGTTGATTTTGCGGAAGATTCCGTGATATACATATCGCAAGAGGAGACACGCATGAAAAGAATAGTGTTGATCGCCTTGATCATCGCGGTGCTCTGCGCCGGCACGGCGTTCGCGAGGGGACCCCTCGGGCTCACCGCAATCGGCGTCTACGGCACCTACGGTTTCACCGGCGGCGGCGGCGGACTCGGGCTCTCCTTCAAGTTCGGTTCATTCCCCGTAGTCGGGCTCAAGTACAACTTCGTCGACCCCGGGTACATCGGCGCCACGGTCGATTGGTACGTCATCGACGCCATGGGCCTCGTCGACAACCTGACCCTCTTCCTCGGGCCCGGCCTCTTCGCCGGCCTCGGGCTGGGCGGCGCTTCCGACTCCTTCGACATCGGGATCCGCTTCCCCGTCGGCCTCCAGCTCTGGATCGTGAAGAAGTTCGAGATCTTCATCGACGTGGTGCCCGCGGTGCCCCTGCTTCCGGCGCCCGCGTTCAACGTCGGCGCGGAGCTCGGATTCCGGGTCCACTTCTGATGACGGGCCGGAAGGGTTCGACCCTTCCGGCATCGTCCCCGGATACGATGCGCATCCAACGATCGGCCGCGACGCTCTCCGCGATCGCGGCCCTTATCGTCATCGCCTCCTGCGCCTCCAGGCCCAGCAGGAAAGACTTAGCCAAGGAATACGCCGGCCTCGGGGATTCGTATTTCGAGGCGAAAGCCTACGACAAGGCGGAGACCGCCTACCGCCGCGCCCAGGAGCTCGATCCCGAGCTCGTCGTCAACACCTACCAGCTCGCGCGGTCCTACGCGGAGAACGGACAATTCGATAAGTCGCTTCCGCTCCTCGAGGCCCTAGCGAAGAAGGACGCCGAAAACGCGGTGGTCCTCAACCTCTACGCCTACGTCCTCCTCAAGAAGGGGGAGAACGAGAAGGCTCTCGCGGTCTACGAGAAGGTCCTCGCATTGAGCCCGTACGTCAAGGACGCGCTCTTCAACGCGGCGATAATTTCCTACGGCAAGGGCGATTACGGCAAGGCCGCCGAGCTCCTCGAGGCCGTGTACTCCCAGGACCCCGCCGACGAGGCCGTGAACCGCCTCCTCGCGGAGACCTGCTTCGCCGGCGGAAAAAGGGAACGGGGATTCGAGGTCCTGGAAGCCTATTCGGCGGTCAAGGACAAGGATCCGGAAGCGTTCAGGATAATCGCGCGTGAACGGGCCAAGTCCAGGGAGTACGCCCTCGCCCTCAAGGCCTACCGCAGCTACCTCGAACTGGCGGTCAACGACGCGGCGGCCTGGTTCGATCGCGCGAGGCTCGAGCTCCTCGCCGCCAAGGACGAGGGCGCGGCGAAAACCTCGCTCGAGAAGGCGGTAAAGGCCGGTTACGCGGACAAGGAACGGATACGGCTCCTCATCGACCTCGTTTCCGCCGCGAAGCTTGGCGATTTCCTCGCTATCCTTCCGGACCATTTGAAACCGGAACCGGGATCCGAGGGGGAATCCGCCGAAAACGCCCTGGGATCGTCCGGAGCGCCGCTAGAAAGCCCGAAGGACTCGCCCGCGCCATGAGCGCATAAAAAAACCGTCCCTTCGCGGGACGGTTTTTTCATCGATATGAACGATGATCAGGTGAAGTCGCGCGGGCGGCGTTCGGTGCGCTTGCACTTCTCGCACTCGGCGACGTTGCGTACCTTGCCGTTCTCGAATACAGTCTTCATCTTGACTTCGCCGCCGCAGCTGCACAGGAACTTATGGGTGCTCGACGTCGTGCGGGAGTTCTTGGATGCCTGGGCCATGCTTATCCTCCGTAGATAGCGAATTTAACGCGAAGGGCGGCCTTCTGTCAACAAGACCGGGACGCGATCGCCCGTCCTAACGGCGTTTCCGCTCTAGCGGCGTTTCCGCGGAAAAACGCGGCTCAGGGCCCAGGACAGGACGGCAAGGGGCCCCTTCAGGCCGTACTCCTCGGCGTAGATGCGTACGGCGTCCTTGGCGCGGAACGCGTTCCCGCGGGATCGCTTGAGGTCGTCCCAGTACCGGACGATGTAGACGTAGAGGTCCGAGGGAGTCCTTCCCGGGAAGCGCGAGAGGAGCTTTTCGGAGACGATGGTGTCCACGATAGGATGGTAGACCTTCTCGTACCAGGAGCCGATGGCGCGACCGAGGCCGATCTCCTCCTTGATGCCCTGGTTCATGTAGTACTTGTGCACGAGGATGTGGTTGTATATGACGTCGTACTGGCCGAGGGTGGTGAAGTCCAGGTTTTCGTCGTCCGTGATGATCCCGAAGTAGGTCTCATCGTAGAAGAGGGCCTTCTCGTACGCGATGACGGCCGAGACCACCTCGTCGCGGGACATGCCGGGGGCGAGGCGTATTTCGGAATTGAGGGATATGACCTCGGCGTCGATCATGGAAACGCCCTGGTGCCGGGCCACCGAGACGCGGTGGTTGCCGTCGCGGACGAAATACACCCCGCCGATCTCGTAGAGCCGGATCGGGGGGAGATTCAAGTCCTGAAGATGGGCCTTGTCCACGTTCATCCAGCGATCGCGCATCCTGTCGTGCTTGGGAAGGAAGGCTTGGTTGAAATCGTGGTACCGGCCCTCGGACCCGACGATGAGATCGACGGGGATCGCCCGCATCCCGACGTAGGTCTCGCCCTTGGGTTTGACGATGGTCTTGATCTCCTGGAGGGAGAAAAGCTCCTCGCGCCCCGGGTTGAAGAAGTGGAACAGGCGCGAGATGGATTCCTTCTGGCGGGCCCTGTGGAAATCCTCCGAAGCTACTTGAGACACGGTTGAGTTGCTGAGGGGCATTTCACTCCTCTCCTAGGGTTATGACGCAATGGTTGAAGGCGTTCACGACCGTCGTCGATCCGTATCGGGAAAGCCTCACGTCGTTGAGGTCGTATAGGTGGACGTGCCCGTGTACGAGGAATCGCGGCTTGAAGGCGCGCATGAGCCAGAGGAAGGCCTTGAATCCGCGGTGGCACAGGTCGGGCTTGTCGTGGATCCCGAACGGCGGGGCGTGCGTGAGGATCACGTCGACGTAGCGGCCCCTGGTCATCCGGTTCACGAGGAAGCGGGGCACCAGGGCCAGCGCCTTGAGCCACATCTGGAGGTCGGAGTACTGGGAAGGGCCGCGGTTGTAGCGCATGCAGCCCGGGAGTCCCGCGACGATGAGACCCTCCTCGCGCCGGACGCGTCCGCCGACGTCCACGGCGCCCGTGAATTCCTCGCTCGTCTCCGTGACTTCCTCGCTGATCGCCCGGGCCTGCTCGAAGACGCTCGTCTTCCGTTCCGCGGCGGCGTGGTGGTTCCCTTCGACGTAGAGTAGGGGCTTGTTGAGGAAGGACACGATGAAGCCGAGGTATTCCGGAGGAAGGTCCCCCGCGGAGAGGACCATGCCGATGTCCTTGAAGCGTTCCTTCATCGAAAGTGAGTAGACGAGCGGATCTATCTGGTCCGAGACGCAGAGAAGCTTCATTTTCTCTCGCGCGAGAAGAAGTCGGCCGAGTTGAGGAGATCCTGGAGCTGGTCCCTGCCTATGATCTCGACCGGGCGGTTCTCGGCGAAGTCCATGGCGGTGCGAGTGAAGCCCGAGCTCGTGAGGATGGCGCCGCGGACGACGCCGATCTTCTTCATCTGGTCCAGGAGCGCCCGTATCGGCGCGTCGTCCAGGACCTCCGGAGTCCGGAGGAAGCGGTAGAGACGGGGGAGCTTCTTGACGCCGAGCCACTTCTGGCTGTCGCTCTCCACGGCGATGATGTCGAGGCCGTTGGCGATCTCGTTCACTTCGCGGACGGTGAACTGGAGGGAGCTCGAGATGATGGAGGCGCAGATCTGCTTGAAGACCTCTCGGCCGCAGGTTACGTAATCCTTGATCTTGTCGTCGGTCCTGAATTCCTGGTACTGGGCCAGCTTCTCAGCGACGTCCCTGAAATTGGACTTCTTGACGTAGATACGCTCCCACTGCTCGATGGCCTTGTCGACGTCTCGCTGCTTCTCGTAGCACATGGCCAGGAAGTACCTGGCGTAGAGGGCCTCGTTGGAGCCCTCGTCCTTCGCGGACTTGACCGCGCGGTCCAGCTCCGGGATCGCCCTGTCGAATTCGTTGAGGCTCATGTAGCAGCCGCCGCGCTCCACGAGGGCCTTCACCTTGAGCTCGGGATCCCGCATGGACTTCTCGAAGGCGGAGAGGGCGCCCATGTAGTCGTGGCCGTCCTTGAGGAGCTTGCCCGCGTAGAAATGGGCGGAGGTGTTCTCGGGCTCGTAGCGGAGCGCGAGGTTCATCTCGTTCTTGGCCTCGAGCGGCTTGTTGTCGTGGTAGAGGAGGAGGCCGAGCTCGAAGTGGGCCTTGGCGTGCCGGGGATCGATCTCGATGGCGCGGCGGAGGTAGCTCATCGCGGACTCGGACTTGTGCCGCTCGGTGAAGAGCCTCCCCGCCATGTAGTAGTGCTCCGCCACGAGGGGCTCGAGCTGCGCGAGGAGGAGGTACTCCTTGAGCGCTTCCTCGTGCTGGTTGAAGCGGAGGAAGAGGTCGGCGATGCGCTTGCGGAATTCGATCTCGGGTACGTCCCGGTTGAACTGGGATATCTGGTTGACGATCTTGAATTCCATGAGGGCGATCTCGCTCTTGCCCTCTCCCAGGTAAAGGATGCCGAGGAGGTAGTGAGCGGCGGAATTCCGGGAATCCTTGGATATGAGGGCCTTGAGCGCCTTCGCGGCGACGGCCGTTCGTCCGTTCTTGATGAGGGCGAGGATCGCCGGGATCTGGGTGGGGGTGAGGACGGAGCGGATGACGAGTATGAGAATGGTCCCGACGCAGAGGACGAGCAGGACGATTATGGGTATCAGGATCTGCATGGTCCGCTCTCACCTCGCTCTCAAGAGGATGCGCGAGCCCGGGTTCCCGGAACCGGGCGATCTTTGAAAATGCCCGCATCTGCGGTATCTTTTAAGTCGGGAAAACGGGTTCCGGACTCAAGCCGGGGACGCGCCCCGACGATTTTCAGATTATACGGTTTGGAAGCATCTGTCAAACCGGGGAGGCCGGATGAAAAAGGGTATTGGCCCTGTTTTTGCCGTATCGGCGCTGGCCCTCGCGCTGATCGCCCCTATGGCGAAGGCCCAGGACGACTTCGCGCGGGGCGAAGACCTTTTCATGAATAAAAAGCCAGCGGAAGCGGTCGGATACTTCGAATCCGCCATAAGGACGGATCCGGGTAAGGAAATCGCCTATCTCTACCTCAGCCACGCCTACGCTCAGCTCGGCAGGACGAACGAGGCCATAGCAGTGCTGAAGCGGGGTGCGTCCAATGCCAAGCTCTATCCGCACCTATTCGCTTTCAACCTCGGCGCCATATACGAGCAACAGGGGAGGAACGCTTTCGCGGAGGGGATATACGACGATGTCGTGAAGGCCTATCCCTCCTATGAGCCCGTCTACCTGAACAGAGCCCAGGCTCGCTTAAACCAGGGGAAGTACAGGGACGCGGTTACGGACTATAAGACCTACCTGAGCCTCGTCCCTGACACGCCCAAGCGTTCGGATATCGAACACCTCATCGCCCTCCTCGAGCAGGGCTTCGCGGAAGAGGACCGGCTCAAGGCGGAGGAAGCCAGGCGGCTCGCCGAGGAGGCCGCCCGAAAGGCCAAGCTCCTCGAGGACGTCGCGGCTTCGCTCAAGGACGCCGCCGAAGACACGGAAAACCTCTCGGAAGGCACTGTCGACGCCGAGGGATACGATAACGAGAGCGAACTCGCCGATTGAGGTCGCGTATTCATCGTCCGATGCATCCGTAGCTTGAAAGGATACGATCATGCCCGCAAAGAAATACGTGCCCATCGCTAAGCCTGAACCCGCCCGGAAGGGAGGCGACGGCAAGGCCGGTAGGACGATCATCGCGATCGCCGTCATCCTCGCGCTCCTCGTCGGGACCGGCATCGGCGTCGGTTTTCTCGTCAAGGGATCCGCCGCGCGCACGCGGAACAATATCCTCCTCCTCGCGCGGTCGTATCTCGATAAGGGCGAATTCGACAGAGCGCTCGACAAGGTGGACCAGCTCCTCGAGAAAGACGCGGGAGACGAGGAGGCCCTCGCCCTACGGGACGAAATCCTGACCCGGAGGAACGAGACCGACGAGGAGCGGGCGGCTCGGGAACGGGCGGAACGCGATGCCGAACAGCGTCGCCTCGCCAATTCCATAGACAAGCTCGGAAACAAGCTGGGAGACGGCAAGAACGGGAATCAAGGGTCCTCGAGCGGAAACAACGCCTCGTCTGGAACGGGCGCGAATTCGGGCACAAAAGAGGCCGATGCCCTCGCGCGGCAGCGCGAGGAGGAGCGGCGAGCGGCCGAGGAAGCCAAGGCCCGGGCCGCCGAGGAAGAGAGGCTCCGCAAGGCGGAGGCCGACGCGGCGGCGGCCAGGCGCAAGGCCGAAGAGGATGAGCGCGCCCGGAAGTCCAAGGCAATCCGCGACCGCATGAACGAGGTGGACGAGCTCGTGGAGAGGGCGGCGGCGAAAGCCCGGAAGGCGGACCTACCGGGCGCGCGCAAGGATTTCGCCAGCGCAGTGGAGAAATTCCCCGAGGGCGAGGAAAAATACGCCGCTCAGAAGCACGAGGAGATGGCTCAGGCCTACTACGACGCCTACAAGGCCGACCCGGACGGGGAGAAGGGGCAGCAGGCCGTCAAGGACGCGGTCATCCAGGCCAAGGAATCCATCAAGCGCGACTCGACGCTCGCGGAGCCGCATTACACGCTCGGGCAGATCAGCTCCGATCTCAAGCAGTGGGACAACGCCATCCAGGAGCTGAAAGAGGCCAATAAGCTCGATCCAAAGAACTGGCTCTACGCCTACGAGCTCGGAAAGGCGTACTACAACGCCAAGCGCTTCGAGGAGGCCAAGCAGGCCTTCAATTCCGCGGCCTCGATGAATCCGAAATACGAGCGGATATTCTACAATCTCGGGCTCTCGTACAGGCAGCTCGGAGATTACAAGAGCGATATCACGAATATGAAGAAGGCAATCAGCCTCAAGGGCGATTACGCGGCGGCTTACGTGGAGATGGGAAGGGCCTACGTCGAGCTAAAGGATACGGTGAACGCGACGGCGGCCTACCGCAGCGCCATTCGCGCCGATCCCTCCAACGCCCAGGCGATGGTCGAGCTCGCGAAGATCCTGATGGACGAGGGGAAATTCAAGGAAGCCGAATCGTTATTCGAATCCGCGGTCGAGGTGATGAACGCCGCCGTGACGAACCACAATCTAGCGCTGGCGGAAATCGAGCTCGGCAAGAACGACGAGGCGCTCATCCACGCGAAAAAGGCCGTGGAGCTAAAGCCCTCGAACGCGACGTACCTGTATACGCTGGGGCTGGCGTACGAGGCTCTCGGAAAAACGGACGAGGCGATCACCGCCTACTCGAATTCCGCGGCCTACGACAAGAAATTCGATAAGCCGAGGGTCAACCTCGGTAGCATTTTCCTGGACGAGGGCTTTGATGACAAGGCCCTCGTATACCTCGAGGAAGCCTACAAGATAAATCCTTCCGGATACCAGCTGAACAACAATCTCGGGAACGCCTACCTGAGGAAGTCGCTGTACGAGCGTTCCATCCAGCACTTCGAGAAGGCCCTCGTCGTGAGTCCGCGCGAGACGACGACCCGGCACAATCTCGCGAAAGCCTGCGTTTCGGCAGGACAGCTGGAGAAGGCGCGGAACGCCTACGTGGAGCTCCTCAAGCTCGAGCCGGGGAATTACGACGCCTCCTACGAGCTCGGCAAGGTGTACGTGACTCTCGGGGAGAACGACAAGGCCAAGAAAATCCTACAGGATCTCGTCAATCGGAAGCCGGATTACGAGAAGCGGGCTGAAGTGGACGCGATACTCTCGACGCTCTAGCTAGCGGACGATCCTGCGGATGCGCTCATAGGCCTCATCGCGGCCCATCGTGAACAGGATGGGCCGCCCGTGGGGGCAGCGCTTTTCTGGGAGGGAGAGGGCGTCGCGGACGAGGGCCTCCATGGCGGGGAAGTCCAGCGCGTCGCCCTCCTTGATCGCCGACTTGCACGCGGTCATGGCCCGGGCGGCGCGCATCGGGTCCTCGCCGCCGTCTCCCGCCTCCGCGAGATCCGATAAGAGCTCCGCGGGTTCGCCTTTATACCCTTCGGGATGGGCGAGGAGTATCCATGATCCCTCCTCGGTCCGTTCAAGGCGGAATCCGAGGGCGTTGAGCGCCTCGGCGTGCGTTGCGAGCCGCTCGGCATCTTCGCCCGCGGCATCGATGGCGAAGGGGATGAGGAGCCGCTGGGACAGCGGCTTTTTCACCGAGAGCCGGTCGAAGATGATCCGCTCGTGGGCGGCGTGCTGGTCGAGGAAATGCACCGCGTCTCCGGACTCGAATACGATGAATACGCCGAGAGCCTGGCCGATGACCCTGAAGGGGGTATCGGCGTCGGGATGTACGGCGCGGAACGCGGCTCGCGAAGCCGCGAGGGCCGAGAGCTCATCCTTGCTCGGCCAACGCCCGCCCGGTTCCCGTTCAGATACGAACGAAGAACGGCTATCCAGTTTACCCCCGTCCATCTCCCAGAGCGACGGGCCGACTGCGGCGGTTAATCCGCTTTCTTCGCGATTCGCGATGCGCGGGCGCCGTACGTCGCTCGATGACAGGTCGCGAGCGAGGGAGCGGATCACGAACGACTGCACGGCGCGCGGATCCTTGAACCGGACTTCCTTCTTGGCAGGGTGGATGTTGAAGTCCACGAGGTCGGGCGGGACGTCCAGGAAGAGGAACGCGTACGGGAAAAGTCCTCCCGGGAGGAAGCCGGAGAATCCGACCTCGATCGCCTTGAGGAGGGAGAAGTCCTGGACGCGGCGGTGATTCACGAAGCATTGCATGTGGCGCCTGTCTGGCCAGAGCGCCTCGGGGCCGCCATGGACGACGGACAGCGAGAGCCCGTCCGATTCGGCCTCGGTCTCGCGGAAGAGGCTCTCGGGGAAATCGACGGGATAGGCCGAGAGGACGCGGGCGCGCAGGGACGAGGGGGGAAGCATGCGCCGGGGTTCGCCGTCCGCGGTGAGGCGGAAATCGAGGAGGGGATGGGGGAGGGCGCGGTCCAGGAAAACCTGCGCGGCGAGGGAGCCCTCGGTCTGCGGCCTCTTGAGGAAGCGCTTGCGCGCCGGGAAGCGATCGAAGAGCGCCTTGACCGTGACGCTGGTGCCCTTGCGCGATGACGCGGGGCCCCATTCGATTTCGCGTCCGGGTCGGGACGAGAGCTTGAGCGCGGAGCCGCCCGAGGTCGAACTCAGGAGCTCGAGCTCGGCGACCGCGGCGATGGAAGCGAGGGCCTCTCCGCGGAATCCGAGGGTGCGCACCCTGAGGAGGTCGTCGTCCGTGCGGATTTTGCTCGTGGCGTGCGGCTTGCAGAGGAGGGGAAAATCCTCGGGCGGGATGCCCCGTCCGTCGTCGCTGACGCGAACGGCGTCGATCCCGCCGCCCTCGAGGGCGAGCGAGATC
>CAYNQK010000112.1:3397-9689 GCA_964399285.1 uncultured Spirochaetales bacterium | reverse complement strand
GGCCTCGGTGTAGTAGCCGGAATCGATGAGGATCTTCTTGTAGTTGTTGATGTCGGCGAAGACCGGCTCGCAGAGGTAGGAGGGAACGATCTTCACGTCGTTGTTGTAGGACTTGGTGACGTTGACGGTGACCTTCTTCCCGGCGGCCATTTCCTCGATCATGGTCACGACGCGCTCGGCGAGAGTGCGGGTGTCCTTGAAGATGGACATGGACTGCTGGCCGGCGAGGATGAGCTTCATGTTGGCGGTGTCGCAGTCCTGGCCCGTGAGGACGGGGTAGGGCTTGGCGGCGGTGCCGTAACCGGCGGCCTTGAGGGAGGCGGCGATGCCCTGGGCGAGGCTGTCGTTCGGGGAGAGGACGACGTCGACCTTCTTGTCCGCGTAGAAAGCGGTGAGGAGGTTGTCCATGCGGGCCTGGGCGGTCTCGGACTTCCAGGACATGATGGCGATCTGCTTCATGTCGGTCTGCTTGGAGTTGACGACGAGCTTGCCGTTGTCGATGTACTTCTGGAGCTGGTCCATGGCGCCCTTGTTGAAGAGGAACGCGTTGTTGTCGTCGGGGGAGCCGCCGAAGCACTCCATGTTGTAGGGACCCTTGCCCTCGGCGAGGCCGAGCTTCTGGACGATGAAGTCGCCCTGGATCTTGCCGACGAGGTAGTTGTCGAAGGTGGCGTAGTAGTCGACGTTCGGGCTGCCTTTGATGAGGCGGTCGTAGGCGATGACCTTCACGCCGGCCTTGGCGGCCTGGGCCAGGACGCCCTTGAGGGCCGTGCCGTCGATCGAGGCGATGACCAGGGTTCCGACGCCCGAGGTGATCATGTTCTCGATCTGGGAGACCTGGGTGGCTACCTGGTTGTTCGCGTACTGGAGGATGACGTAGTAACCGGCGGCTTCCAGCTTATCCTGGAGGTAGTTGCCGTCCTGGTTCCAGCGCTGAAGGGACTTGGTGGGCATCGCGATGCCGACCTTGCCCAGCTTCCCCTTGGGAGCGGCGCTCAGCGGCAGGGCGAAGACCAGCGCGAGCGCGACGAGCACGAAGAACACTTTCGAGACCTTGTTCATAGGACTCTCCTTTCTGGATTTAGTCGAGGCATTATAAACTGGAACCGGAAGGCACGAAACAGGATTTTTTTGTAATTATCCGGTTTTTTTAACCGAACGGCCGTACGGCCATCGCGGCGGTTAGCACAATCCTCGCATCATTCCCGTGCTTGCTTCGTCCGGTACACGTCCTCCCTCGAATGGAAGCCGTCCTGGATTACCGTGGTCATCATCTGCTCCTCGTAGACCGCCGTCGGCGTCTCCACGTAGAAGGGAATGGCCGAACCGCTCTTGTTGTCGAAGTACTTGTCGGGTTCGGGGCGCTGTTTCCGGGCCAACTGCACGGCGAGCCTGGCGGCGCGGGCGGCGAGGTCAGGAAGGGGCTTGTAGACCGTCATGAGCTGGAGCCCGTCCACCACGCGCTGGCAGGCGAGGAGGTCCGCGTCCTGCCCCACCACCAGCACCTTGCCCGCGAGCCGGCGCTCCGCGAGGAGGCTCACGGCCGCCCCCGCGAGCTGGTCGTTGGCGCAGGAGATGGCGTCGATGTCGGTGGTCCTCTCGAGCACCTTGCCGATCTTGTGCCTGGCCTCGTCGAAGCTCCAGAAATCCAGCCATATCTCGTCCACGAGGGAGATATCCCCGCGTCGGACGAGGGGATCCAGCACTCCGTGCACCCCGGCGCTCACCTCGAAGCTGTTGTTGTCGTGTATGGAGCCGTTGACGATGAGGTACTTGCCCCTGGGCGCGCGGGACGCGAGGGCCCCCGCCATGAGCTTTCCGACCTCGCGGTTGTCGAAGGACACGTACCCGGAGATCGGAACCTGCATGATGGGCCGGTCGTAGGCCAGGACGGGCACGCCCCGCCCCATGGCCTTCTTCACGATGCCGCCCAGGATGTCCATGTCCTGGGGGATGACGACGAGGACGTCCACGTCCTGCTCGAGGAGGTACTGGATCTGCGGGACCTGGCTCAGCGCGTCCCCGGGCGACTTGGCGAAGATGACCTCGGCGCCGAGCTCGCGCGCGACGTTGCTGAAGACCCTGATGTCCTTGTCCCACCGCTCGAGGAGGAAAAGGTCCGTGGCCGCGGAGAACCCGATGAGGAGCCTGTCGCGCTCCTTCCGTTTGGCGCCGCAGGACGCGAGCAGCGCGCAACACGCCAGCACGATGGCCCTAATCTTCATTGCCCGGCCCCCCTTTAGAGAGTTCCGAAGGAGACACGTTCAGGTAGCGCCTGAATATCCTGCTGAAATAGTTGGGATCGGCGTAGCCCACGAGGTAGGACACCTCCTTCACCGATTTGCCTCCGCCGCGCAGGAGCTTGGCCGCCTCGCCGATCCTGAGGGTGTTGAGATAATCGATGAAGGTCGTGTTCAGGTACTCGGAGAAGAGCTTGCTCAGGTAGCCCTGGGAGATCGCGCAGCGCTCGGCCACCGTGGAAAGCTGGATCGGCTTGGCGTAGTTCTCCCTGATGTAGTTGACCGCCGCGCCGAGGGGCTTGGGCAGGTATTGGTCCTTGTTCTCCTTGATGATGAACCGGAGGCGGTCCATCATGTAGGAGGACCACTGCTGCCAGGCCTGCACCGATCCCAGGGAGGCGATCTCTTCCGCGGGATCCACGTCCACGTCGGACCTGCCCTTAAGCTCGTCGTCGAGGGCGTCCATGAGACGGGAGTAGAAGGCGATCATCCTCGCCTTGGCCGCCGCGAAGTCGCTGGAGACGAAGGCCTCGGTCCAGAAGCGCTCGTACAGCCTGCCGGCCTCGTCCCAGTCCCCGTAGAGGACCTTGCCCCGGAGCTCTCGCTCCGCGCGGCGCCGCTCCTTGGGCGACGCGCCCTCCTCGCCGCCGAATCCCCTGAGCTGCTCGAAGGCCTCGCGGTAGGATTCGTCGAGGGACGAGTAATGCCTCGCCCTCCCCATCCCGAAGCGGCAGTCGATTCCCCCCGCGGCCTCGAGCGCCTTCTCCACGCGGCGCCCGACGCCCTCGGGGTCGTCGGGCTCGGGGAACAGCACGATCATGCGGCCCGCGAGCACCGTCGAGACGCAGGCGCACTTGTACTGGAGCTGCTTCAGGATGTCAGAGTACGCCCGCTCGGCCTCGGCCTCGGGCGTCCCGGGCGCCGTCCGGAGGAGCATGACCGCCGCCTGATCGCCCTTGATCGAGAACATCCGGGCGAATTCGCGCCATTCCGGCTCGCCCGGCGAGGTCCACGCGAGGCCGAGGAGGAATCGCCTGGTCTCCTCCTCCCGCATCCTCTGCGCGTAGAGCGCCTCCTGCTTCTGGATGGCCGCCTTCTCGCGCGCGTCGTCCAGCTGGATCCTCACCCGGGCGAACTCGTCCTCCAGGGCCTTCCGGGATACGGGCTTCACGAGATAATTGAACACGCCGAGGGGTATGGCCTTCTGCGCGATGTCGAAACGCTCGTAGGCGGTCGAGAGGATGAACACGATGTCGGGGTGCCTCTTCTGTATCCGCGAGACGGCCTCGATGCCGTCCATGCCCTGCATCTGGATGTCCATGAACACGAGATCGGGCCTGAGCTCGGGCACGAGCGAGATCGCCTCGGGTCCGGAGCGCGCGACGCCGCAGAGCTCGAAGCCGGGCACCCCCTTGCCGAGGATGTACGAGAAGCTCTCCAGCACGGGCTCCTCGTCGTCGACGATCATAACTCGATACATGGCGCGACCTCCGTGTGGATCCGGATCCTGATCTCGGTCCCCCGGCCCTCGGCGGAATCGATCGAAATGACGTCCTTCTGCTCGGGATAGAAGAAGTAGCAGCGCTGGATCACGTTCTCGAGCCCCATGACCTTGGAGCTGAGCTGGTAGTCGTGGGTGTGCGGCACGAGGAGCTTCTCGACCGTGGCCGCCGGGATGCCGATGCCGTCGTCGCGCACGGAGATCTCGAGCACCGGGCCGTCCATGCGGACGTCCACCTCTATGGATCCCATCCTCTCGGGATCCACGAAGGCGTGGAGGACGGAGTTCTCCACCAGGGGCTGGATGATCATGGCCGGGCAGCTGTACGCGTCCAGGAGGTCCTCGTCCACGCGGAGCGCGAGCTTCAGCTTCTTGGGGAAGCGGATCCTCAGTATGCTGAAGTAGGATTCGAGGCCGTCTATCTCGTACCTGAGCGGGACGAAGAACTTGTTCTCCCGGATGTTGTAGCGGAAGAGCGACGCGAGGTTCCCCATGAATTCCGCGGTCCTGTCCGCGTCCTCCATGATGGCGAGCTGGACCCCCGTGTTCAGGGTGTTGAAGAGGAAATGCGGGTTCATGCGCGCCTGCATCGTGTAGAGCTCCATGCGCTTGAGCACCTGCTCCATCCTGAGGTTCCTGACGCGCTCGGTGAGGATCTGCTGCTCCATCTCCTTCTGGTGCTTGAGCTCCTCGATGGAGCTGCGGATGCTCTCCTTCATGGCGTTGAACGCCTTGGCGACCTGGTTGACCTCCCTGAAGGTCCGGAGGTCGACGTCGGGCACCCCGAAGTCCCCGTCGGACAGCCGCGTCGCCATCACGGAGAGCTCGTACATGGGGCGGGTGATCCTGTCCAGCATCCGCATGAGGAGGGAGTATATGAGGCCCACCGTCGCGACGATGAGGAGGAGGTTATAGAGCTGGATCTGCCTGAACATCTTGAGGAAGTCCCGGTACTCCGCTAGTTGGCCCCTGAAGCCGCGGAGGCTGGCCTCGTCGATCTTGTCCTGGACGTACTCGTACATGCGGCTGAGCTCGTCGTAGGCCGCCGTGTACTCGGCCACCTTCCTGCCGCGCTTGAGCTCGATGATCTCGTTGATCCGGGCCAGGTAGGCCTCCACGACGAAGTAGATCTCCCGGTTCATGAGCTCGGCCCCGTCGGAGGCGATGGGGCGCTCGTCCGGTATGGACTCGCTCAGGGTCTCGGTGAGGAAGAGGAGCCGCGAGAGGGAGGATGACGACCAGGTGGACAGGTAGCTCCTGAGGGGCTGCTGGATGTCCATGAGCTGGCCCTGGACCTCCTGGAGGAAGGCCTCGTTCTTGAAGCGCTGGTCCGCGATGCTCTGGAGGTTGAAGGTGAAGACCATGATGAAGCAGAGGGAGAGCGCGAGGATGAGCACGCTCCCCGCGAGGTAGTAGAGCACCCTCGCCTTGAGGGAATCCGACCTCACTCCCCGCCCCCCGCGCCCGCCATCCCCGAGCCCGACATCTCGATCGTCGAGATCCCCGTGTCCACGAAGGCCGAGGTGTTCCCGCTGCGCTTGATCTCCGCCAGCGCCATCACCGCGTTGAACCCGATGTGGTACGGATCGCGCACGACGCTCCCCAGGATGATGCCCTTCTCGACGTAGCCCTTGATCACGGGATCGTCGCCGAAACCGATCACCTGGACCGCCCCCACGAGGTTCATGTCGATTATGGCCTGCACCGCGACGAGGGTGTCGTTCGCGTCGGTGAAGACGATGAGGTTGAAGCCCTCCTTGCCCTTGAGAAGGTCGTACGCGAGCCGCTCCGCGTCCAGGGGGTTCTGGCTCGTCTTGAACGAGCGGAGGGAGGATACCCGCATGCCGAGGATCGACTTGATCCCCATCTCGAGGAGGCTCCCCTCCGCCATGGGCCCCGGGTTCTTGTCGCTGTAGACGATCGCGATCCTGAGGTTGCGCTCCTCGTAGGGAAGCGTGAGCCGCCCGATGGCCTTCCCGAAGTCGAAGCTGTTCGTGCCGATGAAGACGGCTTCGGGCCTGTTGAGCATCCGGTTCTCGATCTGCACCACCGGAATGCCCGCGTCGTAGATCTTGCCGAGGCTCGAGAGGAGCGCGTCGTCCTTCTGGTAAGGGTAGACCGCGAGCCCGTCGATCCCGGTGTAGCGGGCGATCTCGAGGCTCAGGGGATCCATGTCGATGGGATGGAAGGTGATCGAGCAGTCCATGAGCTGGGCGGCGTCGATCGCGCCGTTCCTGAGCTCCTTGAAGAAGGAGTAGTCGGCCTCGGGGAGGAAGAAGGCGAAGTGGCTCGATCTCGTCTGCTTGCCGTTCTTGCCCCGGGACACGAAAGGGTTGCTCGCCATGTAGACCACGTTCAGGGTGAGCAGCGCGACGAAGGCGACGGCGAAGAATGGCGTGAGGAACTTGAGGAGCCTGTTCACCGGGACATCTTAGGGCCAAAAAAAGGGTTTGTAAAGCAAACCCGGCCACTCGCCGCTCCGCCGCGGGAGCGCGGTCCGCCGCGGGAGCGCGGTCCGCCGCGGGAGCGCGGTCCGCCGCGGGAGCGCGGT
>CAYNQK010000112.1:0-3297 GCA_964399285.1 uncultured Spirochaetales bacterium | reverse complement strand
CCGCCGCGAGAGCGCGGTCAGCCGCTCGAGGCGGCGACCCAGACTCGCCGCCGGCGGCGGCGGCTCACTTGGGGCGGCGGTCCTCCACGCGCTTGGCCTTGCCCTCGGACCTCGGCAGGAAGCCGCACTCGTGGAGCTCGACCCTCGGCGTCACGGTGATGACGGCGGCGAGCCTCCCCGCGATGCGCGCGGAGAGCGAGGCGAGGTCGCGCGAATCGTCGGAGAACACCTCGTCGGTGACCTCCGTCTTGACCGTCATGCGGTCCATCGCCCCGTCCTTCTCGATCACGATGAGGTAGTTGTTCGCGATCTCCGGCATCGACATGATGACTTCCTCGATCTGGCTGGGGAAGACGTTCACGCCGTTGATGATGAGCATGTCGTCGCTCCGTCCCTTGATGCGGGCGATGCGGCGGTGCGTCCTCCCGCAGGCGCAGGCGCCGGGCAGTATCCTCGTGAGGTCGCGCGTGCGGTAGCGGATGAGCTGCGTGGCCTCCCTGCCGAGCGGAGTCATCACGAGCTCGCCCTCCTCGCCGTCGGGCACGGGCTCGAGGGTCTCGGGATCGATGATCTCCATCACGTAGGAGTCCTCCCACGCGTGCATGCCTTCCTTGCGGACGCACTCGAAGGCGACGCCGGGGCCGTTCATCTCCGAGAGGCCGTAGGAATTGAAGGCGTCCACGCCGAAGGAGGCCTCGACCTTCCTCCGCATGTCCTCCGTGTGCGGCTCGGCGCCGATGAACGCGATGCGGAGCGCGAAGTCCGCGGGCGAGTACCCCGACTCCGCCATGGTCTCCGCGAGGTGCAGGATGTATGAAGGCGTGGCGTGCACGGCCGTGACGCGGAAGTCCTTGAGGAACTGGAACTGCCTCAGCGTGTTCCCCGAACCCGTGGGGATGGTCATCATCCCGAGGCGCTCGGCGCCGTAATGCATCCCGAGTCCGCCCGTGAAGAGGCCGTAGCCCGTCATGTTCTGGAAGACGTCCTCGCGGCGGGCCCCGGCCGCGTACATGGAGCGCGCGCAGAGGTTGGCCCAGGCGGCGATGTCCGCCGCGGTGTGGTAGACCACCGTGGGCTTCCCCGTGGTTCCGGAGGAGGCGTGCATGCGGACTACGTCCGCGAGGGGTTTCGCGAGCATGCCGTAGGGGTAGCCGTCGCGGAGGTCGTTCTTGCTCGTGAGCGGGAGGCGCCTGAGATCCTCGACGGAACGGATGTCCGCGCCCGAACGGAGGCCCGCCTCGGCGAGGCGCTTCGCGTAGAACGGCGTCTTGAGCGCCCGATCCACGGAAACGCGGAGCTTCTCGAGCTGGAGTCCGCGGAGCTTCTCCGCGTCCATGGTCTCTATGTCCGGTTCCCAGTACGCGCTCGCCTCCATCGCGCTCATCCCTTCACCGCGGCCCGTCCCGCGCGGAAGGCCGCGAGGTTCACCTCGACGACGTCCTTCCCTTTGGAAGCGAAGCCCTCGGCGATGGCGGCCTCGAGGCTCGCCGCCTTCAGGGGCAACCGCGGGCTCGCCGCCCCCACGAGGACCATGTTCACCGCCCTGGCGTTGCCCGCCGCCTTCGCGATGGCGAGGGCGTCCACGACCGAGCTTCCTTTCACGGAAGCCACCGCCTTGAGGACCGGACCGAGGTCGGGATAATCCGCGATGTTGACGAAGGGCTCGCTCGACGTGATCACCGCGCCGCTCGAGGAGAGCCAGGCGGCGTAGCGGAGCGACTCGAGGGGCTCCATCGACAGGATCATGTCCGCGCCGCCGCGCGGGACGAGGTCCGAGGCGATCGCCCCGTCGGACATGCGGAGATGGGCGGAGACGCCGCCGCCGCGCTGGGCCATGCCGTGCACCTCGGACTGGCGGACGGAGAGGCCCTCCTTCATGGCCGCCGCGGCGATGGTCGCCGCGAGCGAGAGGACGCCCTGCCCTCCCACGCCCGCGAGGACGATGTCGTACTTCATGCCTTCCCCTCCCCCGCGCCGGCCTTCGCCGCCGAGCGCGACTTCCTGAAGGCCTCGAGGCAGACCCTGCTCATGATCACCACGGAGGTCCCGCGGTGGAGTATCTCCTCCCTGAGCGCGGCGACGTTCTCCCCGTGCCTGTTGCGCTGGGCGTCGAGCCGCTTCAGGTGCGCGGGATCGATCCCCGTGCCCGCGACGATGGCCGCGAGGCCCTCGGAGCTGCCGATGGTGGGCTGGCAGCCCGTCATGGCGACGATGGAATTGTCCAGGATGACCACCGTTATGGGCGCGTTCGCGGCCACGGCGTCCACGAGCGGCGTGATGCCTGAATGGTAGAAGGTCGAGTCGCCGATGACCGCGACGGCGTAGGGCACGCCCGAGTCCGCCGCCCCGCGGGCCATGCCGATGCTCGCGCCCATGCAGACGATGCTCTCGATCGCGTCGTAGGGCTTGAGGGCCCCGAGGGAGTAGCAGCCGATGTCGGCGGTGACGGAGAAGGGCTCGAGCCCCGCGAGGGCCTCCTTGATGGCCGTATAGGAGTCGCCGTGGGGGCAGCCCTGGCAGAGCTGCGGCGGCCGCGCGGGGAGGGGCGGGACGGCGACCTTCGCCGCCTTCCTGGGCGCGAGGCCGAGGGCCGCGCGCACGTTGTCCGGGTCCAGCTCGCCCGTCCGGGGGAGGGCCCCGTCGAGCTTGCCGCGCACGCGGGGCGTGCATCCGGCGGAGTCCGCCGCGCCGGTGGCGTCGCGCCGCATCCCGCGTATGGCCTTCTCGATGTAGGGCTGGCCCTCCTCGATGACGAGGATCTCCTCGGAGGCGTAGGCGAGCTCGCGGATGGTCTTCCACGGCGCGGGGTAGGCGCCCACGTGGACGCGGGGGAGATCCGCGGTGAGGTCGCCCGCGTTCTCCTCGTAGTAGTTCCTCCCGAGCCCGGAGGTTATGACGGCGAGCGGGGCCTTGCGCCCCTTCCCCCCGCCGGCCCCCGAACGCTTGTTGTAGGGCGAGGACAGCGACCACGCCTCCATCGCCGGCTGGAGCGAGCAGAGGGTATCGTAGTTTCGCCGCGCGTGGGCGGGGAGGAGCATCCAGTCGCCCTTCTTCTCGGGCTTCGCGAGCGGCCGCTGCGCGGCCCGCCGCCCCCTCGTGTTCACCACGGCCCTCGAGTGCGAGAGCCTCGTGACGAGGCGGAGGAGGACGGGGACGCCGAAGCGCTCCGAGGCCTCGAAGGCCGCGAGCGCCATGTCGTAGGCCTCCTGCTGGCTCGAGGGCTCGAGGCAGGGCACGATGGCGAAGTCCGCGTATAAGCGCGAGTCCTGCTCGTCCTGGCTCGAGTGCATCCCCGGG
>CAYNQK010000111.1:0-9776 GCA_964399285.1 uncultured Spirochaetales bacterium | reverse complement strand
CCCCGACACGGAGGGCCGAGCGCCATGATCCTGAGCGAGCTCGAATGGAAACGGAACAGGCAGGGGTACCTCTACATCCTGCCCTGGGTGATCGGCTTCCTCGCCTTCGCGATCGTCCCCATGATCGCGTCCTTCGTCATCAGCCTCCTCAAGTGGGACGGCATCACCGAACCCGAGTTCGTCGGCTTCGGGAACTACCTCAAGCTGATCGCGCCGGAGAAGCCCACCGTGGCGTCCCGGCTCTTCTGGCGATCCATGGGGAACAACGGGCTTTTCATGGTCTTCTCCAGCTTCGGAGGCCTCGCGCTCTCGATCTTCATGGCGGTGCTCATGCACGAGAAGATCCCGGGGCACCGCGCCTTCCGCGTCGTCTTCTTCCTGCCCACCCTCGTGGTGCCCGTGGCCTTCGGGCTCATGATGGTCCCGATGTTCCAGACGAGCTCGGGAGGCACCTGGACGGGCGTCATCAACTGGTTCATCACGGCCCTGGGCGGGAAGGAGGTGAACTTCCTCGGCGAGCCCAAGGTCGCCGTGTGGACTCTCATCGTGACGAGCTACTGGACGGTGGGTTCGGGGATGGTGGTCTTCATGGCGGGCCTCACGGGCATCCCGGCCTCCTATTACGAGGCGGCCAAGATAGACGGGGCGGGCTGGTGGACCCGCTTCTTCAGGATCACCCTCCCGCTCCTCTCCCCCGTGATCTTCTTCCAGGCCATCATGGCCCTCATCGGCGGCCTCGGCGTCTTCGACCTCGCCGCGGCCCTCGCTGGCATGGGAGGCGGGCCCACGACAAACACCATGGGACCGCACAACAGCCTCGCGACCCTCGTATTCTTCCTCTACCAGCGGGGCTTCCGCGACTGGCGCATGGGCGAGGCCGCGGCCATCGGATGGATCCTCTTCGCCATCGGCCTCGCGCTCACCATCGTCATAATCGCGTATCTCCGGAGACGCGGCCGCTCCGAGGCCGCCGGGGTGGAGGTCGCATGAAGGACAGGGACGGATTCCTCGCCTACGTGATGAACGAGAAGCGCCTCGTCGATTCCTTCGGGGCGCTCTTCATGGGGGCCCTCGCCCTCGTCATCGTCATTCCCTTCTACTACCTCTTCGCTTCATCCTTGAAGAGCCTGGGGCAGTACGCCGCCACCGATCCCAAGACCATGTGGTTCCCCTTCCCCCTCCACCCGGAGAACTTCCTCAAGGCGATCCAGCAGTACAAGATCTTCGCCTACATGGGGAACTCCCTCTGGCTAGGATTCGTCCAGACGGGACTCACCGTCTTCTCGTCGGCCCTCGTGGCCTACGGATTCGCGCGCTTCAAATTCCCCGGGCGCGACGTCCTCTTCGTCATCCTCCTCGCCGCCATGTTCCTCCCCACGCAGGTGACGCAGATCCCGCTCTACGCGCTCTACCGGAAGATCGGATGGACGAACGGCTTCCTCCCCCTCATCATCCCGCACGCCTTCGGGGGGGCAGGGAACAGCTTCCTCCTGAGGCAGCTGATGCTCACCGCTCCGCGCGAGATCGACGAGGCCGCGTGGATCGACGGGGCCGGGACCTGGCGGACCTTCATCCACATCACCCTGCCGCAGGTGAAGCCCGCCCTCATCGTGACCGCCCTCTTCAGCTTCTTAGGGAGTTGGAAGGACCTCTTCGGGCCCCTCCTTTACCTCAACGACGCTAAGTACTACACCCTCCCCATCGGGCTCCTCTTTTTCCAGGCGCCCACGGAGAAGGCCTTCACGGTCCAGCTAGCCGCCGTCGTGCTCGCCCTCGTGCCGACGGTCCTCCTCTACCTTTTCGGGAATAAGTACTTGGAGAAGGGGATCAATATCGCGGACCTCAAGTGAAAACAAGGATGTTCATTTACTGAACACATTTTATTAGATTCTTGCCTCCGTGATATTGCATTAGTATTTTTCTGTGATAGAATGGTGATGTCCGGGGCAGTAGAGCCTGGATATGTATGCTATCATGGAGGATAGATATGAAGACAATCAAGAAGATCGCCCTCGTAGCCGCCATTCTCGGGGTTCTTCTCGCGCTCAATGGCTGTATCTTATTCTTGGATGTTCAGGAATACGGCGATATGGTTGTTACAAATATGACTGGTAATACAGTCACATTTGTATACATCCGCCCCGTAGGCGGTACGAGTTGGGGAGAGGATCTTCTTGGATCTGATTTTATAACACCTGGCGATTCATATCCTTTTTATGACATTCCTGTCGGCGATTATGAAATTGCAGTCACATGGAATGCGAGCCCAGGCGTCTGGGGTGATTTTGCGACAAATTATGTATCTATCTATGCAAACGATACAACGCCTGTTACTGTTTCATACGCTGGCCCCTAATCCAATTTATTTTTATTCATTAGTGGTTTATCAAATCCGCCCGGTCCGCCGGGCGGATTTTTATTCACAAGCCCTGGCTCTCTATGGCATGATTCGCCCTGTCGCATATGAAGGAGCATGCCATGGAAAGCGCGTCGCGTATTCTGCACAACCCCATCATCCCCGGTTTCGCCCCCGATCCCTCGCTCTGCAAGGTAGGGGATGATTTCTACATCGCCACCTCGAGCTTTGCCTACTTCCCGGGAATTCCGATCTACCACAGTAGGGACCTCGCGCACTGGGAGCTCATCGGGAATGCGCTAAACCGGCCGAGCCAATTGCCGCTCGCCGGGAAGAAGCACTCGCACGGGATTTTCGCGCCCTGCATCCGCCACCATGAGGGCCGTTTCTACATCACCTGCACGGTGGTGCCGGAACCGGGGAACTTCGTCATCACGGCGGATGATCCCGCGGGCCCCTGGTCGGAGCCGCATTGGCTCAGGGACGCGCCGGGCATCGATCCCTCGCTCTTTTTCGACGACGACGGGCGGATCTGGTACGTGGGCACGCGCCCCGCGCCGGAGGGAGAGGCCTATTCCGGGAATTGGGAAGTCTGGCTCCGCGAGTTCGATCCCAAGACGTTCGCGCTCAAGGGAGAGGGCCGCGGGCTCTGGCGGGGCGCCCTCAGGGACGCCATCTGGCCTGAGGGCCCCCGGCTCTACAAGAAGGACGGCTTCTATTATCTCCTCATCGCGGAGGGCGGGACGGCCCACCACCACGCGGTCACGGTGGCGCGCTCCGAGCGCGTCGCGGGGCCGTACGTCGGGAATCCGGGGAATCCCATCCTCACGCACCGGCACTTCGGGATCGACTTCCCGATCGTGAACGTCGGGCACGCGGACCTTGCGGAAGCCGCGCCCGGCGAGTGGTGGATGTCCCTCCTCGCGTCGCGGCCCTACGGGGGGCGCTTCTCCAACATGGGTCGGGAGACCTTTCTCTGTCCGGTTTCCTGGGAAGATGGCTGGCCGGTGGCGAGCCCGGGGCGGGGCAGGTTGGAATCGAGCTATCCCGCTCCCGGCCTGCCTGAGCACGCGTTCCCGCCCGCGCCCGAACGGGACGATTTCAACCGCGAGGCCCTCGGGCCTGAATGGGTCTTCCTCCGCACGCCGCCGAGCGAGCCCTTCCACTCGCTCAGGGAACGGAAGGGGCATCTCCGGCTCAAGCTCCGTTCCCCGTCCATGACGGGGAACGAGAACCCCTCCTGCGCACTCGTCCGGCAGCGCGACATGTCATTCGACGCATCGACGCTCGTCGAGTTCCGGCCCTCGGCCCCGGGCGAGGCCGCCGGGCTCGTGATCATGCAGAACGAGGACTGGCAGTTCAGGCTCGAGGTCGTCATGGCCGGGGCGGGAGGAGAAGGGGCCGTCGGCTATCCCGCCGTCAGGGCGGTCGCGCGCGAGGGCGGGGTCGAGCGGGCGATCGGGGAGCGCGCCGTCGGCGGAGCCGGGAGCGGTCCGCTTAAGGTCGAGCTCCGCCTCGAGGCGCGGGGACAGCGCATCTCGTTCTTCTGCGGGCCGGAGGGAGGAGCGCGGGATACGGTGGCCCTCGGGGCCGACGGGACGATCCTCAGCGCCGAGCGGGCGGGCGGCTTCGTGGGCGCCTGCCTCGGGCTTTTCGCTACCTCGAACGGAGCGCCTTCCGGGGCTGTCGCTGACTTCGACTGGTTCGAGTACCGCGGCTTGGACGGGAAGGGGAAATAAAAAGCCCGGGCTCCGCTCTGCGGAGCCCGGGCCTTCCCGGTTCTACGTCCTGCTGTTACCAGCGGGGAGCGTCGCGGCGGGGCTTCTCGTTCGCCTCGTTGACGCGAATCCTGCGGCCGTCGAGCTCGTAGCCATCGAGGGCGGAGATAGCGGCCTTGGCGGCCTCCTCGTCGCGCATCTCGATGAAGCCGAAGCCCTTGGAGCGCCCGGTGTCGCGGTCGGTGATGACAGCGACGGACTCCACCTCGCCATGGCTGGCGAACAGGTTGCGGAGCGACTCGTCGGTGGTGCCGTAGCTCAGGTTCCCCACGTAGATCTTCTTAGCCATCTTCTAGCTTCCTTCTGACACGGCGCCCCTTCGGGCGCCGATCGCCCTTTTTCAGGGCTCAAGCGATTCCACCGGGACCGATGCCCCGGCGCGATTTCGGGATTTCAAGGATTGACGGCGAACGGCAGGACGGGCGATGAAGCACTTCACTCGAGCGCACGCGCAAACTTTGATACTTCTCCTTAATCGCGGCTCGAATATATCATTCCCCGGTCGAGAAATCTAGAGGCGGACGCAAAAAATCGATCGTTTCCCTTTTCACCCGGTCGGCCCGATCTTCCGACTCGACCGAGGCCGGGAGGACGCGATTTCCGGCTTTTTGGACGAATTTTTCCGTCGGCGTGGCCGAACCACCATTCATCGAGATGGCCGCTCCTACGGCGCGATTGGCGATCCAGTTGAAGAAACCGATGCTCAGGCTTTATCCAGAATCGATCCGAGGCGCTTGAGTCCCTCCTCGTTCGCCTCGCCGATCTCCGCGACGAGCCGGGTTTCCGCGAGGGCGCCCTCAGAGCCTTCCTTGATCTCCCGCAGGTCGTCGAGGATGCGCCGCGAGGATTCGTCCAGGCCGGCGAGGGCGCGCTCGGCCTGGGAGATCTCCCCGTCGACCTTGGCCGTGGCCGTTTTCAGCTCCTGGGTGCTCCGGACGGAGGCCTGCACGCCCTGGGTGATCTCCTCGGTGCCGGAGGATATCTCCGAGAGCCCGCGGATGATCTCCTCCATGGCCTCGGAGAGGGCGCCCGAGTCGGCGGCGATGCGGGCGTAGCGCTCGACCGCGCTGTCGTTGCGCGCGGCCACGTCCCTGATGGCGGCGATGGTTTCCTTGATGGTCGAGGAGATGGCCTTCACGTTCTTGCCCGTCTGCTCGGAGAGCTTGCGGATCTCGTCCGCGACCACGGAGAATCCGCGCCCGTACTCGCCGGCGTGGGCCGCCTCTATCGCGGCGTTCATGGCGAGGAGGTTGGTCTGGGAGGCGACGGAGCTGATGACTTTCACGACCTCGAGGATGCTCTCGGCGTGCCCCTCCATGCGCTTCACGGCCTCCGTGGAGGCTCTCATGTCCTCCTTGCCCTGCGCGGTGGACTGGTCGAGGCTTTTCACGGCCTCGCGCCGGGCCTGGGTGACGTTCGAGATGCTCTTGATGGAGGCGGTCATCTCCTCGATGGCGGCAGAGGTCTCCGCCACCACCGAGCCCTGCTCCTCGGCGCTCCGGCTGGAGGTCTTGGAGCTCTCCATGATCTCGCCGAGGGTCGTCCTGAGGAGCCCCGTGTCCCTCGCGAGCGCGTCCATGTCCCTTGCCGCGGACTCGAGGCGCCCGAGCGCGCCGTCCAGGATGGAAGCGCTCCTCCGGGACGATTCCGCGAGCCGTTCACCGGCCTTGAGGCTCTCGGCGGAGGCGGCCACGGCGTCCTGGATGGTGCCGAGTCGGGCGAGGCTCTCCCCGGCGCCCGATTCCGCGGCGGCGACGATGCCTGCGGAGCGCCGCATCCCCGCCGAGGCTATGAGGGCGTTGGCCCAGCTTATGAGGAGGGCGATGACGAAGTCGTCCGCCGCCACGTCGGTTACCCCGGCCGCGAGGAGGCGGGGGAGGGCCCGGCCTAAGTACATATAGGAGACGCCCGCCGTCCCGATCGCGGCCGCGACGAGGGGGAGCCAGGATTTGCTGCTGATGAAGGAGGAGACGGTCACGTCGAAGCAGACGATGAAGGCGAGGTAGAACATCTCGTAGGGATCGGAGTAGGGGCGGAGGGAAAGGAGGACGGAGAAGGCCGCGGCGATGAGGAAGGTAACGGCGACGGCCGCGGGTTCGGCCCTGCCCGACCGCGCGAGGAAGGCGAGCCCGGCGATGACGAGGGCAAAGACCGCGAGCGCGACCTTGATGAAGCCCGTGGTGACCACGAGGGCGAGGACGACCCCGATGAGGAAGAGCGCGGCGAGGATCATGAAGAGGGCGCCGGCGCGCTTGCGTTCGAACGAGCCTGAATCGCGGTAGGCGTCAAGAAAGAAAGCGCGCAGCTTTGCGAACATGGGAACCCCCTGGGGTGAAGTATAAGCGGGCCCCGCGAGGGCTGTCAAAGTCGCTGGGGCGGACGAGGCCTTGTGCGCCGGCCTTTCCCCGTCTAGAATTAGTTCGATGGAAGCCTTCAGGGTCTCGGCGGGCATGCGGCTCGTCCGGATACCCGAGACGGAACAGGAGATCCTCTGCGGCTGCCCGCCGGACGCCGTCAAGACGCTCATGAAGCGCGGCTTCATCCTGGAGACGAGCCGGGACGGCGCGACCTTCGAGACCGGCCCGAACGTCATCCTCCTCTCGGACGTGACCGTCCAAGGGGGGACGTTCTGCAACATGACCGAATTCCCCATCCTGCAGATGTTCTACCGCCAGGGCATGATCATCCCCGGCCACGTCAACAACACGGGGCGGAAGCCCCTCATCCTCGGGCTCCTCTCGCAGATCCAGGCCCAGAAGAAGTACCTCCACCGCGGGACCTTCGGGCTCTCCGACGAGGCGGAGATGGGGGAGGCCGGGATCAAGCGCGAGGCCGCCGCCGAGATCATGCGCTTCAAGCGGCGCTTCGCCGGGGGCAAGGACCGGGGCACGGAGGAGAACATCGACTTCATCCCCGTGGACACGGAGCCCGTGACCCTGCCGGGCGGAGCCGTGGTGGAGCGGCTCGGCGTGAACCGCTACGCGTTCTCCTACGGGGGCTCGCGGGTCGAGGTGGACATGAACCTGGAGCCGGGCGAGTGCTACGAGGCCCCCGTGCGGCTCGACTACCATAAGGCCAAGATGGACTACTTCTCCATCCTCCACGTGGGGGAGGGGAACGGCTGGGACAAGGACAGGCCCTGCATGTCCAGCATCGTCGTGTTCCAGGGCAGGTACTACCTCATAGACACGGGGCCGAACATCCTGAACAGCCTCACCGCCCTCGGGATATCCGTGAACGAGATCGAGGGCATCTTCCACACGCACGCGCACGACGACCACTTCGCCGGCCTCACCTCCCTCGTCAGGGCGGACCACCGCATCAAGCACTACGCCGCGCCCCTCGTGCGGGCCTCCGTCATGAAGAAGCTCGCGGCCCTCATGTCCCTCCCGGAGCGGAGCTTCGCCAACACCTTCGAGTTCCACGACCTCCGCTTCAACGCCTGGAACGACATCGACGGGCTCGAGGTCATGCCCGTCCTCTCCCTCCATCCCGTGGAGACGAGCGTCCTCCTCTTCAGGGCGCTCTGGGAGGGCGGCTACCGGACCTACACCCACCTCGCGGACATCCCCTCCCTCCGCGTCATGGACGATTACCTCCTCAGGTCGGAGGGCTCCAACGCCCTCTCCGCCCGCATCAGGGACGACCTCTCGGACGCCATGTTCGCGGCCGTGGACCTGAAGAAGGTCGACGCGGGCGGCGGGTCCATCCACGGAGAGGCGGCGGACTTCCAGGGCGACCGTTCCGCGAAGATCGTCCTCTCCCACACAAACGAGGAATTCTCCGCGAGCCAGAAGGAGATCGGGGCGAGCGCGGTCTTCGGGACCCAGGACCCCCTCATCGAGTCCCACCAGGACTACGTGATCCGCGCGGCGGAGCGCCACCTCACGAGCCGCTTCCCGAACGCGCCGCGCTGCGACGTGGACATGCTCCTCAACTGCCCCATCGAGCGCGTGAACGCCGGCGAGCTCATCATCAGGAAGGGGAGCCCCTGCAGGACGGTCTACCTCATCCTCAACGGCGTGGCGGAGATCATCGACTCGACGCGCGGGCTCCAGCACCTCGCCTCCGCGGGCACCTTCGCCGGGGAGCTCGCGGCCCTCGAGGAGACGGCCAACGACAGCGCCTGCAGGGCCAAGAGCTACGTGACCGTCCTCGAGATCCCGGCGGACATCTACGCGGGCTTCGTGAAGCGGAACATCGGGCTCAAGGAGAGCGTCGACCTCTGCAAGAAGACCCTCTTCCTCCAGGGGACCTGGCTCTTCGGCGAGACCGTGTCCTCGAACGTCCTCAACCTCATCGCGCGGTCGGCGACGGAGGAGCGCGTCGCCGCCGGGCGGAACGCCGTCACGGGCGGCGAGGAGAACCTCTACCTCGTGAAGTCCGGCTGGGTGGACGTGACCTTCGAGGGCACGACCGTGGACACCGCGGGACCGGGCGACTTCTTCGGCGAGGAGAGCGTGTTCTTCCAGCGCTCATCGCTCATGGAGGCCGTCGCGTCGGAGGACTCCGTCTTCTTCGTCATCCCCGGATCCATCCTCTCGGGCATACCCGTGGCCGCGTGGAAGCTCGTGGAGGTCTACGAGCGGCGGCTCGCGGCCTTCGGCGGCCTCGTCTCGGGTACCTGATCCGGCCTTCGAAGCCGTCGCGCGCGTCCGCGAGCGGGGCTCCTTGACTGCCCCGCGCTCCTGCCGTATTGTCTTCCCATGGCTCCACGCGCTTCGCAGAACAAGAAAGGCTCGGGACAGGGAGCCGGCTGCCTCATCTGGATCGCGATCTTCCTCTTCATCGCCCTCCTCTTCCTCCTCAACAGGAACAAGATCGAGGAGACCCTCAAGCGCACCGATTTCATGGACCTCATAAAGACGCGCATGTCGTCGCCCTCGCCGAGCCCGCGGGGCGGAGGCCAGGCGCGCCCGTCCCCGAGCCCTGAGATCAGGATCATCGAATCCGCGCGGCCGCGCGAGAGCGAGCGGCCCGAGAGCCCGCGGCCGTCCCCCAGGCCCTCGCAGAAGCCCTCGGCCAAGCCGAGCGAGAAGCCCGCGTCGCCGGCTCCCAGCAAGAAGCCCGCGGCCTCGGAGGCGGCGCCGAGCGAGGCCCCCAAGTTCCGCAAGGTCTCGCTCTACTTCGTGCAGATCGACGACGAGGGCAAGATCCTCATCCGCGAGGCCAAGCGCGCCATCCCGACGAGCGATTCCCCCCTCACCGACGCCCTCAACGCCCTCGTGGCCGGCCCGAGCGCCGACGACATCGCCAAGGGCCTCGTGAGCGTCATGCCCAAGGGCTCGCGTCTCCTCTCCGTCGTGATCCGCGGCTCCACCGCCTACGTGGACTTCAACGAGGCCTTTATGTTCAACACCATCGGGATCGACGGGTACATCGGCCAGCTCAAGCAGGTCGTCTGGACCGCCACGTCCTTCCCCACGGTGAAGGACGTGCAGATCATCATCGAGGGAAAGAAGATCGATTACCTGGGCAGCGAGGGCGTCTTTATCGGCCTCCCGCTTTCCCGGAATACCTTCTAGCGCGGAAATACTCGTCAGGCGTCTGTTACGCGGACAGTCGCGCGGATGGAAAAACGGCCCTCGAGCAAGAGTGTTCGCTCGGATTCTCCGCGCGAACAATTGCCCTCGGTCCGTTTT
>CAYNQK010000110.1:176-9841 GCA_964399285.1 uncultured Spirochaetales bacterium | reverse complement strand
TCCGCGGCGCGCTCAACAAGGCGACGCCCCTGCAGGCCATCGGCATGGAGGACGCGGGGCCGGACGACGACGCGGCGGGCATGGGCGAGCGCGCGCAGTTCCGCGCGGAGCTCCTCAAGGACATCAACTCGGACCTCCGCTCCTTCGGGATGAAGGTGGTCTCCGTCTCCCTGCAGAAGATCTGGGACACCTCCAATTACATCGCCAACCTCGCGCAGAAGACCCTCGCGGAGAAGCGCCAGCAGGTGGAGATCGAGGAAGCGCGGCTCAAGGCCATCGCCGAACAGGCGGAGTCGGACGCGGAGCGCCGCATCCGCGTGGCAAAGTCCAAGGCCGACGAGGCCATCCTCGCGACGAGCCAGAAGCTCGAGGTATTCAAGCGCGAATCGTCGGGATCGATCCAGCAGGCCAAGTACACCGCGGACCAGTCGATCGAGGAGGCCAAGAACCGCGGGGAGGCCGCCCTCCAGGCGGAGGCGGCCGCCCTCCAGGCCCTCCGCAACCGGAGCAAGGTCACCCTCGCGGCCGAGGCAGCCGAGGAGGCCGCGCGCATACTCGCCGAGGGCGAGCGCGAGGCCGTGCGCATCCGCGAGGAGGCGAACAACGCCATCCTCAAGCGCAAGGCCGAGCTCCTCGCGCGCTTCGGCGCCGACGCCGCCTCCGTCCTCTTCCTCAAGCAGAAGCTCCCCGACCTCTACGCCGCCTACGCGGCCGCCACCGAGGGGGCCAAGGTCGACTCACTCGTGGTGATGAACGACGAGGAGGGATTCTCGGGCGCCGTGAACCGCGGCGCGCGGGCCTTCGCGGACTTCATCGCCGCCTTCCGCGACGCCTTCGGCGTGGACGTGAAGGCGCTCGCCTTCCCCGGCTCGGCCGGGCAGAAGAAAGGGGGCGAATGATGGCGGTATTCCTCATCGCCCTCGCGGGCGTCACCGCGATCGCCATCTTCATCCAGCTCGTCGCCAACATGAAGATCGTGGGCGGAAACGAGCTCGGCGTGGTATCGGGCTCGGCCTCCAAGAAGGGCTTCCGCACGCTCTCGGGCGGGCGGGTCTTCATCATCCCCCTCCTCCAGCGCTTCGGGAAGCTCGACCTCACGCCCATCACCATCGAGGTCTCCGTGGACTCGGCGATCGCGGCGGGCGTGGTGCCCCTCAACGTGAAGGCCACGGTCTCCTTCGCCATCGCCACGAGCGACCTCGGCCGCCAGCACGCGGTGACGCGGATCCTCGCCCTCGCCAACAAGCGCGAGGAGCTCCGCCGCGTTGCCGCCGACATAATCGAGGGCCACCTCCGCGACTCCATCGCCTCGGTCACGCCCGAGCAGGTCATGAAGGACAAGGACGTCCTCGTGGCCAAGATGATCAACGTCTGCAAGAGCGACCTCGAGAACATCGGGCTCGAGATCACGACCATGAACATCGCCGACGTGGACGACCACCGGCTCCCCGGCGTGGAGGAGCCCGACCTCTACATCGCGCTCCTTAAGCGCGTGCAGACGGCCAACGCCTCCACGAAGGCCCGCCAGGCCCAGGCCGAGGCCCAGGCATCCGCCGCCGAGCAGCAGGAGGCGCGCCGGGCGGAGACCACGGTGAAGACCCTGGACAACGAGTACGCGCGCGTGGAGGCCGAGACGAGGGTGAAGGTCAAGGAAGAGACGCAGCGCCAGGCCGTGGGCGTGGAGCAGGCCGCCGCGGAGGCGCGCGCCCGCGTAGCCGGGATCAAGGCCCAGATCGAGGCCGAGAAGCAGAAGATCGAGGCCGTGGGCTACCAGCTCAAGGCGGACATCGTGACGCCGGCGATGGCACAGCGCGAGAAGGCCATCCTGGACGCCAAGGCAGAGGTGGCGCGGAGCCTCGCGGTGCGCAGCTCCGAGCTCGACCAGCTCGAGGCGACGCTCAAGATCATGAAGGACGCCGGCGCCGACGCGGGCAAGGCCTACCTCCTCGACAACTTCGAGAAGCTCTTCGAGCCCTTCGCCGCCACGCCCCCCGCGCACCCGGCGGACCGCGGCGCGGCGGCCGCCGGCGCGGGCGGCCCGCGCCCGCCCCTCACCGCCATCGAGGCGGACGCCGTGGCGGAGGCGCGGAACCGCGTCATCGCGGGCGCCCTCGAGGCCATGACCAAGAAGGCCGGACGGCCGGAAGCCGAAGAAGCAGCGACGGCGGAGGAACGGAAGAAGAAGGGCTGAGGGCCCGCCATATCGCTCCCGGGAAAGGGGGGCCGAGGGGGGAAGGGGCGGGAGCTCCTTCCCCCTTTTTACTTTAAGACGGATACGGGAGGTAGAGGCGATGGAATTCTTCGACGTGATCAAGGCGCGGAGGAGCGTGAGGAAGTACGCGGACAGGGCGGTAGAGGACGAGAAGCTCGAGGCGGTGCTGGAGGCGGGGATCCTCGCGCCGACGGCCAAGAGCTTCCAGCCGTTCAAGTTCACGGTGGTGGACGTGAGGGCGAACCGCGAGGCCGTCGCGCGCGCGTACCGCGGCGAGTGGATCCTCGGGGCGCCCCTCGTCATCGCGGTGTCGGCGGACCTCGAGCGCGCATGGAAGCGGGGCTCCGACGGGAAATCCTCGTCTGACATCGACGCGGCCATCGCGATGGACCACATGGTCCTCGCCGCGACGGCCCTCGGCCTCGGGACTTGCTGGATCTGCGCCTTCGATCCCGCAGCGACGGCGGCGCTCCTGGGCCTGGGCCCGGGATGGGAGCCCGTCGCGCTCACGCCCCTCGGCTACGCTCTCGAGTCCCCGCCCCCGAGGCCGCGCAGGCCCGCATCCGAATTGATCGAACGGCGTTAGGCCGGCTCGCGGTCGCGCATCCGGGAGTGCGTTCGAACGGACCCGCGAACGGCGCCTCAGGCCACTCCCTTCATCGCCTCCCTGAACCGCGCGAGGACCTCCTCGGGCTTCCCGGAGGCGTCGATGCTCACGAGCTTGCCGAGGCCGCGGTAATAGCCGATGAGCGGCTCGGTCTGCGCGCGGTATACCTCGAGACGCTTCTTGATGGACTCGGGCCGATCGTCGTCGCGGATTACGAGCTCCTTCCCGCAGTCGTCGCAGAGGCCGTCCTTCTCAGGCTTGAGGAAGGAAACGTGGTAGTTGCGGGAGCAGCCCGAGCAGACGCGACGGCCGGAGAGTCTCTCGATGACGGCGGCGTCGTCGACGTCGAAGTCCACGGCCGCGCTCGCGCCCCTCATGCCCTCGAGGGCGCGGGCCTGGGGTATGGTGCGCGGGAAGCCGTCGAGGATCCATCCGTTCGCCGCGTCGGGTTCGGCGAGGCGCTCGCGCACGAGGGCGATAGTGAGCTCGTCGGGGACGAGGCCGCCCGAGTCGATGATGCCCTTCACCTGGAGGCCGAGGGGCGTGCGCTCGCGGATGGCGGCGCGGAAGATCTCGCCCGTGGAGATGTGGGGCAAGCCGAGCTCGACCGAGGCCTTGGCCGCCAACGTGCCCTTCCCCGCTCCGGGAGGGCCGAGGAAAATCAGGTTCATGGTGCGTTCCCTTCCGTCCGCGGCGCGGACGATCCGGCGTTCCGGACCGCGCCAGTATAATCGGCGGGACGCGAACGCTTCAACGCCCGCGAAAAGTACGCGGCCGGACCGCGCGCGCTTGCCTCGACGGAGCCCGCGGGGTATAAATGGAGCCCCATGGCCCTCAAGGCGGTCGGCTTCGACATCGACGGAACGCTCTACCCCAATTACCGCCTCTGGGTCAGGATCTTCCCCTCCCTCCTCAGGAACCTCCCCCTCCTCCTTTCCATGGGAAGCGCGCGGGACAGGCTCAGGAGCGAGAGGCACGAGGGCCGCTTCTACGCCGCGCAGGCGGAGCTGGCGTCGCGAAAGCTGAACCGCCCCGCGCACGAGGTGCTCGAGCTCCTCGAGGAGCGCTTCTACCGCGGCTGGGAACCCGCCTTCTCCCGCGTGCGGCCCTACCCCGGCGTCCGCGAGGAGGTCCTCGCCCTCAAGGCCGCGGGGCTCAGGGTGGGCGTGCTCTCGGACTTCCCGATCCGCGGCAAGCTCGAGCGCATGGGGCTCGCGGGCATCTGGGACGCGGAGATCTGCTCCGAGGAGGTGGGGAGGCTCAAGCCCGCCGCGGAGCCCTTCCTCGCCCTCGCGCGCGCCCTCGGCGCCGAGCCCGCCGAGATGGCCTACGTGGGGAATTCGGAGCGGTACGACGTCGCCGGCGCGGGGGCCGCGGGCATGAGGACGGTCCTCGTCGCTCCGCGGGGCGCTCGCTCCTCCCGGGCGGACGCCGTCGTCCGGGGCTTCCCCGGATTGGCCTCGCGCGTGCTCGGGATGGGCTGAATTCCAGAGAAAAAACCGGCATCCTCTGTCGCGCGCGGCCCTCTTGGTGTATACTCCTCATCGTCGCCCACCTCCCGAGCGGATGGACGGGGCGCGGATGATCATCCGCCTCGCGCGGATATCGCCACGGAACTGGGGAGTTCGCCGTGAATTTCGACATATGGAACCTTATCACCCTCGGCATCGTCGCCGGTGCCCTACTCGTGTACCGCTTCCTCGACCGCGACAATCGCTCGCTCGAGAAGGTGAAGAAGTACGCCGACCGGCTCAAGGACGAGCTCGCGGCCTTCGTGGACCAGCGCCAGGCATCGCTCAAGGACTTCTCCATCGAGCTGGACGTGAGGCAGAAGGCAGCCAAGGAAGTCCTCGTCCGCGTCCGCGAGATCGAGGAGGGGCTCAACTCGCGCTCCGACGCCCTGGACGCGGTGGGCAAGCGAATCGGGGAGTACGACCGGGTCCTCGACGAGCTCATGGGCATGACCGAACGCGCGGACGAGAACCTCCGCCGCATCCGCGAGGAGAGCGCCTTCGCGGACCAGGTGGCCAAGAAGCTCAAGGAGGCCGAGTCCCGGCTCGAGTCCATCGCCACGGGAATCCCAGGCCTCGTCGACGATTTCAAGCGCGTGAACGGCGAGGGCCTCGCGGCCCTCATGGACGACATCAGCTCGCGCGTGGAGGAGCGGGTCGACGCCGCGGCGGACGCCGCATCCGAGGCCGCCAAGCACGCGGCGAAGGCCGCCGACGAGGCCGCGCGCCTGGACGCCGCCCGCGCGGCCAAGGCCCGCGACGAGCTCTCCGCCCTCGAGGAAGCCTTCCAGTCCGCCTTCCAGCGCGCGCGCAAGGAGGCCGAGCGCCTCGAGGACGCGGCCTTCGGCAAACTCAGCGAATCCATCACCGGACGCGCGCAGAAGCTCCAGGAAGCGCTCGAGGAGAAGTACCAGGGGCTCCAGGCCTTCGCCAAGGAGGGCATCCAGGAGACCCAGGCCCTCGTGCGTGATTTCAGGGCCGAGTTCCAGGCCGAATCCGAGGCGCTCTCCGGCAAGAACGCCGAGCTCGCCTCGCGCATCGCGGCGGCGGAGGCCGCCTCGGCCGCCTCCCTCGCCAAGCTCGACGCCGACCTCCGCGCGCGGGAAGCCGCCCTCGCGGACAGGGCCGCCGCGGAGATCAAGGCCGCCATGGACGAGCGGAAGGCGGCCGTGCAGGACGAGTTCCGCGCCGCGGCCGAGGATCTCGAGCGGTCGGTGGCGGACCTCCGCGCCGACATGGACTACAAGTACGGCAAGCTCGCGGAGGCGGAGGCCGACGTCGAGCGCATGGACCAGGCCATCAGGAAATCCATGGCCGAGGTGGAGGCCGCGATCGAGCGCGACTTCAAGGCCTTCGGCGATTCCATCAGCGAGCGCCAGGCCGGCGAGGAGAAGCGCCTCTCCGACGGGATCGCCTCGCTCCAGGGCGTCCTCGGCGAGCTCGAGCGCGGCGTGGCGGGGCTCAAGGAGACCGCCTACCAGAGCATGTCCGAGAAGCTCAAGCTCTTCGAGGACGAGTTCTTCCGCGACCTCAAGAAGCGCACGGACGAGATGGACGCGCGGATGGCCGCCTGGCAGTCCTCGCTCGGGTCCCGCCTCGCAGACATGGAAGGCAGGGCCGAGGGCGAGCGCCAGCGGACCGAGCGCGAGTACTCGGAGGCCCTCAAGGAGCGGATCGGGAAGCTCCAGGCCAGGGCGGCGGAGCAGACGGGCAAGGTGGAGGAGCGCCTCGCGGCCTTCGAGGATTCCGTGGGCCAGCGGATCGAGGGCGTGCGCGCGGAGCTCGGCGCCTTCCAGGAACGCGCCCGCGGGGAGCTCCAGGAGGCCGCCGCCGCGGCCCGGGCGTCCTTCGACGGGGAGCTCTCTCGCTTCCTCCTCGAGACGGAGGAGCGGCTCAAGAAGGCGGACAAGGACCTCGCCGCGTGGAAGGAGGCGATCGCCGCCTCCATGCGGGACTCCAAGTCCGTCGCGGACGCGCAGACGACGGCCCTCTCGGCCCAGCTCGACTCTCTCGGGCTCGAGGCCGCCGGACTCCGGAAGGACATGGCCGCCCGCGGCAGGGAAGCGGCCGAGGCCCTCGGGCGGGCCTACGAGGAGCTCCTCGAGGACGCGCGGGACCGCGGACGCGAGGACGCCGCCGAGACGGACGCGAGGATCCGCGAGCTCAAGGCATCCGCGGCGGAGATCAAGGACAAGGTGGAGGGCGCCCAGGCGCGGCTCCTCGGCCGGATCGACGAGGACGCCAAGGCGCTCCGATCGACCCTCGACGAGCTCGAGAAGCGCGAGAAGGACTTCGCCGCCCGCACCCGGGTCTTCGAGCGCGCCGACGAGATGCAGGCCAAGCTCTCCCAGGACCTCGAGCAGCTCCAGGCGGCCCTCGCGAGGACGGAGATCCAGCGCGGCGAGCTCTCCGAGCTCGAGGCGCAGATGGACCGCGTCCGCAAGCTCGAGGACGAGATCAACCAGAAGATGACGCGCTTCCTAGCCGAGCGCAAGCGCATCGATTCCATGGAGGAGGATTTCAAGCGCCTCCTCTCCATCTCCCAGGCCATCGACGCCAAGCTCGAGGGCGTCACCGCGTCAAACGACGCCCTCACCGAGGTGGAGGCGCGGATGCGGAAGCTCATGGACATGGGCGTCCAAGCCGAGGCCAAGTGCGAGCGCGTCGAGAAGAAGGCCACCGTCCTCGACGCGACCGCCGAGGGCGTCGACCGCGGCTTCGAGGCCATGCGCGAGCTGGAGCGCGGTATCCGAGCGCAGGAGGCCGAACTCAAGGGGCTCCCCGCCCGCGTCGCCGACCTGAAGCGCGCGGTGGATGCCCTGGCCGCGGACAAGGACAAGGTCGACGCCGCCGTGGATCGCCTCGAACGCCTGGACAAGGACATGGCCTCGGTGGAGGAGCGGATCCAGGCCATGCAGACCGCGCGCGAATGGCTCGCCCGCACGGAGACCCGCTTCGAGGAGCTCTCCAAGGAAGCCCAGGAGCAGGTCAGGCTCCTGGGCGACATCATGAAGAAGGAAACGGGCGCCAAGCGCGAATCCGGAGCCCCTCAGGCGAGCACCAGGGAATCCGTGGTGAAGCTCGCGCGGCAGGGCTGGAAGGTCGAGGAGATCGCCCGCGCCACCAAGCTGTCCCGGGGCGAAGTCGAGCTGATCCTGGAGCTCGGTCCGCGCAAATAGCGGACAGCTCGGCCCCCGGCCGGGCTGTTCGCCCTTGCATCCCGGCCGCCGCCGTTCTAGACTATGATGAGGCGACCCGGCGGGCCGGGAAGGAGGGGCGTCCGTGAGCTTGAAGAAAAGCTATTCAAAGGATCAGGGGACCTGCAAGGTCACCTTCGAGCTTCCGGAGGCCGCCGCGCCGGGCGCTCGTACCGTCCACCTGGTGGGAGATTTCAACAACTGGAGCGAGACCGCCACGGAGATGAAGCAGGGCAAGGACGGCGACTGGACCGCCTCGGTGACCCTCGCTTCCGGCCGCCAGTATTATTTCCGCTACCTGATCGACGGGACCGCGTGGGAGAACGACTGGAACGCCGACAAGTACGTCCAGAGCCCCTACTCGGACGCAGATAACTCCGTAGTCATCGTTTAGCCTTTCGCGTCTGGGCCGCGCGCTTCGGCCGCGCCGCCCGCTCCTCCGCGATCCTCACCAGGTTATAGGCCCCGTCGTACATCCCGATCGACTTGTTCCTCTTGATGTTCTCGCAGTAGAGCGAGAGGAGGTCGTCGTCCTCGATGAGGACCTTGAGGGTCTGCTTGAGCTTGTCCAGGGTATCCGTCTCGATGGTCCCGTCGCCGATCTCGGCGCCGCGGATCGCGCCCCAGGCCTCGAAGCGGCCCACGCGCTGGACGAAGAGCTTGGGCACCGGATAGTACGCGAGCTCCGAAGGCTTCGTCATCATCACGGCGGCCGCCCGCATGAGGAGGTTGGTGGTGTAGATGGCGGGCATGGGATCGCCGTAGAGGAAAACGTGGAGGCCGGCCCTCTCGGCGGTAAGCAGGGACTTGGCGAAGGAGCGGGCCTCGCCCCAGTCGCCGAGCATCTCGTAGTCCCTGCCCTCCTCCCGCCCGAGCGCGGCGCCCATCGCCGCGCCGAAGGACCGGTGCTCGCCCATGTTGCCGAGGAGGAGACAGCGCCCCTCCCTCGCGAGTGGCATGAGGTAGCTGATGACGCCCTCGAAGATCGCCTGCTGGGCCCCCGCGCCGCCGATCGTCATGAGGATCCGGCGCGGCTGCCCCTTGGACATCCGCTTGAGGCGCCGGTCGCAGTCGGCGTCCACGTTGGAGACGATCTCGTGGTCGATGTAGTGGCCCGTGTATCGGACCTGGCCCTCGGGAATGGGCTTGAGGATGCGCTTCCCCTTCCCCATGTTCCTGAGCTCGCGGTAGCCGATGAAGCACGAGGCGCTCTGGACGGCGAGCACGGCTCCCTCGGCGAGGTGGAAGGAGAGGGGCCAGTTGTCCGGGACCATGTTCACCACGTTCGTCATGCCCGCGTGCACCGCCGCCTGGGCGCACCAGGGATGGCTCGCGATGAAGGGCGTGTCCGCGGGGAGGCTCGCGGGGATGTTCATGAAGAGCTCCGTGAGGGCGAGGTTCCTCGCGTAGTACTCGATGGGGCGCGACCATTCGCTCGTCGCCTTCTCCCAGACGAGGTCGTTGAAGAGCTTCCATTTCTGCGAGATGCGCGAGGCGATGGAGTACCACTTGTTGAGGTAGGCGATCGTCTTCCCCGCGGCCGTCTCCGTGAAGGACATGAAGTCGAGCCAGTAGGGCGTATAGCCCATGGACTTGGCGGCGCTCGCCGCGGCGAGAGCCATGCGCATGTGGCCGTAGCCCATCCTGATAGTGCCGATGACGATGGGCTTGCCCTTGAGAGGGGCCCCGTCCCCGCCCGGCGATAGGCGCTTCAGGCCGAGGGGGCCGCCTACCCAGGGGTCGTCCGAAACGCCGAGCGAGTATCGCTCTTCCGGATCGTAACCGAACTTCCGCGCGTAGCGGTCCCGGTTGGCGAGGCAGGATCGCCAATCGCCGTCGTCTATTCTGTTGCCGTAGACCTCCATGCGCCCTCCCCTTTCCCCCGGATTGTACTCCGAGTCCGCGAAAAGGTCAAAGAAAACCGGAATGGAGTCCGAATTCAGCGGCATCCCGGGGCGGCTTCGGGCCGGAGATACTCTAGAAACCAGCCGATCGCGAGGAACCAGGAAGAAATCAGCCGGAGCCTGCCCAATATGACATTCCGCCCTCAGGCTTCACGCGTATATCCTTGAAATCGAACTAATCAAGACAACCTAGCGCAAAGCTCGCAAAGAAGACAAAATCCTTCCCCCCGCTTC
>CAYNQK010000110.1:0-166 GCA_964399285.1 uncultured Spirochaetales bacterium | reverse complement strand
TCATCTTTGCGTCTTTGCGCGATTTATTCCTGAAGCCGAATCAATAAGGATAATCCCGCGCAGAGCCCGCAAAGGAGACAATGCCCCGCTCCTTTCTTCTCTGCGCCTCTGCGCCTCTGCGCGAGAAAGCTAATCCTCTCCTCTCTTCTTTGCGTCTTTGCGCGAT
>CAYNQK010000109.1:0-10343 GCA_964399285.1 uncultured Spirochaetales bacterium | reverse complement strand
TGGCATCCAAGACCGACAGCCGCATCATCATCGACATGATCGGCGCCGAGAAGCTCCTCGGACGCGGCGACATGCTCTACGCCTCCGCCACCGAGCCCTTCCCCGTCCGCATCCAGGGCGCCTTCGTCTCCGAGGAGGAGGTGGAGCGCGCCGTGGAGCACGTGAAGACCCTGGGCGAGCCCGAGTACATCGACGACGAGATTTTCATCGACGAGGGGGACGAGGACGGGACGCAGAGCCTCTTCGCCGACTCGGGCGACGACCCCATGTTCGACAAGGCGCTCGAGATCGTGCTCCAGGCGGGCAAGGCGAGCGCCTCCTACATCCAGCGCAGGCTCAAGATCGGCTACAACCGGGCGGCGCGCCTCGTGGAGATCATGGAGGAGCGCGGGATCGTGGGGCCCCAGCAGGGCTCCAAGCCCCGCGACGTCATCCACGTGCCCGACCGTCCCCGCCCGGCGCGGAAGGACGATGCCCTGGAACTGGGAATGGACGACGATTCGGAGTGATAGGGAAGGAAGCCCGAATGATCGAAAAAAAGACGAAAACGGCCCGCGCGCGGAAAATCCAGGCGGCCCTCGCGGCCATCGCGATCGGCGCGGCGTCCGCCGCCTGCGCCGCGGCCGCTTTTTCAGGCTGCGCCAAGGACTCGCGGAAGGGCGAGCCGTCCTGCGCGACGCGTTATCCGATCCTCCTCGTGCACGGCCTATCCTGGCGCGACGACGGGATCGTCTCGTATTGGGGAACCGTGCCCGAGGCCCTGACGGAGCGCGGCGCGCGCGTCTATCTCTCCCGGCACGACGCCTGGGGTAGCATCGAGGATAACGCCGCGAAGATCGACGAACGCGTCGAAGCGATCCTCGCCGAAACGGGGGCCGGAAAGGTGAACGTCATCGCCCACTCCAAGGGCGGCATCGAGACGCGTTACCTCATCTCCTCGCTCAAGCGCGGCGACCGGGTCGCGAGCCTCAGCACCGTGGGCACGCCGCACCGCGGGACGGCCATCGCGAGGTTTTTCCTCGAGGACGCGCCCATCGTCAACGAGACCACGGGGAAGGCCGTGGACCTCGTCGCGCAGTTCATTAACGGAGACTCGGCTCCCGACGCAAGGAAGGCCATCTCCCAGCTCACGCCGGAGGCCATGGCCGCCTTCAACGCGCGCAATCGCGACGACCCGCGCGTCCTCTACCAGAGCTGGACCTCGGAGCTCCACGACGATTACGGCGTCGGCGTCTACGTGCTGCTCTACCGCGCGCTCCGCGACATGGAGGGACGGAATGACGGCTTCGTGCCCGTCGAATCCGCCAAGTGGGGACAATTCCGCGGCGTCATCGGCGAGGAGGACGAGCTCCCCATTTCGCACTCCGACGTGCACGGCCTCGTCATCTACCGCGCGGCGAACCGCTTCGACGCACCCGCCTTCTACGTGAGGCTCGTCGAGGAGCTCAAGGCGCGCGGGCTGTAGGCGAACGGATTCCGGAGCCCCGCGCCGCGCGCGGACGCTAGAACAGCCCCCTCACTCTCCCCGTCCTCACGTCGATGTCCATGTCCATGTAGGCCGGCCTCGAGGGGAGACCCGGCATCGTCGTGATGTCCCCGCAGAGCGGGAAGACGAAGCCCGCGCCGGCGGAGAGCCTGACCGATTGGATGGGGAGGACGAAGCCGGAAGGCGCTCCCTTGAGCGCGGGGTCGTGCGAGAGCGAGTACTGGGTCTTGGCCATGCAGACGGGGAGGCTCCCCGCTCCGGCGGCCTCGTGGTCGGCGAGGTCCGCGAGGGCGCGATCGGAATAGGATACCGACGCGGCGCCGTAGATCTCCTTCGCCACGCGATCTATTTTCTCCTTGAGCGGCATGGAATCCGGATAGAGGAGCTTGAATTTTCCGGGATTGGCGGCGGCCTTCTCCACCTCGCGCGCGAGGTCGAGGGCGCCCTCGCCGCCCTTTTCCCAGTGGCGGCAGACGGCGGCTCCGGAGGCGCCCTGCGCCGCGGCGTACTCCTTCACGCGCTCGAGCTCCGAGTCGGCGTCACCGGGGAATGCGTTGATGGCGACCACGGCGTTCACCCCGAAGGAGCGCACGATGCGGATGTGCGCGCCGAGGTTCGCGAGCCCGGCATCGAGGAGCTCGGGCGCGGGTCCCGAATACGCCGGGGCGAGGGGCTTGCCCGCCACCACCTTGGGGCCGCCCCCGTGCATCTTGAGCGCGCGGAGCGTGGCGACGATGACGGCGCAGTCCGGCGCGATGCCGGAGATCCGGCACTTGATGTCGCAGAATTTCTCGAATCCCATGTCCGATCCGAAACCCGCCTCGGTCACCACGTAGTCGGCGAAGGCGAGCCCCGCCTCGTCCGCGAGGATGGAGGTGTGGCCGTGCGCGAGGTTGGGGAAGGGGCCGGCGTGTACGAGGGCCGGCCCCTCCTCCAGGGTCTGCATGAGGTTGGGCTTCAGGGCCTCCCGCATGATGACGGCCGCGGCCCCCGCGACGCCCATGCGCTCGGCGGTGACGGGCTTCCCCTCCGCGTCGCGGCCCAGGACCATGCGCCCGAGGCGCGCGCGGAAGTCCGGGAGGTCGCGCGCGAGGGCGAGGATGGCCATGATCTCGCTCGCCACCGCTATGTCGAAGGCGCTGTCGCGCTCGGGGCCGGAGTCGTTCCCGCCCATGCCCACGCGGATATGCCTGAGGGCCCTGTCGTTCATGTCCACGACGCGGTTCCAGCGAACGCTTCCGGCGTCGAGGCCGATCCAGGGGATGCCGCGCTCCTCGAAGAAGGCGCGGTCGTGCCTCGACTCGTGGTGGAGGCGCGCGTCGATGGCCGCCGCGACGAGGTTGTGCGCGGCCTGCACGGCGTGGATGTCGCCGGTGAGGTGGACGTTGAAGTCCTCCATGGGCACCACCTGCGAGTAGCCGCCGCCCGCCGCGCCGCCCTTGATGCCGAAGACCGGCCCGAGCGAGGGCTGGCGGATGGCGCAGGCCGCGAGCTTCCCCGTCCTGCAGATGCCCTGCGCCAGGCCGACCGTGGTCGTCGTCTTGCCCTCGCCGAGGGGCGTGGGCGTGATGGCGGTCACCACCACGTACTTGGAGCCGGGCTTCCTGCCCTTCCCCGAGAGGGCCGCGACGTCGAGCTTGCCCTTGTAGCGGCCGTAGGGGTCGAGCGCGCTCTCGGGGATGCGCCACGCGCGCGCGAGCTCCGCGATGGGCCTCAGCGTCGCGTCCTGCGCGATGTCGATGTCCTTGGGTACCGGTAGTTTCCTGACGACGGCCATGCTGCTACGCCTTTCCGGGTTCGACGAGGATGCCGATCCGTCCCGCCCCGCTCGCGCGGAGGGAGAGGATACGCTCCCCTTCGTCCCATTTCCATTCCGCTCCTCCCCGCTTGAGCGCGACCGAGGGTTCGCGCGGATACCAGCAGGCGGGGAGGAATATCTCCGTCGGGGCGCTCACGGCCCCGTCGATATCGTACTCGAATTCGAATCGCGCGTTCCGCGGATCGAAGGACATGCGGAGCGGGACGCCCGCGGTCCGCGCGGCGTAGGGGCGCGAGAAGCCCCTGAGGGCCCGCGGACCTCCGTGGGCGCGGCAATAGATAGAGAGGTCCTCGCCGTTCCAACGGTCGCCGCCGTCGGGATCGTTGTCCGGCGAGTAATTCCAGATCGCCGCGGAGAGGAGGAGGGCGTCGAGGGCGCCGTAGTATCCCGAGAGGGCGCGCTCGTGGAGGCGGAAGGCCCTCGCGGGATCGGCGCCGCGCGCGACCCTCCGGTACGCGGCCTTCTTGTTCAGGTCGAAGGGGAGGCCGAACTCGCCTATCAGCGTGGGGACGCCGCCCATGTCCCGTTCTGACCGTTCCTTCCAGCGCCCGATGGACCGCTCGTAGCCGCGCGCGATCCCCCGGCGGCCGAAGGAGAAGCGCATCGTCGTCGAATCGATCGATACGAATTCCTGGAACGACTTGCTGATCATGGCGAGGTCGTCGTACCAGTGGGCGGCGTTCACGACGCCCCCGGGATCGTTTCCCGTCCATCGGAGGTGCTCTCCGTAGGGGATTCCCTCGATGAAAGCGAGGGCGCCGGGGATGATCGACCTGATCTCCGATATGAAGCGCTTATAGAAGGGCTTGAACCAGCGCTCCGTGACGCCCCCCTCGGTCGCGAAGTAGCCGGGCTTGAGGAGTACCGGCTTCCCGCCCTTCACGTCCCAGATCCCCTCCCGCCGCCAGGGGCAGTCCGCGCCCTCGCGCCACGCGCGGATCCCGGAGGGATTGAGCGCGGCGCGGCCGGCCCTGTGGTTCCCGAACAAGTCGATGGCCCAGCGCTCGACGCTGGCGGGAAAGCCCTCGCCCGCGGCCATGGCCTCGAAGGGGGAGGGCATCGCGCCGCGCCGCATCATGGCGCGCTCCAGGCGCGACGCGTCGCGGAGGCCGATGAAGCCCGGATTGGGCTCGTTCATCACGCCGAAGCCCGCGACGTTGGGGAGGCCCTTCAGCGCCTTGGCCGCTTCCGCGAAAGCGCGGAGGTACGAGCCCTGGAGGAATTCCTGGACGGGCTCGCCGCGGACGCGGAGGTCGCCGCGGACGCGGAGGCCCGGGGCGAAATCGTTTCCGCCGAAGAAGAGCGTGAACATGGTCGCGCAGGCGAGCCGGTTGTAGTTCGTCGGCCAGATCATGCGGCCGTCGCGGGAACCGTCTTGTCCGTGGATGAGGGCGGCGCCCGAGGGGCTGAGCGAGCCAAGGTCGAAACCGAGTTCGGTCAGGGTCCAGGCGGGCGCGCCGTCGCCGCCCGTCCACCTGCTCCAGGCGTCTTGGTGCGGATCGACGTAGAGGAGGATGCCTGAGCGCGCCGCTTCCTCCGCGATCGCGCGGAGGTATTCGAGGTAGGCGCGGTCGTAGGCTCCCGGTCCCGCGTGCTCGATCGCCTCCCAGGTCACGAGGAGGCGGACGAACCGGAGTCCCCAGTCCTTGAGCTCCCTGAAGCGATCGCCCGCCTCCGCGAGGGGGAAGGGGCGCCCGACGAAGGGCGCTCCCTCGCGAGAGGAGAGGGCGTCCGCGCCGGAGGGGAGGCCCGCGGGAGTCTTCGAAGAGCCCGAGACGTTGGCGCCCCGGAGGATGAGCCTGCGCCCCTCTCCGTCGACGATCCAGGGGCCTACCGCCTTAAGCATGCCGAAGAGTCGCACGCGCCCTCGATAGCCGTCAAGGACGCGCGCGGGGAGCTTTACGCGCGTTCCGCTCCCCGCTACCATCGCGGCATGGGAAACGACGAAGCGAGGCCGAGCGCGTACGTCCTCCGTAACCCGATCCAGCGCTACGCCTGGGGTTCGAGCGACGCGATACCCGCAATCCTCGGGACCGGCGACGACGGGAAGCCCTGCGCGGAGCTCTGGATGGGGGCGCACCCGCAGGCGCCCTCGCGGACTTTCGATCGCGGCGCCGAGGTGGCCCTCGGGGAGCTCATCGCCGCGGCGCCCGCGCATTTCCTCGGCGACGCGGCCGGCGACGCGCTCCCCTTCCTCCTCAAGCTCCTCTCCGCGGCTTCGCCCCTGTCCATCCAGGCGCATCCCTCGCGCGAGCAGGCGGCGCGCGGCTTCGACCGCGAGGAGGCCGCCGGCCTGCCCGCGGATTCTCCCGACCGCCTCTATCGCGATCGTAACCACAAGCCCGAGATCATCGCCGCGCTCGGCCCCTTCGACGCCCTCTGCGGCTTCCGCCCGCGGAGCGAGATCGCGAAGAACCTCTCCCTCCTCGAGGGCGAGGACGGGGCGCTCGACGGGCTCGTCGCCCTCTCGTACGCGATCGCCGCCTCCGAGGAGGGGCTCCGCGATTTCTTCGCCGCCCACCTCGCGGTGGACGGGGAGGAGCGCGTGGGCCTCGTGGAGGGCGCGCGGAAGGCGGCGCGGCGGCGCCTCGACGCCCCCGGCCTTGGGGAGGGCGCGCGGATCGCGCTCGAGACGATGATCCGCCTCTCGGAATTCTACCCCGCGGATCCCGGCGTCCTCGCGGCCCTCTACCTCAACGTCGTGCGTCTCGATCGGCTGGACGCCCTCTTCATCCCGCACGGAATTCTCCACGCGTACCTCAAGGGCACGGGCGTGGAGCTCATGGCGAGCTCGGACAACGTGCTCCGCGGGGGCCTCACGCCCAAGAAGGTCGATCCCGGGGAGCTCGCGTCCGTCCTCTCCTTCGATCCCTACGCGCCGGAGATCCGGAGGCCCGCGCCAGCCGACCCGTCGGGATGGTCGCCGTACGCGGCGCCCTGCGCGGACTTCTCGCTCGCGGTCCTCGACGGCGAACGGGAGGCGCGGCGTTCCGGAGCGCTGCCGGAGATCGTCTTCTGCGTGGAGGGTTCGTTCAGCGTCGGATTCGGCGGAGAAGCGTTCGATCTGCCCCGGGGGGCGTCGATCTTCGTCCCCGCGCGCTCGGGGCCGTACCGCGTTTCGGGCCGCGGCCTCGCCTTCAGGGCCTCGACGGCCCGCTAGGCGTCCTCGTCGCCGCCCGAGAGGAGCTCGTAGGCGAGCTGGGTGCGATTGTCCACGTTCGCCTTCTCGAGGATGTTCCGCACGTGGTCGGACACGGTCTTGGTCGATATCCCGCAGTAGGACGCGATCTCCGAGTCCGTGTATCCCTTCACGAGGAGCGAGAGGATCTCCGCCTGGCGCCCCGTGAGCCCGAGGGCCTTGGCCGCGTCCTCCATGGAGCGCCGACGCGCGGGCGCCGCCGATTCCGCTCGGCCCGGATCGCCGGACGAGTCCCAGCCCGAGAGGTGGTCCATGATGCTCCGCTTCATGAAGTCGCGTTGGCGATCCGAGAACTCGATGAGGCTCGCGGCCTTTGCGGCGAGGATGTCCATGGCGAAGGGCTTCACCACGTAGCCGACCGCGCCGCCGTGGAGGGCCTCCTCCATCTCCTCCTCCATGGCGCGCGCCGTGAGGAAGATGAAGGGCATGGGCCTCCGCTTGACGTCGCGCACGCGGCGGCAGAGCTCGATGCCGTCCATTCCCGGCATCATGACGTCGCTCACGATGAGCGATATCTCCGGATGTCGGTCGAGCTCCGCGAGCGCCTCCTCGCCGTCGCGCGCGGGGATGACCTCGAACTGGCGCGAGAGCCCGTCCTGGAGGAAGGAGAGGAGGTCCTTGTCGTCGTCGACCGCGAGGATCGTCGCGCGCTTCGCGGGTTCCCGCGCCGCCCTGCGGACCTCGCCCATCGGCGCGGCCGGGCTTTCCTCCGAGGCGGAGTTTCCCGCCTCTTCCGCCAGCGCGGGGCGGACGGCGCCCTCCACGGCGGCGCTGGCCTCCACAGCTTCCGCGGACGTGCGCTCCGTCGCGGCCGATGCGTCGCGTCGTTCCTCGCCGGCGGTCGGCATGGAGAGCACGATGGCGAACGAGCCCTCCGTCTCCGCGCGGAGCGTTCCTCCCATGGCCTCCATGATGCGCTTCGCGAGCGAGAGCCCGATCGCCGTGCCGCTCGCGCGGCGCGCTCCCTGGCCTTCCGGCTCGGGCAGCCACGTGAAGAGGCCCTCGATTTCCGCGGGCGAGAGCGCGAGGCCGCGGCATTCGATCCTGATCCGGACGCCTCCCTCCGCGGCCGAGGCCGCGCAGGCTATCGCGCCGCCGTCCCCGCAGCGCCTGAGCATGTTGTCGAGAGCGTTGTTGATCGCGGCGTCGAGGAGGTCGGGATCCAGGCGCGCCTTGAGCGAGCCGGGCCGGCCCGGGGGCGCGGAGACCTCGATCGAGACGCCCCGGCTTTCGGCGAGGGAGCGCATGCCCGCCGCCGCGTACGCGAGCCGCTCGCCCGCGTCGAGCGTGACGGGGACCGGATGCAGGGCGTTGAGCTCGAGCCGGGCGTAGGTGAGGAAGCTGTCCAGCTGGAGGCCGAGGCGAGCCGCCTGGCGCGAAAGGACGTCGAATACGGGATCGCCGGGACGGTAGGCGGCGTCGCGCTTCCCTTCCTTGACCGAGCGAAGCGCGAGCTGCATGGCCGTGACCGGGGTCCTGAGCTCGTGCGAGGCGGCGGCGAAGAACGCGGTCCTGTTGGCGTTGGCCTCGAGGAGCCGCCTGTTGGCCTCGCGGAGGCGGCGCGTCTTCCTGTCGACGATCGCCTTGAGGTCGTCCCCGCGCTTCGCGAGCTTGGCCGCGAGCCTCCGCCTCGCGTCCGAGAGGCGGAGGTAGCCGAGCGACTGCGCCACGGTGACGTTGAGGAGGAAAGCCGCGAAGCCGATCGGCATGAGGTAGATGGGGCGGTTCACGCCGTGGACCTGGAGGACCTGCCGCGCCACGTCGTAGGTCGACGTCGCGATGAGGAAGGCGAGCCCCAGCGCGTCCCAGGCGGCGTCCTTCCTGCCGCCGCGCACGGCCTTCGCGACCGCGGCCGCCGCGACGACCGAGACCGCGAGGGCGTACGCCGCGTAGGGATAGTAGCTCGCCTGGACGATCCGGAGCGGGGCGATGCCGGCGACGAGGATGAAGACGGCCCCCGTCCCGAAGGCGGCGGCCGCGAGGGCCTTCGGGAACGAACGCGGGAAGCGGGCCCGGACGTAGAGGGCGAGGAAGGCGAACGACGCGTAATGGACGCCGTGGCCGACGCGCATGAGCGGCATGAAGAGGTCGGCGCCGGGGAAGACGATCTCGAAGAACCGCTCCATGACGATGATCCTGAAGGCCGAGACCGTGCAGAAGATCGATAGGTAGAGGCGCTTCCGGTCCTTCATCCGGAGCAGGAAGACGATGAGGTGGTAGAAGCCGAGGATGCTGCAGGCGCCCGCGACGTTCGCGTACAGGAGGTTCCAGTACGCCTCTTCCGCGCGGAGCTCGGCATAGCGGCCGACGACGCCGCCGCCCACGGGGCCGCCCTCGACGCCGGCGTGGTTGGATACCTGGAGCGTGAATCGGACCCGCTCCGGGAGCGTCCCCGCGTTCGCGACGACCGGCCGCCGCTGGGCCTTGCCCTCCTCGGCTTTCTCGGAGACCAGGCCCGCCGACGCCACCAGGGTCCCGTTAGCGTAGAGGCGGAAGGCCGTTTCCATGACCCCGATGGAGACCGCGTCCAAGCCGGGAGGGAGCTCGGCGTCGAGGTAGAAGGTGGCGCAGCCCTGCGAGGGGCGCTTGGCGCCGGAAGCGTCCCTGAGGTCGCTCCAGGCCGCGGGAAGCGCCGCCGGCGCCGTCCTGCTCATGAGGCGGAGGCGGTCCGGCGGGACGACCCTGTCCCATACGGCCACCCATTCGCCGACGAGGGCGATCCGGCCCGGCTTTTCCGCGGCCCGGGCGTCCAGGCGTCCCGGGCCGCGGATGATTCCGGGATCGACGCGCGGCGCGGGCAGGTATATCGGCGCGAGCCCGAGGACGGCGGCCAGCGCGAAGCCCGCGCAGACCAGGACGAGGCGTACGATATCGGGCATTGCCCCGCGTCCGGGCCTTTCTATTTCCACGGTACATACTTAAACCACCGCCCGGGTACCGTCAAGGAAGCCGGATGCCCCGGTCCCGGCCGCGCGCGCCCCCCGCCGGGGGCATTCCCCGCCCGAAACCGGTATTTCACCGGGCCTAATCCGGTATATCTACGGATTGCTGCTTCCCCTGTCCGGGCTAGAATGGGGGCGAACGATGGAAATGAGAGCCGCTCAAAGGCCTCGATAATAATCGAAGAATAGCATTGAGAATAATGTAAAAACGCGCTTTTTTTTACCCGGCCCGACCCATCCAAAAGAATGTAAAAACAGCCTCTTGTTTTTCCGCCCCGGCCCGGGGCGCATCGGCGCATCATCCCCCCGAACGCGGTTTTTCCCTGGGATTTTTCGTTGACAGCTGGAAGTTTACCGGATACACTGGCCCCCATAAGATACCCCTGAAGGGAGGCTGTATGGCCAAGGTAGAATTGAAGGGAATGTCCAAGGTCTACGAGGGCAACGTTCGCGCGGTCGACAACGCGAACATCGTCGTCGGGGACCAGGAATTCGTCGTTTTCGTCGGACCCTCCGGTTGCGGAAAGTCCACCACCCTGCGCATGATCGCGGGCCTCGAGGACATCACCGAGGGCGAGCTCTACATCGACGGCGAGCTCGTCAACAACGTGCCGCCCAAGGACAGGAACATCGCCATGGTGTTCCAGAACTACGCCCTGTACCCGCACATGAGCGTGTACGACAACATGGCCTTCGGCCTCAAGATCCGCAAGGTCGACAAGAAGGAAATCGAGCGCCGCGTCCACGAGGCCGCCCGCATCCTCGATATCGAGAAGCTCCTCGACCGCAAGCCCCGCCAGCTCTCCGGCGGCCAGCGGCAGCGCGTGGCGGTCGGCCGCGCCATCGTCCGCCCTCCCAAGGTCTTCCTCTTCGACGAGCCCCTCTCCAACCTCGCCG
>CAYNQK010000108.1:0-10390 GCA_964399285.1 uncultured Spirochaetales bacterium | reverse complement strand
GTCTTCTACCGGATCTACACGAGCGCCGCGGACGCGGCGACGGATGCGGCGACTATCAGCAACTGGAACACCAACTCTCCGGGCACTGTCCATGCGAATATGGCGAGCCTAGGATATAAGATGATGAAGCGGGAGACCGATTTCGGGGGCATCACGCTCCCCATTCCGGACGTGGACTTGGACGATACCATCGATGTCGTGATTGATTTTTCTTCCGTCAACTTCCCCGTCAATAACGAGGGACAGCCCAAGCTCCGCTACGGCTCGAATCCCGAAGTGAACCTCTACCGGGGCATGTCCACGAGCTTGGAAGAGGGAAGCCTCTATGAATTCAACGAGATATACGCGTCGGGAGAAATCCAGAAGCAAGACGTCAAATACAACGAATCGTCCACCGATCCGCACCTCGTGCAGGCTTACGTGTTCGCGTCCCGCTTGAACGAGGTCACGTTCAACGTCGATTACAGCACGGCTTCTTTCCTGGGGACGATTGCGGACGGATACATTATCGTCAATCCATGATGCCGCGGCGCGCGAGGCAGGTACGCGCGAGATGCAAGCGTGAACGGTAGTGATGGCAGATCATGCCGAGCAGTAGATTTATAACGTATCCCCTACTGCCTATAATGTATATTCTGTCGACATGGATATTATTCCTATATAGGCATATACACGCGACACGCGATTCGGCCGGTTTTCACTTAGCCGTAGAACGTCTCCACCCGCTCGAGCCAGTCGAGGAATGAGGCGTTGAATACGCCCCTCCGTTCGATTTGGAGATTATGGCCGGCCTTGTCGAGCACCTGGATCGTCGCCCGCTCGTATTTCGCGTAGAGCTCGACCTGATCCTCGAAACCGACCTCGGTGTCCTGCCTCCCGAGGAGTATCAGCGCGGGACGATCGTACGGCACGTCCGAAACGTCGATGGCCCGGGAGAACGCCCCGTCGAGCCTGCTCTCGAGGAATCCCTCGTTGCCCTCGTGGATCTCCAGGTGGATGTCCCGCTTATACTCCCGCCACATGGGCGCGGTCTGGACGACGGAGAGGAATTCGAACTCCTTCCGGTCAGCTTCCGACAGCGTGGAAAGGAAACTCTCGTCGCTCCATCCATGGATGAAGACGATCGGCCTTCCCTTCCCTTCTATGCGGTATTCGATGGCTGAACCGTCCGCGCAGGTGAATCGCTTCAATCACGGACTCCTCTCGCGCCGATCCAGGCGCCTAGGCGCCGCCCCTGAAAAAATCCAGGAAGCCGATGAGAGCCCCGTTTCGGCCTGAGTCGTCGTCGCCCGCCTTCGAGTTCCGGCAACCGAGCGTATACGCCGCGACGCGCCTCACCGACGGCCAGGAAGCGACGTCCGGTCCGAACCGCGCCTTGATGAAGGCGAAGGCCTGGGCCTCGGCTCCCGTTCCGACCCTGACCCGGTACCGCCGGGAGCCGTGGCTCGGGGCTTCGAACGATTCGACGTTGGAGAACGCGGATATGTCGATAGCATCGACGCTCGCGATGTCGAGGTCGCATGCGTACGGAAGGGAATTGAGCGAGACGATCTTGTCGCCCGTCTTCACGGGAACGGCGACGTGATCCGCTACCCTGATGCCCTCGGGAAGCGACTCGTTCATCGCGGTAACGAAACCGGGATATTCCTCCGAAAGGAATACCGACGCTACCTCCGCGACGGATTCCACGCCGAGGCTCAGGGCCTGGAGGATCTCGATGCGCGGCTGGGGATTGAAGCCCTGGGTGAAGACGATGGGAAGGCCGGCGCGCTGGACGGCTTTGGAGAAGGTCTCGATGAGGGAGAGGTGCGACAGGAATCGCGCCCTCCCCTCCTTCGTGAACCCGAAAACGATTCGAGTTCTAACTATGCCGGATTCACGCGGCCCGGGCAACCGGGAAAGCGCCTCGTCGAATTTCTCGAACTGTACGTTATTTTGCACGAATCCCGACGATTCGGAACATGAACCGCACCTTTCCGTGCACTTTTCCATGCATGGCGAGGTTAACTCTCCGGACTCGGAACGCTCGAACTCGCGGCGGAGGTAGGATGGAGAGACGAGGATCGAGACGTCCGACCACGGAAGGACCTCGCTCTCGGAGAAACCGCGGAACGGGCGCTCCCTCGCCGCCTCCGGCAAAGAGGAGATGGCGGCCTTCCAGGCGGAGATGTCGCGGTGCTCGTCCCAGGCCTCGAGGCGCTGGCCCGAGCGGAAAGCCTCGAGGAATACCGCGGAGACGGATTCGTCGCCCCGCGAGACGAGCCCTTCGAGGTACGAGAGGTCGGCGTCATGGTAAGCGAGCTTCATGCGCCGCGGAACGGAGGCCTTGAGACGCCTCAGCGCCGACAGCGCGGTGGCCGGATCGACCTGCCTTTCGCGCTCGTAGGGAGTGTGCGGCTTCGGGATGAAGGTGCCGACGTTGACGGAGAAATCCATCCTGAAGCGGGAGGAGGCCTCTTCCAGGAACGAGAGGATCGCGTCGGCCTCGGCGTCCGGCGTCGCGCCGACGGGTAGGCCGATCATGAAGTAGAGCTTCGCCCTCCTCCAGCCCGAGGCCATGGCGCTCTCGAGGATCTCGAAGACCTTGCGCTCGTCGAAGGACTTGTTGAGCTTCATCCGCCAAGCGGGCTCGGGGGTCTCGACGGCGAGCGTGATGCCGCTCTTGCGGACGTCGGAGAGGGTCTTGAGGAGCGGGAGCGTGAAGGCGTCCACGCGGAGCGATGGAAGCTGGAGCGAAATGCGCCGCGGCGTGAAGGCCGCGGCGAGCGATCGCATGAGGCGGTCGATGCCGGGGTAGTCCGCGCTCGAGAGCGAGGAGAGGCTCACCTCCCGGTATCCTCCCTCGTTCGCCCATGCGAGGCACTCCGCGAGCACGAGCTCGGGGGCTTTGGGCCGCGCGGGGCGGTAGGCGTACCCGGCGTGGCAGAAGCGGCAGCCGTTGGGGCAGCCGCGCATGATCTCGACGACGCCGTGATCCTGCACCGGCCTGAGTGACGGAACGGGAAGGACGGGAGCCTCGCCGCTCGATGAGAAGAGCGAGTGGACGGCGCGGACGGCCTTCTTGCCGGGGCGCCAGACCGCGGGATGTGAACCGAGGATAGCGAGGAGGTCCCCCCTCCCCGCTCCCCTACCCTTCGCCTCGGCGAGGGAAGAGACGAGGGCGAAGAAGCCCGCTTCGGCCTCGCCGATCCAGACGCCGTCGAGGAAAGGGGCGAAGGGGCGCGGGTTCGTGACGCCGGGACCGCCCGCGATGACGACGGGATCGCCGCTTCCACGTTCACCGGCCAGGAGGGGTATGCCCGAAAGATCGAGGGCGCTCAGTATGCCCGTGCCGCAGAGCTCGTAGCCCACGGAGAATCCGAGGAGATCCATCGATCCCAGGGGAGTGCCGGATTCGAGCCCGTAGAGAGGGACGGAGAGGCGCCTTAAGAGCGATTCGAAATCGGGCGCGGGAGCGAAGAAGCGCTCGCAGGCCACGCCGTCCAGGGCGTTGAGTCCCCGGTAGAGGATCCTCATGGCGAGGTTGGACATCCCGATCTCGTAGAGGTCGGGGAACCCTATGCCGACGCGGAAACGGGCGTCCGGTTTGACTACGGACCCGAATTCGCCGCCGGAGTAGCGGGCGGGCTTCTCGACGCCGAGAAGGCCGGGGAGGAGGTCCTTCTCGGGATCGACTCGGCGGATCAATGCCTGAATCTCCGGGCGTACACCGAGAGGACGAGGCCGATGCCGATGAGGGCGGCCCAGAGCGAGGAGCCGCCGTAGGAGAGGAAGAAGAGCGGGATGCCCGTGATGGGCATGATGCCCATGGCCATGCCGACGTTGATCATGAAGTGGAAGGCGATCATGGCGAGCACGCCCGAGGCGAGGAGCGCGCCGTTCCCGTCGTGCACGTTCTTCACGACGTAGAAGCACCTCCAGATGACGACGAGGAAGAGGACGAAGACGGCGAGCGAGCCCAGGAAGCCGAGCTCCTCGGAAATGATGGAGAAGATGAAGTCGGTGCTCTGCTGGGGAAGATAGCGGTAATGGCTCTGCGTGCCCCTGAGGAAGCCCTTTCCGAAGAATCCGCCCGAGCCGATCGCGGTCATGGACTGGATGATGTTCCATCCGGAGCCGTACTTGTCGATGTAGGGATCCACGAAGACGATGAGCCGGGCCATCTGGTACGGCTTCAGGACCCTCGAGCCTAAGAGGGAGCCCCCGACGCCGAGGAAGAGGCTCGATGACGCATAGGCGATCCAGTAGTAGTAGCGTTTCTTGAAAATGAGGTAACCGGCAACGGCGAGGCCGAGTATGAGCGCGCAGGCGGCCAGGAACAGGAGGGAGACGCGGGGATCCATTATCGAAGTCATTTCCAGTCCTGCCGCCCCCGACGAGTACTGCTTGAGCAGCGGGGCCAGGACGAGGCCTATGGCTATGGATCCCGTCGCGAGGAGGTAGAGGATGTAATGGAGCCTAATGCCTCCGACGAGGCACATCGAGAGGAGGATCGGGATGAACACGAGGGACGTCCCGAAGTCCGGCTGGATGAGGATGAGTCCCATGGGAAGGAAGGCGATCCCCATGGCGATGAGGAATCGCGTGAGCGGCTTCGCGGAGCGACGGGAGTCGTCGAGGTATCGGGCGAGGAAGAGGATGGTGGCGATCTTCATGAACTCGCTGGGCTGGATGCCCGCGTCGCCGATGCCGATCCAGGAACGGGCGCCGTTCACCACGCGGCCGAATAAGCGCGTGTAGAGGAGGATCGCGATGAAGAAGAGGTACACGTAGAGCGAGTAGTCCCTGAGGCGCGAGTAGTCGATGAGGGAGAAGAGGACGAGGAGGCCGGCGCCGAGCGTGGCCCAGACGATCTGCTTGGCGAATTCCTTGGAAACGAGGAGGCCGTCCACGGACATGCCCGACGAGAAGATGAAGAGGATCCCGATGAGCATGAGGCCGAGCGTGCATCCGAAGAGGGCGATGTCGAAATCGACCTTGGGCTGCGGTTTCTCGCTGATCATTCCATGCGCTCCCTGTGCGGCGCCGCCCTGCCCGCGAGGCCGAGCTTCACGACGGCCTCGTCGTAGGTCATGTTGCCGAAGATTCCCTGGTAAATGATGGCCGTCGCGAACGGGGCCCACCACTCCCAGGGATTAACGGCCTCGACGAGGACGCAGACGACGATGGCCTCCTCGGGCGATTTGAAGTCGTAGGGAGCGTAGGCGGCGAACCATGAATGCCACCTGTCCTGCGATCCCACCTCGCCCGTGCCCGTCTTGCCCGCCACCTGGACGGCCTTGAGGTCCAGGAAGGAGCTCGTGGTGCCGTGCTGCACGACGCTCCGCATGTCCGCTCGGAGATCCGCGAACACCTCGGGAGCGACGCGGGATCTGGCGAGGACTTCCCGCTCCGTGGTCGAGATGAGGGCCCCCGAGACGGGATCGCGCACTTCCTTGAGGATGCGCGGCTTATATACCGTTCCACCGTTGACGACGAGGGCGACCATGTTGGCGATCTCGATGGGCGTCACGAGGACGTAGCCCTGGCCGATCGCGGTGTTGAGTGTGTCGCCGCCCAGCCATTTCTCGTGGAAGCGCCGCTCCTTCCATTGGGGCGTCGGGATGAACCCGGAGACCTCTCCGGGGAGGTCGATGCCGGTGGGGGCCGCCAGGGAAAAGTCCTTCGCGTACTCGACGATCGTCTCGATGCCGAGGTTGTCCTTGGCGACCGTCCAGAAGTAGACGTCGCAGGACTGGGTGAGGCCGTTCCTGAGGTCGAGCCATCCGTGGCCCGGGCGGCGGATGTGGCAGCGGAAGAGCCTGTCGCCGTAGGTCATTTCGCCCACGCAGTTGATCTTCTTCGCGGGATCCACGGCCTTCTCGTTCCGTATGGCGGCGTCCATGACGATCTTGAACGTGGAGGCCGGCGGATAGCGCGACTGGATGGCCCTGTTGAGGAGGGGCGTGTTGGTATCCTCGATGAGCCGCCTGTACTCCTTCCCTCCCCCCTCGGACTGGAAGAGGTTGGGCGAATAATAAGGATAGGAGACCATGGCGAGGACCTCGCCGGACGAGGGCTTGAGGACGACGACGGCCCCCACGCGCTCGCCGAGGGCCTTCTCCGCGAGGGTCTGGATGCTCCGGTCGATGGTGAGGACGAGGTTCTTGCCGGCGACGGGCTTCTCCACGCTCGAGACGGCGTTGACGATGCGCTTGCCGCGGACGTCGACCGTCTTGTACTCGCGCCCGTCGGATCCCCTGAGGAGCTCGTCGTACTGCGATTCCACGCCGAGCTTGCCGATGATGTCGCCCGTCTTGTATCCGCGGTTGTAGCGGACCTGGAGCTCCTCCTTGGTGATGTCGCCGACGTAGCCGATGACGTGGGAGATGGAGCCGGACTCGAGGTAGTTCCTCATCGGCTTCTCCCTCCAGGCGACGCCGGGGAATTCGTCCTGGAGTTCGGCGATGCGGACGACCTCCTCGTAGGAGAGGTTGTCCTTCACCTCTATCGGATGGTAGTAGGCCTTCGGGGTCTTGGCCTTGAGCTCCTCGACGCTCAGGTCCAGGAAGGACGCGAGCTTGGCCAGGACCGTCTCGCGTCGGTCCGCGGGGATGGCCGCGGGGATGACGTCGACGGCGAAGGAATCGGAGTTGATGACGAGGGGGACGTTGTTGTGCCTGTCGTAGATCTCGCCGCGTTGGGAGGGGATGACCGTGACGCGCTGGGTGCCCGAGAGCGCCTTCTGCTTGAAATCCTTTCCCTTCACGACCTGGAGATAGAACAGCCTCAGCGCGAAGAGCGCGAAAATGGCGACGACGATGGCCTCGAGGGCCCTGATCCTCGCGCGGGACGCGTCGCCGGACGCGTCGTCGGACGCGGCGCCGTCCAGCATCACCGCTTGCGGCCCTCGGTGAGGAAGAGGCCCTTGAGGAGGCCGAGGATGAGGAAGATGGGGATGGCTATCAGGGAGTTGTAGAGGGCCTCGAGGAGTATCCCCCTTCCCATCGCCGCGTGGAGCGCGATGGAGCCCGGGAAGGCGAGCCCCAGGAGGGCGCCGAGCCCGGCCTTGAGCAGGGTCGCGGTGAAGAGGAGGACGAAGGGGCCCACGAAGGCGTCAATGAAGAACTTCTGGTGGAAGACGCCGTAGAGGTGCCCGATCGCCGTCCGGATGAGGACGTTGAATCCGAGGGGCGCTCCCGAGATGGGATCGAAGGCGAGCCCCGAGAGGAATCCCGAGATCTGCCCCTCCATGCTGCCGTTCCTGATGGAGCAGAAGACGAGGACCACGAGGGCCGCGTCCGGCACGACGCCGAAGACCGCGATGCGCTGCATGATGGTGGATTGCATGTACGCGAGGAGCGCCATGAGGGCGGTGGTCCAGGCGATGCTTCTTATCATTGCCCTACCCCGAATTCGGACGCTTCCCCGTCCATGAAAACCACGAAGACGTACTCGAGGCGGGAGAAGTCGATCACGGGCTCGAGCGCGTACTCGATGGAGGTCTTGTACTCGGCCTCGACGGCCTTCCCGATCCTGCCGAGGGCCACCCCCGGAGGGTAGGTGCGCCACATGCCGCTCGTCACGCCGAGGTCGCCGAACTGGATGTCGTCCCTCGCGAGCTTCTTGACGTAGCGGAGGACGACGGGATTGTCGGGATCGCCCAGCCCCGTCGCGAGGCCCTCGTAGCGGCCGCGCTCGAGCCTGGCCGCCACGTTGCTCGAGGCGTCGGTGAGCGGGAGCACGATGGACGAGCGCATGCCGACCTCGGTGATCCTCCCCACGAGCCCCTGCATGCCGCCCTGGTAGGCGATGACGGGGAGGTTCTTGCGCATGCCGTCCTTCACGCCCTTGTCTATGACGATGGTCGTGTGGAGGTTCGACGGGTCCTTGGCGATTATGCGCGCCGCGAGCTTCCGGTAGGACGCGTCCGCGGCGAAGCCGAGCTGCTCCTTGAGGCGGCGGTTCTCCTCCTGGGTCTCCGCGAGGCCGCGCTCGATCTTCTCGTACTGCTCGAGCTTCTCGATGGCCTCGGAATAGTTCTCCTTGAGGCGCCGGAGCTCGGAGATGGATGCCACCGTGTCCGAGAAGAACCCCGACACCGCGTCGAAGCCGCGCTGGAAGACGTAGGAGACCGAGAGCCCGATGCGTTCGGGAAGGCCCGTGAGGCTGCGGGTGGAGAGGAGGAGCATGACGAGGCTCACGGCGACGAGGAAGATGAGGACGGCGACCTTGCGGTGCCTCGCGATCAGGTTCCCCTTGGCGCCCATTCCCCTCACCGGCTCACGCGTTCAGGTTGTCGTACACCGACCTCGCGTGGTCCGGCCCCTTCGCGAGCTCGAAGTACTTCCCGGCGCCGAGCGCGACGCAGTCGAGCGGCCGCTCCGCGAGGATGACCGGTACGCCGGTTTCCTTGGCTATGAGGCGCGGGAGGCCCTTGAGGAGGGATCCGCCGCCCGTCATGACGATGCCCCGCTCCACGATGTCGGCGGCGAGCTCGGGCGGGGTCTGGCCGAGGGTCTTCTTGATCTCGTCGATGATCTGGTTGATGGGGTCCTGGAGGGCCTCCCTGACCTCGACGGAGTCGATCTCGAGCCGCCTCGGGAGGCCGGTGATGGCGTCCGTGCCCTTGATCTCGACCTTCTCGATGGTCTTGTCCGGGGACGCGTTGCCGATCTCCATCTTGAGGCGCTCGGAAGTCTGCTCCCCGATGATGAGGTTGTGGACGTTGCGGACGTGCTTGATGATGGCCTCGTCGAATTCGTCGCCGCCCAGGCGGATGGCGTTCGTCACCACCATGCCCCCGAGGGAGATGACGGAGATCTCCGTGGTGCCGCCGCCGATATCGCAGACCATGTGCCCGGCGGGCTCGTGGATGGGGATGTCGGCGCCGATGGCGGCGGCCAGCGACTCCTCGATGACCTTGACGTCCCGGGCGCCGGCCTTGTAGGCGCTCTCCTCCACCGCCCGGCGCTCGACCTCGGTGATGCAGGAGGGAACTCCTATGACCATGCGGGGCTTAACGAGCCACCTGCGCGGGAGGACCTTGTAGATGAAGTAGCGGATCATCTTCTCGGTGGTCTCGAGGTCGGCGATGACGCCGTCCCGGAGGGGGCGGATGGCGACGATGTCCCCGGGGGTCTTCCAGAGCATGCGCTTGGCCTCGGAGCCCACGGCCACCACGCGTTTCGTTCCGCGCTCGACCGCCACCACGGAAGGCTCGTTCACCACGATCCCGCGGTTGCGCACGTAGATGAGGGTGTTGCAGGTGCCGAGGTCTATGCCTATATCCAGCGAGAACGCGTTGAAGATGCCGTCGAGACCCATCTCGTTTCCTCCAAGAAGCCTGAGCTTCGCGTCAATTCAGTTTGAGGCGGGCGCCCTGGTGGCCGGGATCGGCCTTGATGGCCTTCCTCCACTGGGAGCGCGCCTTGGCCTGGTCGCCCATGGCCTCGTACAGAAGGCCGAGCCTGTAGAGCGCCTCGGCCGATTCGGGATCCTCGGAAAGGACGATGGAGAGCTGCTCCTCGGCGTCGAGGAACCGCTTCTCCGCGATGCGCATCTCGGAGAGGAGAAAGCGGGCCTGCTGCTCCACCGCCACGTCGGACGTCATGCCGATAGCCTCGGTGAGGTATTCGGCGGCCTTGTCGTTCCTGCCGGCTTTCATCATGGCCATGGCCGCCGTGACGTAGAGGGCGTCCGTGGGCGAGCGCCCGAGGGCCTCCTCGAAAACGGACACGGCCTTGTCGGTCATGCCGAGGTGATAATACGCCATGGCGAGGTATTCGTCCACATCCTCGGCTTTATAGCCGAATTCCTTGGATTCCTCGAGGAATCGCGCGGAGGCGTCGAGGTAGTAGTACCCGAGGAGGAAATAGGCCTTCCCGAGGACGTAGCGGATCTCGCCCGGATACCGGGGCCGCTTGAGAACGAGGGCCTTCCTGAGGAGGGCGACGGACTGGCGGAGGTACCCGATGCTCGCCTCGTCGGAGGCCTGTGCCGAGCCCAGGTAGAAGGCGGCGAAGCCGCCGAAGGTCAGGTAGAAGGGGTCGAGCGGGGAGCGCTCGAGGCGGGCCGTGCAGGACGCGAGGACCTCCGCGTAGGAGCGCTCTTTCCATTGGGCGGTGATGAGTCGCTTGGCCCTCATGGGGGAATCCCCGCCGGTAGCCCTCGCCGCGAGGGCCGTCACGAGGATGGCCGCGCCGACGAGGAGGACGAGGGACGCCATGAGCAAGGGAACGAGGAGCGAGCGCGGGCGGAACGCGCCGCGACGGGGATGATCTTGGAAGCGGAGTGAGCTCATGGCCTTGGGAAGGATGTACCATTTTTACGGGAAGCAGTCAATTGAAACCGAATGAAAGAAAAAAGGCGGCGGATCTGTAAGCCGGGTTCTGTATCCGCTTTCGCGGAC
>CAYNQK010000107.1:0-10679 GCA_964399285.1 uncultured Spirochaetales bacterium | reverse complement strand
CGTGGACCAGGACTTCCTCGACGACATCGGCTTCCTGGCGGCCATGCACGACGTCGGCAAGATCGGCACCCCGGACGACATCCTCAACAAGTCGGGCCCCCTCACCCCCTGGGAATGGTCCATCATGCGCGAGCACACGATCAACGGCGCGTACATCCTCTCCACCTACCCCAATCCCATCGCCAAGCACATCGCCCTCTCCCACCACGAGATGTGGGACGGGAACGGCTATCCCTACAAGCTCCAGGGCGAGATGATCCCCCTCGCCGCCCGCATCGTCTCCATCGCGGACGTCTACGACGCCCTGAGGATGAAGCGTTCCTACAAGCCCGCTTACTCCCACGAGGTCGCGGTCGCCAAGATCCGCGACTGGTCCAGGAGCCACTTCGATCCTCGCCTCGTCGAGATATTCCTCGGCCTCCAGGACGAATTCGGCCGGGTGTTCGAGGCGAACCGGGATTGACGTCGCGCGCTTGAAAAGCCGTTCCCTCCGGGCTATCCTGTACGGGCCTTCCGTGAAGGCCATCGATTAATCCGGAGGAACCATGATGAAATCGCCTTTACCAGCGCTCGCCCTCTCGGCCCTCGGGCTTTCCGCGCTCGCCCTCTCTGGCTGCGTCTCCTTGAGCGATCCCTCAGTCCTCAAGTCCATGTCCACGGTCGCCCTGGTCTCGGTGACCTCCAATAGCGACATAGAATGGTCCGAAGACAAGAACGAAGAGGACGGGGAGAGCTCGGGCGGGCTCCTCAAGGGAGTCGCGAATCTCCTCTCCAACGAGGGCAAGAAGGTCGATCCCGCTGCCTCGGCCATCCTCGCTCGGGCCGACGCCGTCATCGAGCAGGCGGGTAAGCTCCTCGAGGAGGGGCTCTCCTCGTCCGGAGCGGTCAAGGCCGTCGCGAAGGAAGAGGTCGTCGGATCGGACAGTTACGCCGGCGCCAGGGACGAACCGCTCGTCGGCGTCTCATCCTTGAAGCCGCAAGGCTACAAGTTCGTTCAGATGAACGACAAGCGGCTCTTTTCCGGCCTCAACGCCGAGATCGGATCGAACGGCTTCATCTTCGCGTCTTTCGAGTTCGAGAAGACCATGATGTCCGGCATCGGGAAGAGCGGAGCCATGACGGCGAAGGTCATCCTCAATATCACGGTGGTGAACGCGGAAGGCAAGGTCGTCTTCATGGATTCCTACGAGGCCATGGGCGACGCGAACATTCCCGTCGTCGCCGGAGTCTACGATCCCCTCGTGCTCGCCGAGGACCTCAAGGCGGCCACGCGGAACGCCTGCGTGAAATTCCTGGCCGCCATCGAGTAAGCGCGGCCGTCTCAGACGGGGGTTTCGGGGAGGAGGAGCCGCGCGCGTTCGCCGCGCGCCTCCACTTCGAAGACCCCCTTCGATGCCCTTCCCGTGATTTCGATCTCCCCGAGCGACAATTCTCCGTACGACACGAGCCTGTCCGCCCCCGTCGAGCCGAAGCGCTCGCCGTCCTCGCCTTCCAGCAGAATGCCGAATCGCTTGAGTCCGTCGGTACGCGTCTCATGGTCGTCCGCGGCTCGGGCCTCGCCCTCGCCCAGGATCGCCGAGGATCGCTTCCCGTTCTCGGTGAAGTAGAAGCCCCGCACCATGAAGCGCGGCACGAGGTGGAGAAGCCCGTCCAGCTTGTACGCGAGGAAGGGAATTCTCATCGCCTGGCTCGAGGCGAGGCGCGACTCGAACCTCGACATGGAAGCCCTGGCCTCCGCGCCGGCGCCCGGCTTCACGGCCTCGAGGATCCGCCCCATGTCGTAGCGGAGGATCTTGTACGAGAGCACGAGGAGCGCCATATCGGCCTTCGCCGCGTCCTTCCGTCCGCTCGGCGCGGCCACCGCCTCGGCGCACCAGCGCTCCTTCTCGTCTTCCCAGGAGGAGAAGGGGATCTCGGCTATGTCCACGGCGCCGTTGAGGCGGGAGGCCGCCAGCGCGGCGGCCCGCTCGAATGGAAGCATGGTGGTGATGAAGAACGCGATCCTGCCGGGGAAGTCCCCGGGAGCGGCCGAGCGCGGGAGCTCCCCGGGCTCGGGGCAGACCCTCACCACGTTGAACGAGGATTCCATCCGGGCGACGTCGATGGATATCCGCTCCCGCGGGAAGAAAGCGGACTCCGCCGGCGTGAGGATGATCCTGTAGAGGCGGTCGCCCCGCCTCTCGGCCTCGTCGATGATGATCGCTTCGAGCTTGTCCACGTCGAACCCCGATCCTAAGACGTCGTTTTCCCGTTCCACTTAGGCCTCTCGCTTCATTTTCGGGCGGGCGGAGGCCGCGGTTGAGCCTATATTCCCGGGAGAAAGGGCCCAATAAGGATTATACGCCCAGGAGGACCGCCAGCGCGAGGGCGAGCGCGGGAATTCCCGCGCAGGCGGCCTCCGCGGCGCCCCAGGCTCCCGTCCTGAGGGTCCTTCCTGGATCGTAGGACCGCGCGTCGAGGGCGTCGAGCCGCCGGAACGCGTCGTCGAGGCAGGTCCGCGTCATGGCCGAGGCGAGGGAAGCGAGGGAACGGAGGGGCGGCGCCTTGGCGCCGTAGCCCCTCGACCGGGCCGCGTCCAGGACCTGTCCGATCCGGGAAAGGGCCCTGGGAAGGGAGAGGAGGGCTATCCCCGCGTAGATGCCGGGATCCGCCTCCTTCCTGCGGCTCAGCTTCCGCCAGAGCCCCGAAACGGCGTCGGAGAGGGCGGACAGCTCCGTGGTCTTGTAGAAGACCTCCGCGTGGACGAAGGCCGCGAGAAGGCGCGCCATGTCCATGAGCGCCCGCGGAACGGCGGAGAGGGCGAGAATCCTCCCGTCGCCCGGAAGGAGGACGCGCGCGGGGAGGAGGACGAGGGCCGTCCAGACGAGGAAGGCCCCGTCCGCGATGAAGTCCCTGAGCCTCAGCCCGGAAAGGAGGGCTCCCGCGACGGCGAACGAAGCCGAAGCGGCGAGCGAGGCCGAGCCGGCCCTCGCCGAGAGGAGGGAGAGCGCGAGGAGGCCGGTCGCCTTCGCGAGCGGATGGACGTCCCTGAGCGGTCCGGGGAGGGCCTCGTACTCGAGGGCCCGTAAGCCGCCGCTCACGGCGCGAGCCAGGAGAGCTCGCTCCTCCTGGTCCTCAGCCTGAAGGGATCGTGGAGTCCGAAGGCCTCGAAGTCCCGGCCTGAGAGCGCGTCGGGGTCGCCGTCGAAGGCGATCCTCCCCTTCTCCATGATCGCGATGCGGTTCGCGTGGGCGAGCACCTTCTCGATCTCGTGCGTGAGGACCACGATCGTGGCGCCGCCCGACCTGAGATCCTCGATGGTCGAGAGCACTGACTTGATGGAAGGGTAATCGAGGTTGGCGAAGGGCTCATCCAGGATGAGGATCTCGTGCCCCATGGCGATGAGTCCCGCGACCGCGAGCCGCCGGAGCTCCCCTCCCGAGAGGGTCGATGGATTGCGATCGGATAGGTTCCCCAGGGATACGCGCTCGAGCGCCTCCCTCGCGCGCCTCTCGCATTCCTCCCTGGGGAGGCGCATGCTGGCGGGGCCGAAGGCCGCGTCCTCGAGGAGGGTCTGCCCGATGACCTGGGTCTGCGCGTCCTGGAGCACGATCCCCACTCGCTTACGCAAGTCCGCCGGCCGGGCCGGAGAGGAATTCCCGCGGTACGAGATCCGCCCCTCCTGGACCTTCCGGAGGCCGGCGAGCCTGAGCGAGAGGAGGCTCTTCCCCGCTCCGTTCCTTCCCGCGAGGAGGAGGCAATCGCCTTCCCGTATCGAGAGGTCCACCGCGGCGAGCCCCATGCTCCCGTCCCTGAAGCGATGGGTCAGGCCGAGGGCGGCGAGTATCTCAGTCTTCGCGCTCACTGAGCCGCTCCTCGAGCCAGGGTCCGAGGGTCTGGGCGACCCCCGCCGCCACGACGGCCTTGAGGGCGTCCCATCCTATGTAGGGGAAGAAGCCCAGCGACAGGGTCTTCATCCATCCCTCGTCATGGATCGCGCGCCTCAAGAGGGGAAGCCCGACCGCGTAAATGACGAGGACCGCGGCGATGGAAGCGAGGCCGCTCCGCCAGGGCTTCCTCTTTCCATTGCCCCCGATGAACCCGGCGACAGGCGCCGCGGCGAGGAATCCGAGGAGGAAGCCTCCCGTGGGAGCTGCGAAGCGCGCGAGCCCTCCGTTGCCGCCCGAGAACACCGGAAGCCCGAGGGCTCCCATGCCGAGGTAGAGCGCCACCGCGGCGGAACCCCAGACAGGCCCGAGGAGGAGGGCCGCGAGCATCACGAAGAGATTCTGGAGGCTCACGGGCACGGGACTCCCCGGCACCGGTATCGGAAAAAACGCCGAAGCGGCGATGAGCGCCGAGAATACCGCGGCGATCGCCGCTTTCACCGGGATGCGCGAACTCGTCATGCGGGATCTCCTTTTCCTTCGAGGCGTGCTTCCGACGGGGCGTAGGCGCGCCCGCCGCGACCGCCCTGGACTACGATGCGCCCTTCCTCGTCTATGCCCTCGGCCTCGCCGAGCTTCTCTCCGTTCCGTCCCGCGACCCGGGCTCCCGTCCCTATGAAGCGGTCGTTCCAGAAAGGAGCGAGGTCGCGCGTAGACCGTTCCATTTCGCCGAAGCCCTCGAGGAAGCGCTCGAGGATCTTCGCGCGCGGTACCTTCGAGCCGAGCTTCTGGAGGCTCGTCGCGCGTTCAGGAACCCTGTTCCTCGCGTTGAGCCCGACGCCGACTGCGATCGCGCGCGGGGATTCGGGATTCCCCGCGATCTCCACGAGAACGCCCCCGAGCTTCCGTCCTCCCGCGTAGAGATCGTTCGGCCACTGGAGCCAGGCCTCCACCGAGGCGACGTCGCGTACCGCCTCGCAGAGGGCTATGGAGGCCGCCATGGTCGCGCGCGCGATCGACCGTCGCCCCGCCTTCCCGAATTCTTCGTCCTTCGCGTCACGGTCTCTCCGCAAGATTCCCTCCCCCGGAAAGAGCATGGTGAAGAAGAGTCCGCCGGGACGGGACTCCCAGACGCGGTCGCGCCGCCCCCTCCCCGCCGTCTGCGTTTCCGCTATCACGACGCGTTCCGCCCCGGGCGAAGCGATCGCTATCCCGAGGGCGCGATCCATGGTGGAAGGGAGGCCCTCGTGGTATTCGATCTCGGCCTCCCGCGAGGGGATCTCCCAGGGGTAGAGGAAGTCGCCGCCATCTTCGAGGAGGTATCCGGCCCTGTCCGATCTCACGCCGTATCCCGCCTGCCTGAGCCGCTCCACGTGCTTATGCACGGCCACGCGGCTCACGCCGAGCTCTTCGCCCAAGCGGTCGCCCGATACGGGCCCGTTCGAGGATCGCAGGGTCGAGAGGATGAGGGCGCGGGGGCTCTGCCTTCGGTTAACCATCAGAAATGAATGGTTAACCGAAGGTCGGCGAAAGGTCAAGCCTCGGGCATCGCCGGGCGGAACCAATTCAAGCTGTAAGGGGATTCATAGCGGCAAGTGGGATTGAACCACTGACCTAACGGTTATGAGCCGTTTGCTCTACCAACTGAGCTATGCCGCCGCGAGGGCCGCCCCTGACGCGGGGCTAAGACTCGAACGGGAAAGACATTAACAGGATCCGGATCGGAGTGTCAAGGAGCGGCCCGAAGGCCGCTCCCCTCCTCAATTCCGGGGAGAGAAAAGCCCCGTGAGGAAATCCTCCACTTGCTTCCGCGCCTTGTCCATGTTCTTGATGAGCTCCTCGGCGCCCGACGCCACGTTGCCCGCGAGCCCGGCGAGAGGGTCCTCCGAACGGCGCATGTCCTCCTTGTACTGCCTGGCGGCGTCCTGGAAATCCGAACCGATGTCGCTCTCGTCGGAGCCCTTCCGCGGGTATTTGCCGTTCAGTATGTCCTGGTACCCCGAATTCTCCCAGGTCTTGAGCTCCGCGAGCCTGACTACGGGGAAGGGATGGGACTGGCCTATCGTATTGAGGAATTTGTAGATCGAATCGAGGGCGTCTCCGGCTCCGTCGTACTCGGCGGCCTGCTTGAAGAACTCGTTCATGTCCATTTCCTCGACGTGCCTGCCGCCCGCGCTCTTCATGAGGGCCGTATAGGCGCTCTTCCCGTCCTGCACGCACATCATGCCCGCTCGGTCCGCGGAAAGCTCGCTCTTCCGGTCCCACTCGTGGAGGGCGATCAGGACTCCGTAGAGGATGATGTTGGCGAGGGGGAACTGCGACAGGGCGACTGAGGATATGTTCATGAGATACCAGAGGATCGTCTTGTAGAGGGCGTGGCCCGAGAGGACGTGCCCGAGCTCGTGGCCCACCACGTAGGTGAGCTCCGCGTCGTCCAGGATATCGAGGAGGGCCGAGTTGAGCAGGATAAAAGGCCTGTCCACGCCGTACGCGCCAGCGTTGAAGAAGGGGCTCTGCGACACGTAGACGTCCGGCCTATCCTTGACGTCGAGGACCTCCATGGCCTTCCCCAGGATGGCGTTGACCTTGGGGAATTGCTTATCCGTCACCCGGGCCGCGCTCGCGAGCATGATGAGCTTGATCGACTTCTCCTGGGTGAGACCGACGAATTTCCGCACGAGGACGTCCGCGCCGGGGATGGCCTTCAACGCGTTGAGCGCCGCCCGATCGGCCGGGTGTTCCCAGGCTCTCGGCGAGATGCCCGGGAAATATTTGATGGTTTCCATGCGAATGAATGTACTCTTACCGGGCGGGAAAATCCAGCGTCCGGCGGCCCGGCGTTGACCGGAAAAGAGCGGCCGGGTACCCTCCACACATGGATGACGATCGGCGTTCCCGCTGTCCGGCCTGCGCCGCGCCCCTCGGCCTCCGGGGAAGCGCTCCGTGGGCGGGCCCGGACAAGCGAGGGAGGACGTACTTCGAATGCCCTTCCTGCCTTCTCCTCATCATCGACCCGGCGTTCATCGTAGACGAGCCGTCCCAGCGGGCGCGCTATCTCCTTCATCGGAACGCGCTAGGCGATCCGGGGTATCGATCCGTCCTCTCGGCCTTCCTGGACTTCGCGCTTCCGGGCCGCGTGGCCGCTCCCGCCCGCGTCCTCGATTACGGCTCGGGCCCCGAACCCGCCCTCGCGGGGCTCCTCGCGGAGCGCGGCTACGAGGTTTCCTCCTGGGACCCCTTCTTCATGCCTGACCGCGCCGGAATCCGCGGCCCGTACGGCGCGGTCCTCCTCCACGAGGTCCTCGAGCACTGCGCATCCCCCCTCGCGGCCCTGCGCGACGCGGCTTCCCTCGTCGCGCGCGGGGCGTGCTGGCGTAATCCACCCGATTCAGGCCGAGTGAACCCGAATCCTTCATTCGGAGGTGGTACCGCGAGCACGTCACGCACGTCTCGTTCATGGACTCGCGTTGCCTTGCCGTCCTCGCGCGCCTCGCCGGATTGGAGCCGATAGCCGACGACGGCCGATCGCTCTCGGTTTTCAGGAAGCCGGACGATTGATTCAGGCCCTTCCGGTCGTCGAATCGTTCACCCGCTCGCTCACGGCCGCTAAGCCCCGCCGAGAAGGCGGGGGTCGCAATGGCGCATGATGCGCCCGTCGTCGAGGGGCATGCCGGTATCGAGACAGGGACCCGGAAGGGGAAACGCGCGCGCGTCTCCGGACAGCGACGATTCGAGGCGGCGCATGAATCCGAGAGCGGTATTTACCGCGCTGTCGAAGCACGCTCCGACCTCGAAGATCCCGTCCTCTCCCGTCACGGGATCCTTGAAGGGCTTCTCCCCGCTCATCCACCCTTCCCAGGGACCGCGCCTCGCGTAGAACGCCGCGCTCGCGTCCGCGTTCTTTCCCGCCTGGGGCGCGTTCAGGATCTTCGCTAGAAGCCTGAGCGGCGCGATTCCGAAGAGCCCCTGCGTCCGCCCCGCTCCGCGCATCACCGCGTCCGCGGCTTTCACGGAAGGCGTTTCCCCTCCCGTGGCGTAGAAGCGCGCGATCGCTTCGAGGAGCTCGTCGGCGTCATCCCGCTTCAGCGCGTGGCGATACAGCCGCGCCGTCTTCCGCGGAGATCCCTTCCCCCGCTCCGAGAGGTAATGCATGTCGAGCGCGGCCTCGAAGCCCCAGTGCCGGTACATGTAGGAATCGGCGATCCGCCTGTCCGGATGGGACGGGAAGCCCGTGAAGTAGAATACCGCGGGATGGAAGACGATATCCGCGGCGATGTGCGTGAGCGCGCCCGCCGCGAACGCGATGGCGGATGGCGGCGGCTTTATCCCGTCGCCGGCCCGGCGCGTCGTCACCGCGCGCTTTACGCAGGCGAAGGCGTCGTCGACGCCTCTCCCGTGGAGCCTGTCTCCCGCCAGAGCCATGAGGGGATCCTTCCTCGCGTAGTACGGGCCGTCATGCGCGACCGCTCCCAGGAGATACGCCTCGGTGCGATCGGCGATCGCCTTCCCCGCCTCGCCGCCCGAGCCGAGGCGCGAGGCCGTTTCCAGCGCGATGATCCAGTGGGTGATTTCCTTCGGCATAGCCCCTACCCCCGCGCCTTCCGCTCCGCATCCCCCTCCGCCGAGACGCGGAGGAAGATGGCTCCGCCCGCGATGAAGAGGACGACGATCGAGAGGATGCCGAGGCGATTCGATCCCGTGGCCAGCGTCACGATCCCCATGAGGGCCGGACCGATGATCGTCGCGAATTTTCCGAGCATGTTGTAGAAGCCGAAGAATTCGGCCTCCTGGCCTTTGGGGACGAGCCTGGAGAAATAAGATCTGCTCAGCGCCTGGATCCCTCCCTGGAAGAGCCCGACGGCCGCGGCGAGGGCGAAGAAGTGCCAGACCTCGCTCATGAAGAACGCGAGGACGGTGATGAGGACGTAGGCGGCCAGGCAGGCGAGGAGCATCCGCCTCGCGCCGATCCTCGTCGCGATCCACCCGGTGAGGAGGGCCGCGGGAAAGCCGATGAACTGGACCATGAGGATGGCGACGATGAGCTGGCTCGTGCCGAATCCTATGGACGAGCCGTAGTCCACGGCCATCTTGATCACCGTGTCGACGCCGTCGATGTAGAACCAGTACGCGACCAGGAAGATGAACGCCTTCTTGAAGGACACGACCTTCCTGAGGGTCGACGCGAGCCGCGCCATTCCGTCGCGCGCCGCAGCGACGAGCCCCGGCCCTTTCTCGCGGCGCTCCTTCACGATGGCGAGGATAGGAACGGAGAAGAGGATCCACCAGCAAGCGACCATGATGAAGGATATCTTTATCGCCGACGGACCGTCCGCGATCCCGAATTTATCGGGCATCCGGTACATGAGGATGTTCACGAGGAGGAGGAGGCCGCCGCCCACGTAGCCGAGCGAGTACCCGAGCGAAGAGACCATGTCCACCTCGCGCTCCTCCGCCACGTCCACGAGGAGGGCGTCGTAGAAGGTGTGGGCGCCGGAGAATCCCAGGACGCCGATGCCGAAGAGGACGGCCGCCGCGACCCAATGCCCCTGCCCCACGAGGGCGAGCGCCGCGACGCTCAGGGAGCCCATGAACGCGAAGAAGGCGAGGAAGCCTCGCCTCGAGGATACGCGGTCCGCGATCGCGCCCAGGATCGGCGCGATGAGGGCCACGACGAGGCCCGCCGCGGAATTGGCAATGCCGAGGAAGAAGGTGCTCCGTTCGACGGGGAGCCCGCTCGCCCAGTAATCCTTGAAGAAGGCGGGGAAGAATACGCCCATGACCGTCGTGGCGAAGGACGAGTCCGCCCAATCGTACATCGCCCATCCGAATTTCCTCAGCCTCGAGCCCATGCGCCCTCCTCGCGGTCACGATGATTTAAGCATCCCCGTTCCCTCCTGTAAAGCGGAAACGATCCCGTCCCGGGCGGCGCGGGGCCTTGCCGCTCTCAGGCGGCGCGGGGCAGAATCCTTAAAGGAGGGGATATGCACGAGGGTTTCGAATCGATGCAGATGCGGGCATGGCCCGCCGAGCGGGAGGCATGGCTCGGATCGTGGCGGCTCCGCTTTTCGCGCGGATTCTCGAACCGTTCGAATTCCGCCTACCCCATGGGCGGCATGGCCCGGGAAGCCGATCCCGCGCGCGTGCTCGAGGCCGAAACCGTGTACCGCTCCGAATCGATCCGCCCCTGCTTCCGGCTCCGCGACGACGCGGAGTGCGCCGCCCTCGACGCCTATCTCGGTAACCGCGGCTACGAGACGATCCATCCCACGCTCGTGAAACGCGCGCGGCTCGGGGAATCCGCCCTCCTCCTCCGCTCCGGCCGCCTCCCCGAAGCTCCGGTCGAGCCGCGCGTCGAGGAGGGCTTCACGCGCGCCTGGGCGGAAACCTACGCCTCGCTCAACGGTCGGAGCGAGGACGCGGAGCGGTACGGGGACACCCTCGTCGCCGTCGCCGTGCCGGTCCGCGCCCTGACGCTCTTTTATGATGGCGAGCCCGTCGCCGCGGGATCCGTAATTTTCGATACCACGGGAGAAACCTCGAGCCCCGGGCTCTGGGCCGGTTTCTACGACCTCGCCGTCTCCCCGCGCGCGAGGGGAAGCGGCTTCGGGAGGCGCCTCCTCCTCGCCCTCGTCGAGGAGGCCCTGTCCTACGGCGCCGAGCTCGGATACCTCGCGGTCATGGAATCCAATCCCGCCGCTCGCGGCCTCTACGCCTCCGCGGGCTTCGTCGATCTTTACCGTTATTGGTACCGCAAGGCGCCTTCTTGACGGGACGGCCGTTCGCCCGGGCGAGCGCCCGGCGCGCCCGGGCGAG
>CAYNQK010000106.1:1335-10765 GCA_964399285.1 uncultured Spirochaetales bacterium | reverse complement strand
CCCTAAAATCCCCCGTCCCCGGCCCGCCCTGACGGAGTGGGGGTAGCGGAGTAGACCGGAGCCTACGGGGCGAGCGAAGCGTCGCCCCGTGCGGCGAGGACTATGGAGCGAGGGGGAGCCGCGGAGATCGCGTGCATGGATAAGGGGGATGCACCGACCGAGCGGTAGTCCGGATGTCTTTTACCGAAATGGCGGCGGGTGGTAGAGAAAAACGCAGCGAAGGGAATCGGAGTACTCTCCGCTCTGACCGGAGCTGCGTTTTTCTCTACCAGGCCCCGCCTTACAGAATAAGCATCCGGACTACCGCTATGCGGGAGCCGCGCTCCCCCTTGACTTTTTGAGAGCTTTCCACCATTGTTTCGCATCTTTTCGGCACCGGGGGGCGTCAATGGATGAGTCGTTCGCGCAGCGCATGAAGGAAAACCTCGTCGCGCTCAAGAAGGAGATCATCGAGAACCTCATGGCGAACAACGCGGATTTCCGCGCCATCGTCGAGGGGATGGACCCCAAGGATTTCGCAGACGTGGCCTCGGACGACATCGACCGCAAGATGATCGAGGCGGTCGGGAGCCAGGAGCTCAAGCGGCTCAGGCAGATCGACGCCGCCCTCACGCGCATCCAGCAGGACCGCTACGGCACCTGCGTCAAGTGCAATCGCAAGATACCGGTCGCCCGCCTCGAGGCCATACCCTACGCGGTCATGTGCATCGAGTGCCAGAAGGGCGAGGAGCGCCGGAACCGCTGACCCGGCCCGCCCCTCCCGCTCGGGGGCGGCGCCGCGGCCTCGTTCCCCCTCACGCGCGATACCCCTTTTTCCTCAAGAGATCCTCTCCGAGCGCCAACCTCCGCGCTCGAGCACCGCGAGCTCGCGGTAGCCCGCCTCCTCGAGCGAGGCGAGGGCCAGCTCGCGGTGCGCGAGGATGTCCGCGGGCCGGTGCGCGTCAGAGCAGATGACGGCGCGGACGCCGCGGGCGCGGAGCTCCTTGAGGATCCACGCCGAAGGGTAGGGATCGTCGATGCGCCTGCGCGAGATCCCGCCAGTATTGACCTCCACCACGATCCCCGAAGAGGCGATGGCGTCCACGGCTCGCATGACCGCGTCCCGGTACCAGGAGTCCGACTCGGCGAAGAGGCGACCGCCCGGGTTGTTCTTCTTGGGAAGGTCGAGGTGGCCGAGGATGTCGAAGCCGCCCTCTCCCGCCATGGCGGCGACGCGGGCGTAGTAATCCTCGATGAGGGGGCGACCTCCCGAGGGACAGTGGGCGGCGAGGTCGGCGACGAACTCGTCCTCGGGAGAATCTATCGTGAAGAGGGATCCGTCCTCGGCGCGGACGAAGTGGACCGAGCCGATGCGGTAGTCCAGTCCCGCGGCCCAGGCGCCCGCCCGCGCGGGACCGCACGAGTCGCCCATCCAGTCGATCTCCATGCCGACGAGGATCTCCATGCTTCCCGCGAATTCGCGCGAGAGGGAGCGGACCTCCGCGAGGTAGGACGGGGCGTCGGCGGCTTCCATGTTCCAGGCGGTGGAGAAGGGGAGGGGCGCGTGGCCCGAGAGCCCGAAGACGGCGAGGCCCTTGTCGAGGGCGGCCTCGGCCATGGCGCGGGGCGGGGAGTCGCCGTCGCAGTAGGCGGTGTGGGCGTGGTAGTCGCAGAGGGTCATGCAGGCGAGCCTAGCCCGGCCCCCGCGCCGCCCGCAAGGGGGAGAGCCTTCCCTTCACAAAGCCCCCTCCATGGGCGATACTGTGGCCATGGACGAGAAGCGCCTCAAGGAGCTCGAGATATCCCTGGCGGAGAAGAGCCGCCTGCTCCGGGACATACTCGACGAGGCGCCGCAGTTCATCTTCGCCCGGGACTCGAACGGCCGCTACATCCTCGTCAACAAGGCGCTCGCTGAATTCTACGGCGCTCCCGACGAGGACATCATCGGGCTCGAGATCGGGGAGGTGCACCGCGATCCGGAAGAGGCGAGGCGCTTCCGGGAGGACGACGCGCACGTGATCGCCACGGGCGAGAGCATCCTCCTCCCGGAGTCCCCCTTCAGCTCGCCCACGGGCAGGAAGGCCATCGTCGAGCTCTCGCTCTCCCCCTTCGACGTGCCGGGGATCCCCGGGCGCTCCGTCCTGGGATTCGGCACCGACATCACGGACATGAAACGCGCCCAGCGCGCCCTCTTCGAGGAGAAGGAGCGGCTCTCCGTGACCCTCCGGTCGCTCGGCGAGGGCGTCATAGCCGCGGACACCGAGGGCAGGATCTCGCTCATGAATCCCATGGCTGCGCGCATCACCGGCTGGGACGAGCGCGAGGCCCTGGGAAGGCACATCGGCTCCGTGTTCAGGGTGCGCGCGGGGCGGGAGGCGCGGCCCAACCCCGATCCCGTGCGGGAGATCCTGGACGAGCGGAAGATCGTCTCGGGCGCCTTCGATTCCTGGCTCGAGCGGAAGGACGGCGAGCTCCGCGAGATCTCCGAGCGCGGAGCCCCCATCGTGAGCGAGGAGGGGAAGGTCGTGGGCGCCGTCCTCATCTTCGCGGACGTCTCCGAGCGCAGGGCCATGGAGCGCGAGATAGAGAAGATCCGCAAGATCGAGGAGCTCGGGCTCCTCGCGGGGGGCATCGCCCACGACTTCAACAACATCCTCATGGCCGTGCTCGGGAACATATCCCTCGCCAAGCTGGGCTCGGAGGAGGGCTCGGAGAACCGCGGCGTCCTCGAGGAGGCCGAGCGGGCCGTCCAGCAGGCCAAGCGGCTCACCGGCCAGCTCTCCCTCTTAGCCAAGGGCGGGGCCGAGCTCAAGCTCCAGCGGGTATCCGCGCGGAAGATGGTCGAGGAGAGCTGCCCCATCCTCTTCAGGGGCTACGGCGTGGACTTCGAGATCGAGGAGGGGCCCTGCGCCGGCGTGGTCATGGCCGATCCCTCGCAGCTCCAGCAGGTCCTGCAGAACCTGGTCATCAACGCGAGGGAGGCCGCGGGATCGGGAGAGGGTCGCGGCGGGGACGGCCGGTCGGAGGAGAGGGCCGGGCGCGTCGCCGTTTCCGTGCGCGAGGCGACGGTGGGGCGCGACGACATGCTCCCCGTGTCGCCGGGCGCCTACGTCCGGATCGACGTGACGGACGACGGGCCGGGCATCCCGGCGGAGATCGCCCAGCGGATCTTCGATCCCTACTTCACCACCAAGAGCCGCGGGTCCGGCCTGGGCCTCACGGTGTCCTTCTCGATCGTGAAGCGGCACGGGGGATGCATCTCCCTCCGGTCGCGGCTCGGAGAGGGCGCCACGTTCTCCGTCTACCTCCCCTCGCCGAAGCGCTGAGCCGCGGATCGGGGATTCAGGACCGGGGCCGCTCGAGGGCGTAGCGCCGGGCGTGCTGCGCGAATTCGAAGAAGGATTCCTTGAAGGACTCCGCCGCGGACTCGACCGCCTCGGAATCGGAGCGCGACGCGGAGAGCTCGAGCCGCTCGGCGGCGGCGCCGAGCCGCTTCGCGCGGAGGTTCCAGGCGGCGCCCTTGAGCCTGTGCGCTTCCATGGACACCGCGCCGAGGTTCCCCGAGGCGATCTCCGCGTCGATCCTCCGGACGGCGCCGCGGGTCGAGTCCAGGAAGCCCGAGAGGAGGGACGCGAGCTTCTCCTCCTCGCCGAGGAAGGCCTCCACCGCGGCCGCCCAGTCGAGCACCTCGGGGTCGTCGGGCGCGGGCGCCTCCGCGTCGGGCGCGCCCCGATCCGCGCGGACGCCAGCGGGGAGGGCGGCCCGTCCCGCCCAGTACTCGAGCATGAGGGAGACGTCGCCGCGCCTGAAGGGCTTCACGAGGACGTCGTTCATCCCCGCCTCGATGCAGCGATCGCGGTCCGAGCGCTCCGCGCTCGCCGTCACCGCCACGATGGGGAGGCCGGGGCGCGCTGCGCGGATGGCGCGCGTCGCCTCGTAGCCGTTCATCCCGGGCATCTGGATGTCCATGAACACGAGGGCGAAATCGCCTTCGGCGCCCATCCGCGCGGCCTCCAGTCCGTCGCGGGCCTCCGAGACCGCGCAGCCCGAGCGCTCGAGGAGGGCCTTGAGGAGGGCGCGGTTCACCTCGTGGTCCTCCGCGAGGAGGACGGGGATGGCGGGCCGGGCGGCCGCGGCGCTTCCCGAGGCCGGCCGGGCGGGGCGGACGGGCGCGGGGGGCGGTTCGGCGACGTCGTCGACGGCCTCGAGGACCTCGGCGGCCTCGTCCGCGGGAGGGACGCGCCCCGCGGCCTTGTCCAGCGCCCGGGAGAGGGCGTCGCGGAAATCGCCGCGCTTGATGGGCTTGTTCACGTAGCCGTCGAACCAGGGGAGGAGCTTCATCTTGGCCTCGGCGCCCATGGCCCCCTCCGGGCTCATGAGGACGAGGGAGAGGGGAGAGACGCCGGCGGCGGAGCGGATCTCCGAGGCGAGGCGCCACCCGTCCATACCGGGCATGAAAAGGTCGATGGCGCAGGCGGAGAAGGGCCTTCCCTCGCGCGTCCTGCGGGCGAGCCGCTCCAGGGCCTGCTCGCCCGAGGCGACGCTCTCGGCGTCGAGGCCGAAGGAGGTGGCGAGGCGAGCCTCCACGAGGCGGGCGGTGACGCTGTCGTCCACCACGAGGACGCGGCCCGAGAGGGGGCGCGGCTCCTCGGGGGGATCGTACGAGGCCTTCCTGAGCGGGAGGTCGAGCGAGAAGACCGATCCCTCCATCTCGCCGGGCCGGTAGGAGAGCGAGCCGTCCATGATGGACGCGAGGCGCTTGGAGATGGCGAGCCCGAGCCCGGAGCCCCCGTACTTCCGGGTATGGGAGCTGTCCGCCTGGCGGAAGGGCTTGAAGAGGTCGCCGCGGGCCTCCTCAGGGACGCCGATCCCCGTATCGGAGACCTCGATGACGAGGCGCTCCCCGCCGCGGGCCCCGCCCGCGCGGCGCGCGGAGACGAAGACCTCCCCCTTGCCCGTGAACTTGGCCGCGTTCTTGGCGAGGTTGAGGATGATCTGGCGGAGGCGCGTGGGATCGCCGCGCAGGTACGCGGGGATATCGTCCGCGACGTCCACGACGAGCTCCAGCCCTTTCTTGTGGGCCTCGAGCGCGATCATGTCCGAGGCCTGCTCCACGCATTTCCTGAGCTCGTAGTCGATGGACTCGGTCTCGAGGCGACCGGCCTCGATCTTGGAGAAGTCGAGGACGTCCGTCACGAGGGAGACCAAGACCTCGGCGGAGAACTTGGCCTGGCGCAGGTACTCCGCCTGCTCGCCGTCGAGCCCGGTCTCCTCGAGGAGCTCGAGCATCCCGATGATGGTCTGGATGGGCGTGCGGATCTCGTGGCTCATGTTGGCGAGGAATTGGCGCGCGGGCTCCGCGCGGCGGTCGGTCTGCCCCGTGCGCCGGTCCTCCCGTTCCCCGCGAACCCCTTCCGCTTCCGCGCTTTGCCGCTTTTCCAAGGCCTTTCCTTTAGAAATTCGCCCGGAGGGTCTCCGCGGCCTTCTTCACGAGGGACGCGGGATTGAGGGGCTTCACGAGGTAGCTCTTGACCCCGGCCTGGAAGGCCTTGACGATCGATTCGCGCTGGCTCACCGCCGAGAGGACGATGACGGGGACGTCGATGTCCCAGGCCTCCATGGAGGCGAGGACGTCGAAACCGCCGACGTTCGGCATGACGAGGTCCAGGAACACGATGTCGTACGCCGCTCCGCCCTTCAGGGTCTCGAGGAAGCGGTCGCCGTCCTCGAAGGCCGTCACCGAGGCGGCGATGTTCTGGAAAGTTGTGCGGACGAGCTCGACGATGGTCGGGTCGTCGTCGACGACCGCCACCGCGAGGCCCTTCCCCGCTTCCCTCCCGTCCTCGACGGCGAAGGCCCGCGCGGCCTCCTCGGCGAAACGCATCTGGAAGGACTCCGGCCGCGGGCCCTCGGCGGGCGCGGCGATGATGCGCTCCATGCGGTTCCCCGCCGCGGACGGGGTCGCGTCCGGAGCGACGAGCCCGTCGAGGGCGGCTTGGAGGCTCGTGCAGGATTCGATCCCCTCGTACTTCTTCTGGCCCGAGAGGAAATCCCTGACGAAGGCGTTGGACGTGAGGACGCGGACGTGCCGCGGACGGGAGCGGGAGGCGGAGAGGACGTTGTCGATGAGGCGCTCGAGGTTGGGCCCGTCCGCGAAGGAGAGCGGCATGTCGCTCATCATGACCACGACGCGCGGATCGGATATCCCGTAGAGGGCCGTGAGCTCCGAGATCTTGAACCTCAGCATCTCGACCTTGTCGAGGTTGATGCCCATGGAGGCCTCGACGAATATGATGTTGTCGTTGACCCTGGCCTCGAGGACCGCGGGGGTCTTGTCCACGTCGAAGCGGACGGCGAGGATGGAGGAGATCACGGAGAGGAGGGAGTCGATCCTGACGGGCTTGGTGAAGACCTTGCGGACGTCGTGCTGGAGGAGCTCCATGATGCGGGCGCGGTCCAGCTTGGCGGCGGTGATGATGACCGGCGCCTTGGACGTGTTGGGGTTGGAGCGCTTCTCGGCGAGGACCTCCTTGCAGGACCTGCGCGTGAGGTGGTAGTCGACGATGACGAGGTCCGGGACGATGCCGCGGATCTTGGCGACGGCGTCCAGCCCGTTCACCGCCTGGTGGACCTCGATCTCCCCCGTGGACTCGAGCTTTTCCTCGAGGTACTCACGGAAGAGGTCGGATTCGTCGATGACGAGCACGCGCTTCATGGTACGCATTCCTCCCCGCCGCTTGCGCCGCCGCGCCGCCGCGTGCTCCAATACTAATCCGTAACGGGTCGGATGTGAAGGAGAACGGACGGCATGGACGGAAAAGGCCTGGAATGGACGGAGGAAGGGCGCGAGCGCGTCCTGGAATGCCCGGTTTTCGCGGTGGACAGGCTCGCCTCGACGTCGCCCGAGGGGCGGCGCGGGTCGTTCTACGTGCTGGACGCCCCCGACTGGGCGATGGTCGTCCCGGTCCTCCGGGCCGAGGGCGGGGCCCGCTTCCTCATGGTGAGGCAGTTCAGGCACGGTTCGGGCGAGGTGACCCTGGAATTCCCCGGAGGCGCCGTGGAACGGGGCGAGGATCCGCGCGAGGCCGCCGTCCGCGAGCTCGAGGAGGAAACCGGCTACCGGGCCCTGAGCGTCGCCCTCCTCGGCTCGGTATCGCCCAATCCCGCGATCCAGGGCAACCGCTTCCACGTCTTCCTCGCGGAGGGCCTGAGCCCGACGGGCAGGACGGACTTCGACGAGCACGAGGACTGCAGGATCGAGGAGGTCGGCGAGGAGGAGCTCTGGCGGGGGCTCGGCGAGCCGCCCTTCACGCACGCGCTCGCGGCTACTGCCCTCGCTTTCTGGGCGCGTAGAGGTCGGCGCCCGTAGCGTCGATGACGACGAAGGCGGGGAGGTCCCTGAGCGTCACGAGGCGCGCGGCCTCCATGCCGAGCTCTGCGTAGTCGACGACCCGCTCGTCGAGGACGTGGCGATCCGCGATCAGGGCAGCCGCGCCGCCGAGGACGCCAAGGTAGCAGCCCCCGAACCGGGCGCAGGCGGCGCGCACGGCTTCGGACCTGTTCCCCTTCGCTATCATGACGAGGGAGGCTCCCGCCTCCATGAAGGACGGAACGTAGTCGTCCATCCTCCCGGCGGTGGTGGGGCCGAAGGATCCGGAGGGCCGTCCCTCCGGCCGCCCGGCCGGGCCCGCGTACATCACGGCCCTCCCCGCGAACCAGGGCGGGAAGGGCTTTCCCTCGTCGCGGAGGGCCTTGAGCCGCGCGTGCGCGGCGTCCCGCGCGACGATCACGGGACCCGAGAGGAGGACCATGTCCCCCGCCCGCGCCTTTCGCAGGGACTCAAGCGCCTCGGTCATCGGCGATCCTAAGTCGATTCTCCGCGCCGAGGCCTCCAGCGCGGAGGCCGGGAGGCCCGAGAGGAAGCGGCCGGGATCGCGCTCGAGGCGCTCGAGGAAGGCGCCCTCGCGCGCGACGAGGGCCCGCGCGCCGCGATGCGCGTTGCAGGACACGCCGATCGATACGGGGCAGGAGGCCGCGTGCCGCGGGAGCCTGATCGCCTCCGCGCCCAGGGCCAGGGCCTTCCCGCCGAATTGGGCGCCCAGTCCCGTTGCCCGCGCGGCTTCCATGATCTCCGCCTCCCACTCGGGGGAGCGGAGCGCGCCCATCGCCGCGACCTCGCCGCGATCCCAGCCGCCCAGGAATCCCGCCGTCGAGAGCTTGAGCGCGCGGAGATTCTGCTCCGGAGACGGGCCCCCGACGACCATGGAGACGTGGTAGGGCGGGCAGGCCGCGGTGCCGAGGGAATTCACCGCCTCGCGGACGAAGGAGCGGAAGGGGCCGGGGGCGAGGAGGGCCTTCGTGCCCTGGTGGAGCCTCGTCTTGTTGGCCGAGCCCCCGCCCTTGGCGCCGAAGAGGATGCGGTAGCCCGGCCGAGCGGAGAAGAGGACCTCGGCCTGCGCGGGCGAATTGTCGCCCGAGTCAGCCTCGTCGAACATCGAAACGGGCGCGACCTGCGAGCGGCGGAAGTTGCCGGCGGCGTACGCGGCCACGGCCCCGCGCGCGAGGGCGAGGGCGTCGCCGCCTCCGGTCTCGACGTCCTCGCCGCGGAAGGCCAGCGCCCAGGCCGTGCCCGTGTCCTGGCAGAGGGGGAGGACGCCTTCTGCGGCGATGGCGGCGTTCTTGAGGAGGGCCAGGGCCGCCCAGCGGTCGTTCTCCGACGAGGCGGGGTCTCGGGCGATGGCGGCGTAGGCCTCGAGCTGGCCCGCGGGGAGGAAATGCCCGACGTCATGGAGGGCCTCGCGGGAGAGCTCCTCGAGCAGGCCGGGATCGATGAGGAGACGGCCGTTCGCCGCCTTGACGCCTTCGGCGCGGACGAGGCGGTATTCGGCCAGTTCATGGCCCCAGGCGAGGGTCTCGATGTCCAACGGAAGGATCATGAGGGGAGGATAGAACGCCCGCCATTCCCGCACAAGCGGGGGCGGGGTTCTCCATCAGGTGGCCTGGAAGCCGCGCTCGGCGAGCCAATCGTCGATGAGGCCGCGCGCGAGGCTGCCTCGGCGCGGGATGGGCGGGAGGGAATCCGGCCCTTACCAGTCGGCCTCGAGAATCTCCTTGCCGTCCACCCTGATGTCCCGCCTCTCGGCCCGCGCGCGGAAGCCGACCATGATGGAATCGGGGAAGGGCCAGGGCTGGGAGCCCGAGTACCGGAATCCCGAGGCTTCGACGCCGGTCTCCTCCATGAGCTCGCGGGCGGCGCATTCCTCGAAGGTCTCTCCGGGCTCGACGAAGCCCGCCACGAGGGAATGGAGTCCCGCGGTGAAACGGGCGTTCCGCGCGAGCAGGATGCGCCCCTTCCATTCCACGAGGACGATGACGGCCGGGCTCCCGCGGGGGAATTCCTCGAGTCCGCAGGATGAGCTGATGCGGGAAGCGCCCGTGTCCGCGCGGTCGC
>CAYNQK010000106.1:0-1325 GCA_964399285.1 uncultured Spirochaetales bacterium | reverse complement strand
GCGCGGTCGAGCCTCGTCGCGCAGCGGGGGCAGAATACCGTGCGCGCGCGGAAGGCGGCGAGGTGCACCGCCCTGCTGGCGGCGCGTCCCTCGCGCTCGCTCGATTCCGCGAGGAAGGAGCGGAGGGGGAGGAGCTCCATCCCCTCGGGGAGGGCGGGAGAGCCGGGAAGGCCGCGCTCCTGGGGCTTGGAGGACGGCGCGGGGAGGGGCGTCTCGGGCGCGCTCACCTCCATGACGTGGAGGCGCGAACCGCCTTCGAACCTGAATTCATGGCGGCTGGAAGAGAGCGGGAGGAGGGCGTCCCACTCGGCCTCCGTGAGCAACGCGCCCGATTCGCGCGAGCGGACGACCCAGCCGGAGGCGGAGCACGCGACGCGCGACGTCTCCATCAAGGGGCCGTCTCCTTCATGAGCGGGGGCTGGCGCGTCGAGTCGACGACGTCGCGCCAGAGGGAGCCCTCGGGATCGACGCGCCTCCGCGCCGAGGTGGCGACGCGGGTGGGCACGTGCACGAATTCGCCCGCGACCGATCCGATGATGAGCTCGGTCTTCCCCGCCATGGCGGCGTGGGCCGCGTTGGCGCCGAGGCGGTCGCAGTAGACGGCGTCGAGGGGATTGGCGGGCGCGGAGCGGATCATGTAGCTCGGGTCGATGTACTTGATCGAGACGTCGAGGCCCTTGGCCTTGAAGTGCCGGGAAATCGCGTCCTTGAGGAAGAGCCCGATGTCCGCGGGCTTGGCGTTCCCCGAGGCGTCGCGTTCTCCCGTGGCGGGGAGGAGGTCGAGGCCGGCGCCCTCGGCGACGATGATCACCGCGTGGCGCTTCTCGGCGAGGCGCCGCTCGAGGGATTCGAAGAGGCCCTTCGGGCCCTGGAGGTCGAAGGGTATCTCGGGGACGAGGACGAAATTGGCCTCGTGGGAGGAGAGGGCCGTGTGGGCCGCGATGAAGCCCGATTCGCGGCCCATGAGCTTCACGAGCCCGATGCCGTTGATCACGGAATGCGCCTCGGTGTGGGCGGCGACCACCGCGGTCGTGGCGACCTCGACGGCGGTCTCGAAGCCGAAGGTCCTGTCGATGTGCATGATGTCGTTATCTATGGTCTTGGGAATGCCCACCACGGCGAGCTCCATGCCCCGTTTCCGCGCCTCCTCGGCGATCTCGAGCGAGCCGCGCTGGGTGCCGTCGCCGCCGATGGTGAAGAGGAGGCTTAGGCCCATCGCCTGGATGGAATCCACGATCTCCACGACGCGGTCGCCCTCTCCGCGGGAGGAGCCGAGGACGGAGCCTCCGATCTTGTGGATGTCGTCCACGACATCCGGATCGAGG
>CAYNQK010000105.1:0-10820 GCA_964399285.1 uncultured Spirochaetales bacterium | reverse complement strand
CAGCACCGCGATGGACTTCACGGGGGAGGGGATGGCCGTGATGAAGCCCTCGATGCTGAAGGGGCGGAAGAGCCGGACCTTGAGCACGCCGACCTTCTCGCCCTTCTTGACGAGGTAGTCGACGGTCTCCTCCGCGACGTCCGCTCCGGATCCCATGACGATGACGATGCGCTCGGCGTCGGGGGCGCCGACGTAGTCGAAGAGCCTGTAGGAGCGGCCGATGGCCTTGGCGAACTTCTCCATCGTCCTCTCCACGATGCCGGGGACGGCGGCGTAGAGCTTGTTGGAGGCCTCGCGGGAGGTGAAGTAGCCGTCGGGGTTCTGGCTGGTGCCGCGGCTGGCCGGCCGCTCGGGCGTGAGGCCGCGGGCGCGGTGCGCGCGGACGAGGTCGTCGGAGATCATGGAGCGCATCTGGTCGAAGGAGAGCTCCTCGACCTTGGAAACCTCGTGGGAGGTGCGGAAGCCGTCGAAGAAGTGGAGGAAGGGCACGCGGGCCTCGAGGGTGGCGGCGTGCGCGATGAGGGCCATGTCCATGGCCTCCTGCACGTTGGCGGAGGAGAGCATGGCCCAGCCGGTGGCGCGCGCGGCCATCACGTCCTGGTGGTCGCCGTAGATGGAGAGGGCGTGCGCGGCGATGGCGCGCGCCGCGATGTGGAACACGGTCGAGGTGCACTCGCCCGCGATCTTGTACATATTGGGGATCATGAGGAGGAGGCCCTGGGAGGCCGTGAAGGTGGTGGTCAGGGCGCCGGAGCTGAGGGAGCCGTGGACCGCGCCGGCGGCGCCGGCCTCGGACTGGAGCTCGACGACCTTGGGCACCGTGCCCCAGACGTTTTTCCGTCCCTGCGCCGAGTACTCGTCGGCGAGCTCGCCCATGTTGGACGAGGGAGTGATGGGATAGATCGCGATGACCTCGGACAGGGCATGGGCTACGTGAGCCGCGGCCGTGTTGCCGTCGATCATGACCTTCTTCGTGCTATCAGCCATGGGTAAGTCCTTTATAGGAAGAAAAATGGAGATTCGCGCCGGCGGGGCGCCCGAGGACGTCGCCGGACGAGGCGTACTATACTCCCTTCCTTATAGGATTGTGAAGGGGGCGCGGACTCCTTTGACACGTATCCCCTGGCGCGATATGATCTAGTTCAAATGAAATTCAAAGCGATCATCGCTTCGGTAGCCGCTCTCGCCGTTACGGCCGCGCTACCCGCCCTCGAATGGCCGGAAGTCGTCAAAAAGCACTCCCAAGCGGTCTGCAAGATCGAAATCATGTCATCCGGCCAGCAAGTCTCCTCAGGCTCGGGCTTCATCCTCGATCAGGCGGGCAAGATCCTCACCAACGCGCACGTTGTGGCCGCCGCCTCCAATAATCCCGCCGTGACCATAGAAGTCAGCTTCCCCCAATCGGCCACGCCCGATAAAAAATACAAGGCCGATATCGAAACCCTCTCGGACGCCATCGACCTCGCCGTCATCGACGTCAAAACGCCCCTGTCGCCCGCTCTCGCCCTGAGGAGCGGCGAAATACCGCCGCTCATGACGGAGATCCTCGTCCTCGGCTTTCCGCTGGGCCAGAGCCTCAAGAGCACCCCCGGGAACATCCAGGCGATGCAGACCGTCCCCGGCCTCGGGAGCATGATGGACCTGAGCGCCGCCGTGGATCCGGGCAACTCGGGAGGACCGGTGCTCGACAAGGACGGCAGGGTGGTCGGCGTCGTCACGGCCAAGCTCTTCGGCTTCAACTTCAACCTCGCCCTCCCCTTCGACCGCGTGAACGGCTTCCTCGCCAACGCCGCCTCGCCCACGGAGGTCCTCATCACGAGCGTTCCCGACGGCGGCAGGGTCTACCGTGACGGCACCTACGCGGGAACGGCCCCCCTCAAGCTGAAGATGTACGGATACGACCAGAAGGTGACGGTGGAGAGCGACGGCTACGAGCCCCTCGAGAAGACCGTCGCCGCGAACACGGCCGCCGGCTCCGCCGTGGAGTTCGCGCTCGTCGCGGCGAAGCGCGCGAAGGTGAGCGTCACCATCGCATCCGATCCCGACGGCGCGACCATCTGGGTCAACAACACGGAGATCGGCAAAGCCCCGGCGACCTACGAGGCCGAGAAGGGAGAGCGCGTGAGGATACGCGCGGCCCTGAAAGGCTACAAGGACGCCAGCCTCGTGGAAACCGCCGGCGACCAAGACGTCAAAGAGATCCGGATCGTCCTCGAGAAGAAGAGATTCGGGTTTTAGTATCACGATAAAAGGAGAAGACTCATGAAATCGAAAATCGCGTTCGCGTCGCTCTGCGTCATGGCGGCCCTCTCGCTGACGGGCTGCTTCACCATGCTCCTCCCGGACAAGGTCGCCTACCGCGGCCCGAACGACTACGTGGCGCACTACAATCCCGGGAAGCCCAAGACCATCACGCAGACCACCCTCACCGAGAGCGGCAAGGACCTCCAGGCGACCTACGACGACGAGTTCGTCTACGACGCCAAGGGCAACCTGGTCAAGCACAAGCAGACCGAGTACGTCGAGGGCGAGAAGGGCAAGAAGGAATTCGTCGTCTACGAGACCGAGTACAAGGTCGTCGGCGGCGTGGTGCTCCCCGCGAGCGCGTCCATCAACGGCGTTCCCTATCTCGAGCTCGAGTACGAGACCCTCTCCGTGACCGCCACGGGCGAGGTGAAGCCGACCACCGCCACCCGCTACTTCCTCAAGCAGGTCACGGATTATTCCTACGGAACGAGGATGGAGTCCTTCGACGTCAGCCTCGACAATTTCTCCGTCGATTTCAAGCCCGACGACAAGTTCATCAAGACCATCACCCGCTATTCGAACGGGTATTACGGTACCAGGGTCACCAAGGCGAACGTCCTCTCGCTCGGCTTCGACAACGTCGTCCTCAAGAAGTACTCCTTCAACCTCGAGAAAATGGCCGAGGGCCTCAAGAAGTCCTATACGGGGCAGAAGGCCAAGAAATTCGCCAAGGCCCAGGAGGAGCTCAAGGACTCCACGGTCTCCTTCGACTTCGCCTGGGAAGCCATCGGCGGCAAGATCTGCCAGAAGAAGGCCTCCTTCTTCCGCAAGCTCAAGATCAACGGCAAGGACGACGTCGTGTATTTCTACGCCGACATGAAGTACAACGCCGCGGGCGACTGCACCGAGGAAATCTGGAGCATGGCCCAGAAGGAAGAGGACAAGGACAAGCCCCTGACCGTCTTCAAGCGCACCGCCACCTACTGATTCTCCGTCCAGCTTCGTCCGATCCGCGGGGATCGGCGAGGGGCCGGCCGCCGTCGGGCGCGCCGGCCCTTTTTTTCGTTCAAAGCGAAGTCGGCTCCGTGCACGGCGAATGGACTTTACCGTCGCGCGCGTCTATAATAAGGGAGCGCCGGATTCCATTCCGGCGCTATCAGTCCCATGTATGGAGGGAAAACGTGGCGAACTCGAATAACCTCATGAACGCGCTCCTGGGGTCCGGCAGCCTGGGAGCTATCAGCGAGATCACCGGCGCCGACGGCGCCACGGTGAAGGAAGTCCTCAAGGAAGCCATCCCGGTCCTGGCCGAGCAGTTGCAGAACAACGCCTCCACCCCCGACGGCGCCCGTTCGCTCGCCAAGGCCCTGGACGACCACGCCGACGACGACGCCGCGGACATCCCATCCTTCCTGAGGAGCGCTGATGCCGACGACGGCGGGAAAATCATCGGACACATCCTCGGCGCCAAGCGATCCTCGGTCCAGACCGGCATCGCCAAGAAACTGAACATAAGCCCGCAGCAGATCGCCTCGATCCTCGCCATCGTCGCGCCCCTCATCCTCCAGTTCCTGGGCAGCCAGAAGCGGAAGCGCGGAGAGGCCGCCTCCGAGGGCGGACTGGGCGACCTCCTCTCCTCCGTAATCGGCGGCATGGCCGGCGGCTCGTCCTCCGGCGGATTAGGCGGACTCGGCGATCTCATCTCGAGCGGCCTCGGATCGCTCTTCGGCGGTTCCAAGAAGGGCCTCGCGGGCCGCGGCTCGCGGAAATCCGCCGAGCGCTCCTATACGCCCAGCCTCTTCGGCGATGACGGCCATCATGAGAAAAAGGCTCCCGCCAAGAAGCCCGCCGCCAAGAAAGCGGCCGCTAAGAAGGCTCCTGCCAAGAAACCCGCCGTCAAGAAAGCGGCCGCTAAAAAGGCCCCTGCCAAGAAGCCCGCCGCAAAAAAAGCGACCGCTAAGAAATCCGCGGTGAAAAAATCGCCCGCGAAAAAAACGGCGAAGAAAGCCACCGCCAAGAAAGCGGCCTCGAAGAAGAAATAACCTAAGGGAAATACGATAATACGAAGAGAGCGGCCTCGTGGAGAGGCCGCTCTTTTTATCGCCTCAGTCCGATCGAAGCCGCCTCAACGCAAGCGACCTGCAATGGCCCCCTATTGTATGAGTGCTCGGTCCTAGGCAATACACCTCACAACAATCAAAAGAGATTTCACGCTAATTGGAGATTTTGGATATATAACATGCGGACCATAATGACAAACAGAAACTCCCCTGTCCTGAATCGCCGAACACCCGACGCTATCCGTTGAATGCCGCGACCATTCCATACCATCCATGGGATTCTCCGCATAGGATGCCTAAAACCTTATAAAACAAAGGAGCGGAGAGGCAGAATACTTGATTACGGCAAGTATTAAGGCTATATTGAGATTCAGGTAAGGGACGGGGCGTCTATTATAAAAATGTTAGATGGTTGAACCCATCATGTCACCCAAGTGACCGGTACACCTTAAGGAGGTTCATGTGACCACTAACAAGAAACTGATCGTAGCGATCGCCATCATCGCGCTTGCCGCGGGCGTCGCCTTCGGGCAGACCGCGCACGACGTGACGATGAACGTGAGCGCCATCTCCCGCCTGGGACTGAGCAGCACGGCCACCGTCACCCTGGACATCACCACGGCCACCACGGCCGGGGACATCCCGGATCCCGACACCGACTCGAGCAAGTACATCCAGTACACGGTCGTCAACAACCTGTCGACCCCGAGGCGGATCACGGTGCAGGTCACCGCTGGTTCCGTCCTCGCAGGATGCACCCTCTCGGTGCAGGCTCAGGCGCCCTCGACCGTGAACCGCGGCGTTTCCGCCGGGGCCGTGACGGTTGACGCCACCGCACGCGATCTCATCACCAACATCCACAGCTGCGCGACCGGCTACGGAGCGACGAGCGGCTCCAATCTCACCTTTACCCTCGCCGTCGATCCCGCCCAGATCGAATCGCTGGATACCGACAATTCCGGCGCTTCGGCCACCCTCACGTACACCATAACGACGTAAGCGGGCGGAAACGGACAAGGAAGGGGGAGCGCCCCGCCCCCCTTCCTTTTTTTACTTTGCGAGCCCTTCCCGAGGACGATGATGAAGCGTTACGCGATCCTCATCCTGTTCATCCTCTCCGCGGCCCTGCCCGCCGCCATCTCCATCACGGTCCAGGCCATACCCGCGGCCATCCCCATCGACGTGACGTCCGCCGATCTCGCGAGCGTACTCCCCGGGAGCGATTTCGTTCCCTTCAAGGCGGTGGAGCGCGGAAGCCCCGCGACCATCACGCGGTTCAGGTTCACCGTATCCGCGACGGGCGCGCAAGCGAATCGCAACTGGTTCGTCAGCGTCAGCAGGACCACGGCGAGCTGGCCGACGTCCATCCCCCTCGCGCTCGCGCGCACGAACAACGGCACCGGGACGGGGACCATCGGAGGCAGCACCTATTCCTACGTCGACATCGACGGCACGAGCCGGCAGGTCTTCACGGGCCGCAGGACGCGCTCCAACGTGGGCCTCAGCCTCCGGGTCGGCCTAGCGGCCGAGAGCCTGCAGGCCCAGACCTATACCACGAGGCTCACCTACACGGTGGTGGCGCCTTGAAGGGGAATCCCGCATGAAAACCACGAGAGCCGCGGCCTACCTCGTCCTCCTCCTCGCCGGCGCGTCCGCCCGCGCCGACCTCTCCATAGACGGCGACCTCGCGCACGAATTCGCGGCCGCGCCCGGCCAACGCTTCGAGGGCGTCATAACTATAATAAACGCGGGAGGCAAACCGGCCCAGGCGAAGATCTACCAGACCGACTACCACTTCGAGGCGGGCGGCGTGAACTACTTCGACGATCCGGGAACGCGTCCCCGTTCGAACGCGAAATGGATTTCCGTGGCTCCGAAGTCGGTGACCGTTCCCGCGGGCCAGCGCGCGATCGTGAGCTTCTCCGTTGCGGTGCCGAACGATCCCTCCCTCTTCGGCTCGTACTGGAGCATGATCATGGTCGAGGAGGTCAATGACGCGTCGGCCGACCCCAAGGCCCGGATGAGCATCACGCAGGTCGTCCGCTACGGCATACAGGTGGTGACGACCATCGGCGCGACGGGCGTGACGGACCTGGGCTTCCAGAACGCGCGGCTCTTCAAGGAGGACGGGAAAGACGTCTTCACGGTGGACGCGCGCAACAAGGGAGACCGCCTCGTGAAGCCCGAGGTCAGCCTCGAGCTCTACGACGAGAACGGAAAGAGCGCCCTCAAGCTCGTCTCGGGCGTATTCAAGGTCTACCCGGGGACGACCTTCCGCTACCGTTTCGAATTCCCCGCGGGCCTCCCCAAGAAGCCCTATAAGGCGATCGTCTTCGCGGATTGCGGCGACAATCTCGTCTTCGGCGCGAACGTCAACCTATCGCTCAAGCCATGACGCCGCGGTCCCTGCGCGCCGCGGCGGCGGCCGTTCTCCTCTGCGCCTCCGCCCTCGCATCCGGCCAGGGACTCTCGATGGCTCCCGTGGACTCGGCTCCTATCGACTCGGGCCCGCGCGAGAAAGCGGTCATCGTCCTCAGCGCGGAGAACTCAGGCGCCCCCCTCGCGCGGCTCTCCGTCCGCGCGTCCCTCCCCGAGGGCTGGATGCTCCTCAGCGCCCCGGAGCCCTTCGCCCTCGGCGCCGGATCGAGCGAGCTCCTCGTCCTCCCCGTATTCATACCGATGGACGCGTCCGAGGGGGAGTACTCCCTGGGATTCGCCCTCGGTACGGCGGAAACCCCCGCGCTCGCGAAGGTCTCGGTGATCGTCCGCGTTCGCGCCTCCGCCTCGGCCCGCGTCCTCCTCCTCTCGCGCCCCGCGACCGCGAAAGCGGGAATTCCGTTCAGGATATCGTTCTCCGTCGTTAATACAGGAAACGCCCCGGCAACCTACCTCGCTTCGGGACGCAGCGAACGCGGCCTCCCCTTCTCCTTCGATCCCCCCGGTTCGGAGCGGCTCGAGCTTGCGCCCGGGGCCTCGGCGAGCGTAGCCGTCGCGGTGACCCCTCCGGCAGACATCTACGAGCGCTACGACCATCGGTTCACTCTGACTGCCGCCCTCGTTACGGCGGATGGAACGCCTCCCGCCGCGGAGGCCGTCCAGGCGAGCGCGTCCTCGGTCACGGAGGTCATCCCCGTCATCTCGGGAAAGACGAAGGACACGCACGTCCTCCCGGGCGCCGTAACCGCCAAGGCCTTCGGCGCCCTCGGGGACGAGCCGAACATAGGCGGCGCGGCGGAAGTCCTCGTCGACGGGAACCTCGACGGCGAGGGAAAGCACCGGATCGAGATCGACCTGTCAAAAACGGTGGAGTCCAAGAACGATCCCCTCGTGAATCCCCAGGACCGGTACTACGCCGTCTATTCGAGCGACTCAGTGACCGCCGGTCTCGGGGACCTGGACTTCTTCTCGACCGAGCTCACCGACGGGAAACGGAGCGGCTTCGGACTCCTCGCGCAGGGGAAGTACCGTACGCCCAAGGCGGGAACCTTCGGCGGCGGGGGCTATTACTTCGGCAACCGCTTAAGCCAGGACGCGCCGCCGAGCGCCGCGCTCTACCTCGATTACTTCCCGCCCGGCTTCATGGAACGCATCGCCTACGGAGCCAGGGCCGCCATGGCGGCGGACCTGGGCCAGGACGTCACGCTCGGGCTCAAGCAGACCCTCCGCCCGCTTCCGCGCATGGACGTCTCGGTGGAAGCGGCCGCGGGGAACTTCCTGAACGGCGAGATCGGCCCCGCCGTCCTCGCGGAATCCAAGGGCGACTGGGAAGCCTGGTTCTATCAGGGGTCCTTCAGCGCCGCGTCCCCCCTCTTCACGGGCCCCCTCTCCAACCTCCTCGATCTCCAGCTCACGGGCGGCGCGCGTTTCATGGACAAGCGCCTCATCGTCTCCGGCGCCTTCAGGCAGACGGATCGAAACTTGGGCGCGCTCCCGAGCCTCGACACCGACGAGATCGGGACAGACGCCCTCGTCGACGCGTCCTATGTCTTCCCTTCGCAGAGGACCGCGCTCGGCGCCGGGACCGGAATCAGGTACCGCAAGGATACCTTCACGCCCTCCGAGTACGAGGAGTTCGCGGGGCGCCTCCGCGCGGGCGCCAAGCAGGCCCTCTGGAAAACGGCCTCCCTGGGCGGGTACGGGGAATTCTGGCTCGGGAGGGATTCCGTGGCTGCCCAGGCCTACCTGGACCACCGCTATGGCCTCGACTTCTCGATCCGTCCTATTGAGCCCTTGACCGCGAATGTCTCGGGAACGGCGTCCATCAAGACCTACCTCGAGAACGCCCCCGCGACCGGCGACGCCGTCAATCTGGCCGCGAGCGCCGGACTCAGCCTCTCCGTCGATCGGCTCGAGGCCGGGCTCGGAGTCAGGAACGCCTACCAGCTCTCGGGCGGCGACCTTTCCGGCTATTCGTTCGACGCCGTGGTCACCGGAAAATACGTCTTCCCCTGGAAGCACTGGGCCGAGCTCTCGGTCGGGGGCGGCTTCGGGAGCGGCGAGGGGCAGGACTCGTTCAGCTTCGAGCTCAAGTATTCCATGCCCATCGGCATCACGATGAGGCACCGCATCGAGACCGGCGCCCTCAAGGCGCGCGTCTGGAACGACGCCACCGGAGAACCCCTCCGCGACGTCATCGTCCGGGTCGGGGAGAGCGCCGCCGTCACCGATCCGGGCGGAGTCGCGACCTTCCGCGTGGCCAAGCCGGGGAACTATTACGTCGACGTTGACAGGTTCAGCCTTCCCCCGGGGCTCATTCCCCGCCAGCGGCTTCCCGCGGAGGGGGGCATCCAGCTCGAGAAGGAGATCCTCGTCGACCTGCCGCTTACGCCCGCCTCGTCATTGAAAGGCAGGGTCAGGGTCTTCGATTTTCCGACCACCATCGCGGGTTATTCCGGGCAGGAGAAGGAAGCGGGATCGGCGGAGCTCGTCGAGCGGGAGTCGGCGCCTCCCATCCTCGTCGAACTGCGCTCTGGCGACGACGCGAGGCTCGCAACCGCGGACGCCTCGGGCGCCTTCGCCTTCGACGAGCTCTACTCCGGCGCCTGGACCCTACGCGTGATCGACGGCTCCATGCCGGCGCACCACTACGCGGAACAGCCCGCCATCGAGATCGAGGTGGGAAGAGGCGTCGAGGCCCGGGTCGAGCTGAAGATCCTTCCCAGCAAGCGCGTGATCCAGGCGATGGAGGATCTGGGATCGGTGGAGCTGAAGGCCGAACCTGACGTGAAGACTCCGAAGCCGGCGCCCAAGGCTAGTCCCGAGCCGGTTGCGCCTAAGCCAGCCGCGCCGCCGAAAAAACCCGCGCCTTGAGCGGAAAGCGGAGACTCTCAGGTCCGACGAGGGGAAAAAGGAAGCCCCGCGCGGAAAGCCTAGAAGGCCCGCACCGCCCGCACGCGGGCGAGGTCGCTGATATCGCTCGTATTCTTCAGCCCGGACCTGAAGTACAGGAACCACGCCTTGCCGGAATCCGCCCACGTCGAGCTCCAGTAGCTCCGGGGAGCGAACCCTCCGAGCGGCGGATCATGCGAGAAAAGCCGTTCATGCATTAACGCCAGTTCCTCTTTGGACGGAAGGAACCAATCATCGAATCCGCCGTACTCCAGGGCATCGCAGCGGAGAGCGGCCGGTTCTTCCTTGTCGTCGATCTTCGACGGATCCGCGTCAGGCCCGAGGGCGGCGAGGATGGCGAGGGTGTTGCTAGCGCCGGAGCCCACATCGGCCCCCGCGAGAGCGGGATCGAGGCTCGCTTTCTTCGTCATGTCCGTACCGAGGAAGGGCAGGATCGTCCACTCCGCCTCCGCGGGAGCCGCCTCGAGATAGCGCCATCCGGAGGCGTCGGGCCCCCTGTCGTGGAAGATATAGCCCCCCGCGGGACCGAGCTTGCCTATGGCGTCCTCGTCCTTCGTCCATTGGGCGTACAGGACGATGCTGTCCTTCGGCAAGGGGCTGAAATTCCCCGGCGCGAAGTCCGCCCCCGATCCGTCTGGCATCGTGTTCCATCCGAGGAACCTCTGGGTGATTCCATCGCGCAGGATCGGCCCGCGAAGGTCGCCCGGCGTCGCGATGCGGAGGCGCGTCTCGGGATTCCAGGACCAGGGCTCGGGCAGCGCGCCGCCGCTCTCCCCGTTGCCCCGATAACTCACCGTGATGAGCCTCCACGCCGCGTAGAGCGTGAACTCCACGTAATCCGGCGCCAAGGATTCCGCCGTCACCGAGCCTCCGGCTCCTCGTGGCGCCGTGAACCAACCCGCGAAGGTGTGTCCATCGAGGCGAGGTACGGGGAGAGGTCCGATGGCGTCGCCGGCTCGCACGCTCCGCGTCGTCGCGCTATACGTCTCTCCTCCTTGGAGGTCGAGTAGGATCGTCACGACTCCGTTCGGGGCGACAATCGACGTCGCCATCGCCATTGGCGTCGGCGTCGGCGTCGGCGTCGGCGTGGGCGTAGGCGTGGGCGTAGGCGTAGGCGTGGGCGTAGGCGTGGGCGTAGGCGTGGGCGTAGGCGTGGGCGTAGGC
>CAYNQK010000104.1:0-10851 GCA_964399285.1 uncultured Spirochaetales bacterium | reverse complement strand
GCGGGCGGGACGGCGGCTGCGGGCGAGGCCCAGGCCCTGCCGTACACGATCCTCCTGAGGTTCTCGCGCTTCACGAGCTCGTTGCGGCGCTTCCGCGCGGAATTCCTCGCGAGAGGGATGAGGTAGAAGAGGACGCCGAAGACGACGGGCACGATGCCGAGGACGATAGCCACGAGCGCCACCGGGTTGGCGCTTAAGAAAGCCGCGAGGTACACCACGAAACCGTAGAAGGACTTAAGGATCCCGAGCTGGGCGACGGCGGTCCGGCTGCTCATGAGGATCTCGATGATCCTCCCGACGATAGGGCCCCAAGCGGCGGTGGCCCCGAGGAAGAAGCCGCCGAAGGCGAGGTTCACGCCGTTGATCGCGGCGAAGGCGCGGTTGGCCGCCTTCGAATTCGAAGAGAAGGGTTCGAGGGCCTTGGCCCTGGGCGAGGAGGCCGCGCGCGGATCGGCCACGTCGACGCCGCGGAGGACGCTCTCGAACTTATAGTAGATGACGCCGTCCTCGCTGACCTCGGGGCTGCCCTCGAACTCGAGGCAGTAGGCGTTGAGGACGCGCTCGGCGTCGTCCGGGGCGCGGCCGGAGAGGGCCGCGAACTCCTCCCGCGTGATGAGGCCCGCGTTGGCGCGGAGGAAGGCGAGGAAGGCCTTGCGCTCGATCCTGGGCCAATCCGCGTTGGGGTCCCCGTCGCCGAAGACGAAGGAGAAGACGGCCCTGTGGAGGAAGCGGCGCTGGCCGCCCCGGGCGACCGCGCGTCGCATGCGGTCCTCGGGGCTCCTGAAGAGCTCGGAGTAGAACCAGATGCGGATGAAGGCGTTGAGGAGGCCGCCCACGATATTGAAGCCGCCGCGGGAGCGGCTGTTCCGGTTGTTCGCCTGCAGGGCGGTGCCGCCCACGAGGAAGAGGAGGGTGAGGGCGAGGAAGAGGACGAAGTAGCCCACGAGCATGACGACGATCCAGGCCTTGAAGATCCAGGAGAGGACTTTCCCGGCGACGGATCCCGCCTTCTTGAGGCCGCGTTTCAGCGAGGGGCCGAGGCCGCGGTAGCGGCTCCGCATCCTCCCGGGGAAGGAATAGAGGATCTCGCCGGACTCGGAGACCTTGAGCCGCGCGCCGTACTCGTCCGCGACGGCGGGCAGCTGCTCCTCCACCTGGATCTTAGGCAGGGCCGTCTCCGCGATGAGGTCCGCGAGGGTGGCCTCGCGCTTGCGCTTCCTGAACGCGTCGACCAGGACCGTCCTGACCCGCTCCGGCCGGTAGTCGTAGGGCTTCTTCTCCGTCATCGGCGGAAGCCTAGCACAGAAGGGCGGCTCGGTCATGCCCCCCTGAGGGCGGAGATGTCGCGCTCGCCCAGGATGGCCATGAGGAGGCGGTCGAAGCCGAGCGCCACGCCCGAGCAGGGCGGGAAGGACTCGAAGTGAAGCGGGTAGTCCATGTCCACGCGGTGGGGCACCCGCGCCCGCTCGCGCTTGCGCTCCGCTTCCTTCTCGAAGGAGGCGCGCACCGCCTCGGGGCTCGCCGCCTCGGTGTAGGTGTTCGCGAGCTCCATGCCCGCCGCGTAGAGCTCCCAGCGCTCCTTCCAGGGCGTCCCGGGGACGTCGGCGGCGAGGCACTCGATGCGCGCGGGGAAGCGGTCCAGGACGAGGGGCCTGTCCCGCGGGAGCGCCGGTTCCACGTGCGTGAGGAAGACCTGGTTGAAGGCGTCCTCCCAGGCGGCGCCGTCCGGGACGGCGAGGCCCTTCTCACGGGCCGCGTCGCGCATGGCGCCGTCTTCCTGGAGGCCGGCGAGCTCGAGGCCGGCGAACTCCCGCCAGGCTTCCTCCATCGTCATGACCCTGAAGGGGGGGCGGAGCTCCTCAGGCGATCCGGGCGGGAGGACGGCGCGGAAGAGCTCCTCCGTGAGCGGGACGGAGGAGGCCGCGCTCCCGCCCACGGTGTAGTACTCGAGCATGGTGAACTCGGGGCTGTGGATCCTGCCCCGCGCCTCGCAGTTGCGGAAGCAGCGCGAGAGCTGGAAGACGCTCTTCCCCGTGGCCGCGATGAAGGGCTTCATCCACACCTCGGGGGAGGGCACGAGGTAGAGCTCCTCCGCGCCGCGGAAGGGATCGAGGTACTCGGTGCGGAAGACCTCGAGGCAGGACTCGGGGATGAGGGAGGGGGAGAGGAGGGGCGTGTCCAGCTCCAGGTAGCCGCGGGAGAGGAAGAACTCGCGGATATCCGTCTTGAGGCGCGAACGGATCTCGATGGCGCGGGAGTCCATGCCCCCACTATACGCGAGGCCGGGACAGGGTGTCACGCCGTTGCCCAAGGAGGCGGGCGGGGGTATGCTCCCGGCATGGACGATACGCGCGCGACGACCTCCCCTCCCTTCGCCGATCCCGCGGGCCCCTGGGTCCGGAAGACCCTCGCCTCCCTCAGCCTCGAGGAGAAGATCGGCCAGCTCCTCCATCCCAACGCGCGTCCCGCGCAAGACCTCGAATCGCTCAAGGCCTCCATGCCCCCGGTGAGGCCGGGCGGCGTTTTCCTTTTCCCGGGAGACACCCGCCAGTACCTCGCTGCCGTCGAGTCGATCCAGTCCGGGATCGGCATGGCGGGCGGGGCAGCGGACGCCATCCCCGTCCTCGTGTCCTCGGACCTGGAATCCGGCGCGGGGCGCATGATCAAGGACTGCACCCTCTTCCCCGATCCCATGTCGCTCGCCGCCTGCGGGGACGGGCCCGAGGGGCTTTCCCTCGCGCGCCTCATGGGCGAGGCCACCGCGCGCGAGGCGCGCTCGCGCGGCGTGCACTGGTGCTTCGGCCCGGTGGTGGACGTGAACGCCAATCCGCGGAACCCCATCGCCAACACGCGGAGCATGGGCGACCGGCCGGTTCTCGTCGCCGCCCTGGCCCGCGAGCTCGTCTCCTCGATGCAGGCCCACGGCCTCTGCTCGGCGCCCAAGCACTTTCCCGGCGACGGCTGGGACGACCGCGACCAGCACCTCTGCACCACGGTGAATCCCCTCTCGCGCGAGGACTGGGAGGCCGTCTCGGGCCTGCCCTTCCGCGCCGCGCTCGACGCGGGCGCCTGGTCCGTGATGCCCGGGCACATCGCCATGCCCTGGGCGGACCCGGGCGTCCCCGGCGATCCCATGGGCGCGCCCCCCGCGACCTTCTCCCGCGCCATCCTCACGGACCTCCTCCGCGGGAAGCTCGGCTTCAAGGGCGTCGCCATCTCCGACGCCATCGAGATGGCCGGCGCCGTCGGCCGCGTCGCGTCCCCCTACGAGCTCCTCGTCTCCATGCTCAACGCGGGCATGGACATGCTCCTTTTCTCCAACGCCCCCCGCGACTACGCCCTGATCCTCCGCGCGGTGAAGGAGGGGAGGGTGAGCGGGGCGCGGATCGACGAGGCCTGTTCCCGCGTCCTCGCGCTCAAGGAGACCCTCGGCTTCGCGCGGGATCCCGAGTCGGCTCTCCCCGCCGCCGCGGCGCGCTCGGGCACGGGCGGCGCGGGCTGCCCCGGGCGCGCGGCGGCGGCCTCGCGCCCGGCCGATGCGCGCGCGAACGAGCTTCCCTCGGAGGCGGACTCGGGCCGCTACCACGCCGCGGCCCGGTCCATCGCCGAGCGCGCCGTCACCCTCGTCCGCGACTACAAGAAGGCCCTCCCGATCGGCATCGAGAAGGGCGACGAAGTCCTCGTCGTCCATCTCCGCTCCTTCCCCGAGTACCACGTGGACGCCTTCGACGACCTCCTCGTGGAGCGCGGCGCCGTCGTGACGCGGAAGACCGAGGCCGATCCCATCTTCTGGTTCCGCCGGGAGGACTACGCCAAATACAGGGCCGTTTTCATCCTCTGGATCTACGGCCCCACCTGGGGCTCCAACACCGTGCGGCCCAGCCACGCGGCGACGCGGATCGCGTGGTTCGTGCGGCACGAGTACCCGGCCTGCCCCCTCGTCAACGTCTCCTTCGGGAGCCCCTACGTGGCCGACGAGGCGCCCTGGGCCGATACCTGGATCAACGCCTACTCTCCCGATCCCGAGTCCATGCGGGCCGTCCTGCGGGCCGCCCTCGGCGAGATCCCCTTCCGCGGAACGAGCCCCGTGGACCTCGGGCGGCCCGAGCGCCTCCGCGAGGCCGCAGCCGCGCTCTTCGCGCGGGAGGCCCGATAGGCTATACTGGAGGCATGGCAGCCAAGACGGATTTCGGATTCTTCCGCGCCTGCGCCGCGAGTCCCGAGCTCCGCGTCGCCGACGTCGCTTTCAACGCCGCACGGATCGCCGAGGCCCTGCGCGCGGCTTCGCGGGGCGGCGCCCGCCTCGTCCTCTTCCCCGAGCTCTCCGTCACGGGCTACACCTGCGCGGACCTCTTCCATCAGGAGGCCCTCCTCTCCGCCGCCGAGTCCGCCCTTCCCGGCATCGCGCGGGCGGCCGCGGCGGCCGGGATCGTCGCCGTCGTCGGGCTCCCCCTCGCGCGCGGCGGCCGCCTCTACGACTGCGCCGCCGTCCTCTCCGGGGGGAAGGTCGCGGGCGTCGTCCCCAAGTCCTATCTCCCGAATTACAAGGAGTTCTACGAGGCGCGCTGGTTCGCGCCCGCCTCCCCCTCGGACGCGGGGAACATTAGCGTGAACGGCGAGGACGTGCCCTTCGGGCCCGGCCTCCTCTTCGAGGCCCGTCCCGCCTCGGGACGGCCTTTCCGCTTCGGCGTGGAGATCTGCGAGGACCTCTGGGGGGCGCTCCCCCCCTCATCCTTCATGGCCCTCCGGGGCGCCGCCCTCCTCTTGAATCCCTCGGCCTCGGACGAGATCGTCGCCAAGGCGGAATACCGCAGGTCCCTCGTCGTCCAGCAGTCCGCGCGCTGCGCGGCCGCCTACCTCTACGCGAGCGCGGGCCCGCACGAGTCCACCACCGACCTCGTCTTCTCCGGACATAGCATCGCGGCCGAGTACGGCACCCTCCTAGGCGAGAGCGGGAGATTCGCGCGCGGGACGGAGCTTCTCTTCGCGGACTTCGACGTGGAGCGGCTCGAGGGCGAGCGCAGGAGGCTCACGAGCTTCGGCGACGCGGCGGGACGCGCCGCCGCCGGGGCCTTCGGCGCCGCGGGAGCCGCGAGCGCGGACCCTGTTGCCGTCCAGGCGAAGGCCTGGGATCCCCGGAGCTTCACGCGCCGGATCGATCCCCATCCCTTCGTTCCCAAGGACGAGGCGACCCTCGACGAGCGCTGCCATGAGATCTTCTCCATCCAGTGCGCCGGCCTCGCCAAGCGCATGGAGCACGCGGGCGCGAAGCGCGCCGTGATCGGCGTCTCAGGGGGGCTCGATTCCGCGCTCGCGCTCCTCGTGGCGGCCAAGACCATGGATCTCTTAGGCCGTCCGCGGCGAGACGTCCTCGCGGTCACCATGCCCGGCTTCGGGACCACCGCGGGCACCCTCGCGCAGGCCAAGGCCCTCTCCGCCGCGCTGGGAGCGGAGCTCCGCGAGATCGACATCAAGAAGTCCTGCGAGCTCCACATGCGCGACATCGGCCTCGCGGACGGCTCTCGGGACGTCACCTACGAAAACGTCCAGGCCCGCGAGCGCACGCAGATCCTCATGGACCTCGCCAACAAGGAGGGCGGCCTCGTGGTGGGCACGGGCGACCTCTCCGAGGCGGCCCTGGGCTGGTCCACCTACAACGGCGACCACATGTCCATGTACGCGGTGAACTCGGGCGTCCCCAAGACCCTCGTGCGCCACCTCGTCTCCTGGGTCGCGGGCGCGGAGGCGGGGGAAAAGGCGGCCGTTGCCCTGAGATCGATCCTCGGCACGCCCGTGAGTCCCGAGCTCCTCCCCCCCGACGCGAGCGGGAAGATCAGCCAGCGCACCGAGGATATCATCGGCCCCTACGAACTCCACGATTTCTTCCTGTACCACCTCGTCCGCTGGGGTTCCTCGCCCGCCAAGGCGGCCTTCCTCGCCGAGCGCGCCTTCGCGGGCGCGTATCAGAAGCGCGAGATCGGGAAGTGGCTCGCGGTTTTCGTGAAGCGCTTCTTCGCCCAGCAGTTCAAGCGCTCCTGCGTTCCCGACGGTCCCAAGGTGGGATCCGTGAGCCTCTCCCCGCGCGGCGACTGGCGCATGCCCTCGGACGCGAGCCCGGCCGTCTGGCTGGAAGGGACGGGACGGCCCTAGCCCGCGCCGGCCGGGGATTCCGCGCCCTTCCTTGACCGCGCTCCGCGGCGAACCTATGATTGACGCGGAGGCCCTCGATGAAGCCCTTCCGCGCCACGTTCTCCGCCGCGCTCCTCGCGGCGCTCCTCGCCGCTTGCAAGGGCGGGGCTCCGGATCTTCCGCCCCTCTCGAAGGACGAGATCTCCGGGGCCCGGCTCTGGAAGCGCATCGCGGTGGAGACGGATTTCGACGCGTATCCCGAATGGCCCGGCTACGAAGGGCTCAGGATCGGTCAATCGCCCCACGGGCGTTACCACGAAATCTACATCAACAAGACCCTCCGCGGCGCCCTCCCAATCGCCGGCAAGCGGGCGCCGACGGGCTCCGTCATCGTCAAGGAGAACTTCGACGCGGAGAAGGCGCTTTCCGGGTTCACCGTGATGGCCAAGGTCGAGGGCTTCGATCCCGAGCGAAACGATTGGTTCTGGGCGTCCTACGGTCCCGACGGAACGGTGAAGGCTGCGGGGAAGGCGGGGATGTGCATCTCCTGCCACGAGGGGCTCGCCTCGAACGACTACGTGATCGTCCGGCCCCTTGACGAGCCCCTGGGCGAGGGCGACGAATGAGGATAGCCTCCGTCCGCTTCAAGGTCATCGCCCTCATCCTCTCCGCGCTCGCCCTCATCGTCGCCATATCGCTCTACGCATCGGTCGCGAGCCAGCGCGCGAACCTCGAGCAGGCGACCCAGACGACGCTCTTCACGAACGCGGAGATCCTGAACCGCTCGCTCAGGGGGCTCATGGTCAAGGGCGAGGCCCCGATCGCCGTGGACACGATGCGGAGCCTCTCGGACATCGAGGAGTTCGACGGCCTCGGGGTGTACAGGACCGACGGCTCCATCGCCTTCAACGACTACGCGACCATCGAATCCGTGAACCGGTACCAGTCGCGGTTCATCTTCGAGCGGACGGCGCGCATCGAGAAGGAGGAGATCGGCGGGAAGGCCTTCAAGGAAGCTATCCGGACGAACGCCCCCGTGAGGGTGGACGATTTCCGCGACCGCATGACGGTCGAGTACTACTATCCCATCCTGAACAACGAGGCCTCGTGCAAGTCCTGCCACGGCGACCCCAAGCTCGGCGCGGATTTCATCCGCGGCGTCGCGTACTTCGGCGTATCGGTCAAGGGGACCATCGAGCGGATCGGGAGGGCGACCCTCTTCCTCACCGCCATCTTCGCGGGAGTCGGGCTCGTCTTCGCGGCGGCCCTCGTCGTCCTCATGCGGCGCCTCATCCTCTCGCCCCTGAGCGCCATCGGCGCCGCGGTGGGCGAGATAGGGGCCGGGAACCTCGATGCCCGCGTGACCCTCGAGCGCCGCGACGAGCTCGGCGACCTCGCGGCCAAGATCAACGACATGATCAAGGGGCTGAACGAGCGCTTCCACCTCTCCCGGTACGTGTCCAAGTCCACGGACCGCCTCGTCTCGAGCGGGGCCGCCGGAGGGGACGGGGTGGAGCGCTCTCGGATGACCGTGCTCTTCGCCGACATCCGCGGCTTCACGAGCTATTCCGAGCGTACCGAGGCCGAGACCGTCATCAAGTCCCTGAACGAGATCCTCGAGGCCGAGGCGGAATGCGTCGAGCGCCGCGGCGGGGACGTGGACAAGTACGTGGGCGACGAGCTCATGGCCCGCTTCGAGGACGAGAGGTCGGCCGTCCTCTGCGCCATCGACATCGTCCGGGCCGTGCGCAGGCGCGAGGCCGAGCGGGGCGACGGGCTTTTGGTCGGCGTGGGGATAAACGCCGGGGACGTGGTGGCGGGCAACATCGGGAGCGCGAGCCGCCGCGAGTACGCCGTGATCGGGGACGTGGTGAACCTCGCCGCGCGGCTCTGCGGCATCGCCAAGAAGAACATGATCCTCGTCTCGGAGGCCGTTCACGCCAGCGTCCGGGCGGACTTCGAGACCGTCCGCATTCCGCCGGTCAGGGTGAAGGGGAAGGCCGAGCCGGTCGACTGCTGGGCGGTCAAGGGCGAACGGAAAGGGCGCGATTGAAGGGGCGCGCGGCGAGGCTCATCCTCGTCCACGTACCCGCGGGCGCCCTCATCGTATCCGCGATTCTCGCCCTCGCCGCCGCGCGGAGCGCGGAGACGACGCTCTCGGCCGGGGAGAGCGCGGACCTGGGAAGCCTCGCGCGGAGCCTCGGCGGCGGCCCCCCTCCCGGAGCCTCGTTCATCCTCGAATCCTTCGCCGTGGCCGGGCCCGATGGATCCGCCGATTACCGTTCCCGCGTCGCCTACGGGACTAAGGGCGCGGAGGCGCGCGCGGAGATCGCCGTGAATCGGCCCCTCAGGGCCTGGGGCTGGGAATTCCATCAAAAGGCCTGGAACGTGGGCGTGGCGCGCGTTCGCGTCGAGACGGGCGGCGGAGCGCGGGATTTCAAGGACCGCCTCGAGCTGAAGGAAGGCGACGGCGGGCGCGTCCTCGTGCGGGTCGCGGGCTACGACGGGGGTCTCCTGTATCGCTGGTCGGCGCTCGACGCGAACGGGGTCGAACGAGCCGCGGGAACGGGCGGGAGCGAAGCGCTCTCCGCGTCGCTGGGCGCCGCGGGGAGGCCCTTCCGCGTCGTGGAGGAGGACTTCAGGCTCTTCAGCGTGATCGAGGCGCGGTGCAAGCCCCTGAACGGCCTCGTCGCCGCGATGGCCGCCATCTGCCTCGCTTCGATGGCGGCGCTCGGCGCGATCCGCGCCTTGAATCGCGCCCGTTCCGCGGCGCACGCCGCGTTCCGCGGCGCACGCCCGGTCGACGGCGCAAGGGACGCGCCCCCGGCGGAGGGTCGATGAACGCCATCCTCGTTGAAACCGTCCACCTCGGCGCGACGGCCCTCGCGTGGGCCGCCTGCGCCCTCCTCGTCGCGCGGAGGTCCGCGCGGCGCGCGGGCCCGGCGGCGCCCGCGGTTCCGGAGGTCCGGGCGACCGCGGGGGATAGCGGGCCGGGAAGCCTCGCGGCGCTCGCGACCCTCGCCGCGGCCGCCCTTCTCCTCCATGCCGGTTGGCTCGCCCTCCGCGCGCTTCGCTCGGGACGAGCGCCCTTCTCCGGCGTGTACGAGTCGCTCGTCTTCCTCGGGCTCGTGCTTCAAGCGAAGGCCCTCGCCTCGGCGCGCGGGATGCGCGGCCGGGCCCGGGCCGCCTGGCCCGCCTTCCTGCCGGGGCTCGTCGCGGCCCTCGTCGCCCTCCTCCTCCCCGCATCCGCGAAGGCGATCGGTCCCGCGCCCCCCGCGCTCGACTCGCCGTGGATCCTCGTCCACGTGCCGGCGGTGCTCTACGGGTACGCGTCCCTCGCGCTCGCGCTCGTTGCCTCGATACGCGAAGCGCGCGCGCCCGCGCGGACCCGCGCGGCGGACGACGGGCATGACGCGGCGGCGCGGGAAACGCGTTCCGCCGTCGCGTGGATCGGAGCGGGGATCGTGTTCGGTGGATTCTGGGCGGACGCCGCCTGGGGCGTCTTCTGGTCCTGGGATCCGAAGGAGACCGCCGCGCTCGCGACCTGGGCGGTAGCGGTCGCCGCCCTGCACGCGCGCGGGCCCCGCCTCCGCGCCCTCCTCCTCGCGCTCTCCGTCGCGGCCATGGCCTTCACGTATTTCGGGACCGCCTGGCTCCTGCCCGGGCTCCACGCGTACCGCTGAGGGGCGGAATCCCGCTCGCGTCGGCGCATCAGCGGAGCCTCTTGAACGCCTCCAGTATCCTGAGGCGGTTCTCGGGCTTCCCGCAGTAGGCGGTGAATTCCTCGAAGGCCTCCTTGGGCTCCGAGTCCGCGCCCGAGAGCTCGAGGAGGTTCCGCGTCCAGCGGAACCAGAGCGAGTGCGGGCCCCCCGGGGAATCCCAGCCGCGCCGCGCCGTCTCCGCCTCCGCGCGCGCGAAGATCTCCACGTGGTTGTCCTGGCCCGCGACCGCGAGGACGCGCCCCGCGCCCAGCATGGCCACGGCCCGCGTGAAACCCTCCGCGAGCGCGGAATCGGAGCGGAAGCCGCGGAGCGCGAGGTCGAGTGAGCCGAGCGAGAGGTCGTGCCCCTGGAGGCGGAGGTTCTTCCTGAGCCTGACGATCGCCCTGCGGATATCCGCCTGCGCGTCGTTATCATGCGCGGCCGCGGAAAGGGCTGCGCGGAGCCGCTTGAGCTCGCCCTCGTACTGCGCGAAGACGGAGGTGCGCGCGAGGTAGGCGTCCGTGTCCGAGAGGAGGACCCAGGCCGAGGCGAAGGCCTCCGTGATCCTCGCGCTGATCCCCCGCGGCCGTCCCGTATTCATGCAGGCAACTATACCTCATTGGAACGTTCATATGCGGAAAGGACTAGAAAAAACGCGTCTAACGCTTCGCTACGCCTTCGGCTCGGTCGAGCAGAGAGTACTCTGATTCCCTCAGCCGCGTTTTTTCTAGTCCTTTCCGCACCGGCGTTTCATGGCGGTATTGTTGCCCGCATGAAAATAGGACGATCGCGGGGAGGATCTTTACCCAAAGAATAGGAAATCCGCATTGAACATTATCCGAGAGGGATGGAAGAAGGGATTGAAAGGGGGGAGGGAAGGGAAGCCCTTCTCTTCCCCCTTTCCTCTTGTTGCCTAGGTTAACAAAAAACAGAGCCCGATCGCGGGCCTGCGGAGTATAGTAAAAGGTCGTGTAAAAAGCGGAAAGGATGCGCATAATAAAAGAGCGGCGGAGAAAAACGC
>CAYNQK010000103.1:4769-10895 GCA_964399285.1 uncultured Spirochaetales bacterium | reverse complement strand
CCGCAACGTGGAGGGGGGCGTCGCCAGAGTCGTTGCGGGCGTTCGGATCCGCGCCCTTCTCGAGGAGAAACTGGACGAAGCCGCGCTGGTTCCGCGACACGGCCTCGTGGAGGGGGGCGTTGCCGTCCTCGAACCTGCGGGCGTCGTAGTCGCCGTCGCGCGCGCAGCGCTCGAACCAGGCGAACTCCTCGAGCGTCCCCGCTGCGCCGCGCTGGGCGAGGGTCTCGGCCATGCGCGCGCTCTCGACGAACTGCGGCCGGAGGAAGGCCTCGTCGAGGGGGGTCTTCCCCTCCCCGTCCTTGAGGTTCATCTGGGGCGCGAGGGCGAGGACGACGGCGAGGGCCTCGGTATCCGCGGCCCTGACGGCGCGATGGAGCGGCGTCCTGCCCGTCGCGTCCTGGCCGTTCACGTTGGCCCGCGTGAGGACGGCGCGGAGCGCGGCGGGCCTGCGGATGGCGGCGTCGAGGGGATCCGCCCCGCTCGAGTCCTTGACGTAGAGGCCCGCGCCTCGGTTCGCGAGGGCCCCGGCGACCGCGTCCTTCCCGGCGTCGAGGGCGACCTTGAGGGGGGTCTTCCCCTCTCGGTTCTTGGGATCGATGGAGGCGCCCATGGCGATGAGGAATTCGGCTATGGGGACGTCGTCCCGCGCGGCGGCGATATGGAGGGGATAATCGCCGCGCTCGTCCGGCGCGTTGAGGACCTCCCTGCTCTTGAGGAGCTCCCTGAGCCCCGCCATGTCCCCGGAGCCGACGAGGGCGTAGAGGTCCTTTTTCTCGGACTCGGGAGAGGGGGCGGGGGTCGTCTCGGGCTTGGGGGCCGGGCTCAGGCAGGAAGACAGCGCCGCCGCGGTGGCGATGGCGAGCGCGAGCGCGAGGAGCCGGATGCGGGTCGTCGTGTTCATAGTACCAAATATATCGTAAAAAAAGCGGGTCCTGATGAGTATCGGATTCTCCCCATAGGAACGAGCGCGACCATGATAACTGAATGAAAGCGGCCCGCATCGCCTCTACCGGGGGAGTCACGACGGAAGCCGCCCCTTGACACTCTTCACGCGCGGCGTTATTGCTGTGAGGCAAGAGAGCGCGCCTAGGGTTCCGCGCCGTCCGCGAAAGCGGCGGCGGTCAGGTCCGAGCGGCGCGGGCCGCGACGCGGCTACACGAGCGGGATAAAAGCCCGCGCAGGGAGTCTCGTGGAATCATCGTGAATTCCGCAGGCTCCCGTCCCGCCATGAGGGAGCCCCGGGGGCGAGAGGATCGCCCGAGGAGGCCCCGTGCCAGCGCCCATAATATCAGCCGACAGGCTCGGAAAGACCTTCAAGGCCCGCGTCCGCCCCGAGAGCGCGAAGGGCCTCAGGGCCGCCTTCGCCCGCGAGGCCAAGATCATCGAGGCGGTGAAGGGCATCAGCTTCTCCGTCGAGCGCGGGGAATTCCTCGCCTTCATCGGCCCGAACGGCGCAGGGAAATCCACGACCATCAAGATGCTCACGGGCATCCTCGTGCCCACGTCCGGCCGAGCCACGGTGCTGGGGATGGACCCCTCCAAGAAGCGCGTGGCGGTGAACCGCAGGATCGGCACGGTCTTCGGGCAGAAATCCCAGCTCTGGTTCCACCTCCCCGCGCTGGACAGCCTCCGCCTCCTGGGGGCGGTCTACGAGATCGATGACGCCGTCCTCAAGCGGAGGATCGGCGAGCTCTCGGAGCTCTTCGCCCTCGGCGAGCTCCTGGACATGCCCGTACGGAAACTCTCCCTGGGCCAGCGAATACGCTGCGAGATAGCGGCGAGCCTCCTCCACGAGCCGGAGATCGTCTTCCTGGACGAGCCCACCATCGGGCTGGACGTGGTGGCCAAGCAGGAGACGCGCGCGCTCCTCACGCGGATGAACCAGGAGCGCGGGACCACGGTCTTCCTCACGAGCCACGACGCGGGCGACGTGGAGAAGGTCTGCAAGCGGGCCATCATCATCCACCACGGCGCCGTGGTCCTGGACAAGAGCGTGAAGGAGCTCAAGCACGCGAACCTGAACCGCAAGGTGGTCTCCGTGAAGTGGGCCGATCCCGTGGATCTCGGGCCGAACGGGAAGTCCCTGCCCGCGGGCGCGCGCGTCGAGAAGACCGCGCCTACCGCGGCGCGCATCGAGGTGGACACGCGGAAGTCCGGCATCGCCGAGGTGCTCAAGGCCCTCGTGTCAGCGGGCGAAGTGGCGGACATCACGGTGGAGGACGAGCCCCTCGAGGAGGTCATCGCCGACATCTACCGGAGCCGGAACGAGGAGGAAGCCCATGCGCGCACGGGATCCTGAACGCCCGTCGAGCCCTCTCCGCTTGCTCCTCCGCAAATACCTCGAGGGCGGGACGGTCTCCCTCCGCAACCAGATCGCGTACCGCGCGGGCTTCGTGGGCGGGGCGATCGCCTACTCCATCTTCGTGTTCGTCTTCGTGAACCTCTGGACCGCGGTGTTCTCGGGCGGGAAGGAGATCGCGGGCTACTCGAGGGCGACGGCCATCTGGTACTTCATCGTCGCCGAGCTCGGGGCCTTCGGGGCCTCGGGCGCCTACTGGGGCCTGGCTGACGACGTGAAGACGGGAGCCATCGCCTACGGCCTCGGACGGCCCTACAGCTACGTCTTCTTCCAGTTCGCGCAGAACCTGGGCGCCACGCTTCCTAAGATGATCCTCCTCGGCGTCCTGGGCCTGGGCTACGGCTTCATCGCAGCCGGTCCCGTCCCGGGGGATCCCCTCGTCCGCTTCGGGCTCGGCGCCGTCTCCCTCCTCCTCGCGGCCTCGGCGAGCTTCTTCATCCAGGCGGTGATCGGGCTCACGGCCTTCTGGTTCGAGGACAACTCCGCCTTCTTCTGGATCCACCAGAAATTCGTGCTCATCGCGGGGACCCTGATGCCGATCGAATTCCTCCCCGACTGGATCCAGCCCTGGGCGAAATTCCTCCCGACCTCGCAGGTGGCCTGGGCCCCGGCCCGGATCGCGTCGATGGCCGGTCCGGGGGAGGCGTTCTCGATCCTGGGCGTGCAGGCGGCCTGGACCGCCGTCCTCGCATGCGTGGCGCTCGGCGTATTCTCATTGGGGGTGAAGCGTGTCTCCGTTCAAGGCGGTTAGGGCCTACGCGCGGCTCACGGTCAGGTACTTTTCCTCGAACATCAAGGCCGCGGCCGAGTACCGCGTCAACTTCATAGCGCAGGTCCTGGGCATGGCCCTCAACAACGCGGCCTTCATCGTTTTCTGGCGGGTCCTCCTGGGCCGCGCCGGGCCCGTGGCGGGCTACGGCTTCGAGGACGTCATGTTCATCTGGGCGGTGGCGTCCTCCGCCTTCGGGCTCGCGCACGTGGTATTCGGGAACGTCCGGAGGCTCGGCGCGATCACGCTTTCGGGCGAGCTGGACGTCTACCTCCTCCAGCCCAAGGACGTCCTTTTGAACGCATCGCTCGCGCGGATGCAGATCCCCGCCTGGGGCGACCTCGTGTACGGCATCATCCTCATCGGCATCGTGTCGCGGCCGGACCCCGCCCGCTGGCTCCTCTTCGCCCTCTTCGTCCTCACGGGGGCGATCCTCTACGCGGCGACCTTCGTCCTCATCGAGAGCCTCTACTTCTTCCTGGGGAACGTCCAGGGCCTCGCGCAGGCCCTCTTCGAGCTCGTGCTCTCCTCCACCCTCTATCCGGACAAGGCCTTCCCCGCCCCCGTGCGCGCCCTCTTCTACTCCCTCATCCCCGCGGGCTACATCGTCTTCATCCCCCTCCGGGGATTCAAGGCGCTGGACCTCCGCGTCGCCTTCATATCGATAGGCGCGGCCGCCCTGTATTCGCTCATCGCCTACGCGGCCTTCCGCGCGGGCCTCAGGCGCTACGAGTCGGGCAACCTCGTGGGAACGCGGTCATGAGCGAAAAGGAGATCGATATGAAAATCGAACGCATCGACGAAAGCGGCTTGCCCGGATTCTTCACCGCCTTCTCTCCGCGCGGCGTCGTGGACGCGGGCTGCGGCGACGGGCTCTACCTCCAAAACGTCCTCCGCGCCTTTCCGGCCTACGAGAAGGCCTTCGGCATCGATCCCAGCGAGAGCGCGATAGAGACCGCCGCGGAACGCTTCCGCGGCGAGGCGCGCGTATCCTTCATCCGGGCCTCCGCCGAGCGCATGCCCCTCGGCGACGGAATCGCGGACCTCGTCCTCATGTCGCATTCGCTCCACCACATGGAGCGTCCCGCGGCCGCTCTCTCGGAGACGAGGCGCGTGCTCTCGACCGAGGGCTCGCTCGCGATCACGGACTTCGTCGACGAGGGCCTCGGCGATCTCGAGCGGCTCCGCGAGGAGTTCCACGCGATACGCGGCGAGATCGACGTCGCGAAGGGCGGCTACATGCGCGCCATCTACCGGATCGAGGAGATCGAAACCCTGCTCCGCGACTCAGGCTTCCGCCGCGAGCGCGCCGTCCTCGTCGTCCATCCCGTGGAGCCGGGGAAGGACGCGGCGCCGCGCCTCTTGGAGGCGGTCAGGAAGGACGCCTCCGGGATAGCCGACGAACGCGTCCGGGACGGCATCCTCCGCCGCGCCGAGGCCGTGGTCGCGCGCATCGCCTCCGCCTCGCACGCTCGCCCTCCCTCCTACCTCGCCGAATGGAGAAAGGAACCATGAAAGAACGAATTCTCTCGTCGGTGCGGCGATCCCTCGAGGCGATGGATCCCGCGGCCCTCTCGCGATATTCCTGGGGCGTCGCGGACATGCGCGGCTTCCTCGGGGGACGCTACGCGCCGTACCCCTCCGCGGTATCGATCGCGCGGCGCCTCAACGACGCCGTGGTGGACGGCGCGCGGCGCGGACCCACGAGGGCCTACTTCGACCTGTACAACGAGGCGAACGCGGAGCTGGCCGAGGCCGCGCTCCGGGTGGCGGAAGGCCTCTCCTCCGAAGGCATCCCCGCGCTCGCCCTCCATCCCACCGAGAGCGACGCGAGCCTGGACGCCGCGGAGCGCGAGGGCCTGCCGGAGCTCTCGGCGGCCGTTTCCCACAAGACGGCCGCCACGCGCGCGGGACTGGGATGGATCGGGAAGACGGCTCTCCTCATCACGCCGGACCACGGGCCGCGCGTCCGCCTCTGCACGGTGCTCGTCTCCGCGGAGGTCCCGGGCGGGGACGAGATCGCCGAGAGCCGCTGCGGAACCTGCAGGGCCTGCATGGACGCCTGCCCGGCCAAGGCCGCGACGGGCGCGCTCTGGAAGGCTGGCATGCCGCGCGACGAGATCTTCGACGCTCGACGCTGCCGCGAGACCTGCCTCATGCTCTCCCGGGGAAACCTGGGGGAGAACGTGAGCGTCTGCGGCATCTGCGTGTCCGCCTGCCCCCTGGGGCGCGCCCCGGCCAAGATAGAGGAGGAAGCCCGCGGCGCCGAGGAGGAAGCCGCGCGCATCGAGCCGATACCCCGCGGGGAGGAGATCTACGAATGCGCTCGGACGATCCGCCGCGCCTTCAGCACGGTGGCCGCGGAATACGGCCTCACGAGGGAGAACGCCCCCACGAATCCCGCCTTCGCGACCGACGAGTCCGTGGGCGCGGCGGCGGCGCGCGGCGCGCTCTTCTTCGGGCTCAAGGAGGGGAAGGCGCTCTCCGGCTGCGTGGCGATCGAGCCCGCGAAGGAGGGGAACGGGGCCTACTACGTGGAGCGCCTCGCCGTGCTTCCCGCGCATCGGCATCGCGGCCACGGGAGGCGCCTCGTGGAGCGGGCCCTCGAGGAGATCCGCGCGCGCGGCGGGGACAGGGCCCTCATCGGCATCATCGACTCCAACGCCGTCCTCAAGCGATGGTACGAGGCCCAGGGCTTCAAGGAGACGGGAAAGAAAAACCCCCCGGGCCTCCCCTTCGCGGTGTGCTTCATGGAAAAGCGCGTGGATCGAACTTGACCGCCCGCCCGGGCGCTCCTATACTGCCCGCATGGCGCGCGAGAAGGACGCGGAAAAGCGAGCGGCGATACTCTCCGAGGCGAAGCGCCTCTTCGCGAAGCGCGGCTTCCACGCCACCAGCATCGCCGACATCGTGAGCGGCATCGACATGCCCGTGGGCTCGGTCTACACGTACTTCAAGACGAAGGACGAGATCATCGAGACCATCATCGAGGAGGGCT
>CAYNQK010000103.1:1983-4759 GCA_964399285.1 uncultured Spirochaetales bacterium | reverse complement strand
GCGTTTCCGCGGCTCGCGCCATCCGCGGCCGCGTCTCCGAGCGCGGGGACAGGCCGCCCCTCATGTTCGCCCTGACCGCCTATGCCGCCGCGGGCGACGAGAAAGCCTTCCTGGCCGCGGGCTTCGATGGGTATATCGCCAAGAACGGCGACGCAGGGCCGATCCTGGAGGCCGTGAATCGCGCATCGTCCCCGCTCGCGGGGACGCAGGCCATGCTCGCGGGGACGCAGGCCCCGCTCGCGGGGAAGGGCGGAGCTTCCGCCGCAGATGCGAGCGGAAGCGCGTCGATGCCGGAAACGCTCAGGGCGACGATGGACGATATCCTCGAGTCCATCATCGAGGAGGGCGGGGCGGGCTTCCGCGCCGCCCTCGCCGCGGCCCTGGCCGCGGAGCCCCGGCCCACCGCCAAGCTCGGCCTCATCGTGAACCGCTTCCTCCCGGAGATCTTCTCCGACGTGGACCTCATCTCCATCCTCCTCACGGAGGCGAGCGACGTGAGCGGCCTGGGGGAGAAGCTCCTCTACCTCGCGCGCCTCATCGGCGACGCGGTGCGGGGCGCGCAGGACGCGGCGCGCGGAGAGAGGCGCGCGGCGGGCGGCATCGAGCTCGGCGAGGGGGACATGGTGGCCGGCCTCCTCGTGTTCTTCCTGGGCGCGCTCGACTCCGTGAGGCTCATGCGCGCCGCGAAGCTCCCCGTGGCCGAGGCGGACATCCTCGGCTTCATCCGCAAGGTCATCTCGAACGCCTACGGCGTCGACGCGGAGGGCCTCGCCCCGTAGGCCGTCCGCCGCGCGAGGCCCGCTGCCCCGCGCGCGAGGTAGGCCGATCCCCTCGCGAGGGCCGCCGCTATGGGCGCGGCGAAGAGCCCGGCCCAGGCGCGCACCCCGCGCGATTCCTCCCGCACCTCGGCGAAGTAGTCCTCCAGCGTCCGCTTCTGGAAGGAGAGGAGCTCCTCGGAGCGCTCCGTGTCCAGCCAGCCGCAGTGGTAGCCCCGCGAGGAGAACGCCGACTCGGGAAGGCGCTTGATCCCGCCGAGCCCGAAGCAGGAGAGCATGCGGTCGAGGTACTCGCGGTAGCTCGTCCTGCAGGACGACCCGCCGCCGATATCGAGGATCTCCCCCGCGGCGTCCCGCCGGCGGGTCGCTGCCGCGAAGGCCGCCCCCGCGTCCAGCGTGTGGCAGACCTCCAGCCTGGTGTCCAGGGGCATCCTGAACATGATGGGGTGGGTGTCGAGCTTCTTCCGCCAGACGATATACGAGAGCCTGAGGATGAGGTGCGGGAGGCCGGACGCGCGGATGAGCCGCTCGCAGAGGAGCTTCTGCGCGGCGTACTCGTCCCCCGGGCTGGGAGAGGGGGCGTCGCCCCTCCGGATGTTCGGGTCGGAGACGCGGTCGCCGTAGACGGCGATGGAGGAAGCGTGGACGAGGAAGGGATCCTCCCCCCGCTCCCGCGCGGCCGCGAGGGCCGCGATGACGGCCTTGGTCCCGCCCACGTTGACTTCGTAGGCGAGTCCGGGGGAGGCGTCCGCGGCGGGCGGGATGAGGGCCGCGAGATGGCAGACCGCGTCCGCGCCGGGGAGGGCGCGCTCCACGTCCGAGACCTTGCGGACGTCTCCCCAGAAGTAGCGGAGGCGGTCCCTCCAGCCGCGCGACGCGTGGAGGGATTCGTCCGGGAAGAAGGCGCGTTCGGGCGCCGCGGCGTCCCTGAGGTTGCGCTTGGTCGGGAGGTCGAGGCAGTAGACCGAATCGCCGCGCTCGAGCAGGGCCTTCACCGTGCTCCGCCCGACGTTCCCGAAGGCGCCCGTCACCACGACCGTCATGGCCTCACCCTTCCCCTCCCGCCATGCCGCTTCCGGGATAGGGGGAGCGCCGGCTCTGTCCCCCCGGATCCGGGAAACGCCTCGTGCGGGGGAAAGGGCGGGAGCTCTGTCCCCCGGTGGATGGAACCGAATTTGCCTGAATGAATGTTCATTCAGTAATAGTGTATTCCTGAATCCGGGGGAAATCAAGGATTTTTATTTTTCGAAACCAGTGTCGATTGGCCCGGTACGAGGCCTATCCCAGGAGCGGACGGGGGCTCAGATCTTCATCAATACGAAGGCGGTGAAGGCCTCGGAGAGGGCGCACATCATGGGGGCCTTGAGCTTGAAGCCGTTGTAGGTCCCGGCCTTGAAGGGACCGGCCACTTGATCGCGGCCGAAGGCCTTGTCGCCATTGCGGAAGACCATGATGACGCGGTTGTCCGCGGGAAGGGAGAGGGACCAGCAGTAGGACACGAAGGAGCCGACGTCGGCTTCGGAGGCGACCCAGTAGAGCACGACCTCGGGATCCGGATCTCCGCCCTTCACGCCGGGGTTCACGTCCTTGGGGAAATTGACGACGGCGAAGCGGCTGAACTTCTTGAGCTTGAGCTTCTCGAGGCCGAAGGAGGGATCCTTAGGCATCATCGTCCTCCTCGTCATTGTCGGGCTCGACGCGGGCGATGCCGTCCCGGGCGGAGAGGGAGGCGCGGGCCTCGGCCGCGAGGGCGTCGACCTCCGCGTCCAGGCGGTCGAGCTCGGAGCGGCGGGCATCGAGGAGGCGGGATTCGGCGTCCTCGTTCGCGAGCGACGCGAGGGGCGATCCGGGTTCGCTTTCTGCCGGTTCTTCAGGAGGGGTTGTCGGAAGGGACAGCGCGGAAGGGGCGGCCTTCGCGGGCTCGGCCGCGGCGGTATTCGCGGCTTCGGCCGCGGCGGTATTCGCGGCTTCGGCCGCGGCGGTATTCGCGGCTTCGGCCG
>CAYNQK010000103.1:0-1883 GCA_964399285.1 uncultured Spirochaetales bacterium | reverse complement strand
CGGCGAGTTCCGCCCAGGGATCCTTCTCCTGCTCGTCGATGCCGGTCCTGAGGTCGTCGAGGTACTGGGTGATCTCGCTCGTGCGCTGCTTCACCATGAGGACGGCGGAGTCGTCGCCGCCCTCGTCCATGGTGGCGATGCGCGCGACGTCGATCCGCATCTGCTTCAGTGAGTTCACGGAGCTCTTGAGGCGGAGCTTGAGCATCTCGCGCTGGTTCTCGAGCTCCTGGAAGGAGGATTCCTGCTTCTCGATCTCCTCGACGGACTTCCGGTACTCGCGCTTCATGCGGTCGGACGAGGATTCCCCCTCCTTCTTGAGGAGCTCGGCCTTGTCCTGCGCGAGGGCGGCCATGGGGATGGTGTCCACGATGGCGTCCACCTCCCCCGCCCGGGCGGCGAGGAGGCGGATCTGCCCCACGTACTCGTCCAACGCGGGTATGAGGTCCTTGTCCTCGATCCCGCCCCTGCCCTTCTTCCCCTTCTTGAGCTGGGAGACGATCCCCTCCTTGATGGCGAGGGCCTCGGAGAAGAGCTCCTGGTAGGGACCGGAGGGCGCTTCCTGCCGCTGCTTCCCGCCGAAGAGCCCCTTCCACGATCCCGAGAGCCCGAGGGACTTCTTGAAGATGTCCTGGAGCCCCTTGATGCGCGGTCCCTGCACCGCGGCGTGGCTGAGGAAGGAGATGAGCATGAAGGGGATGGGGATCAGCAAGGCGAGGGGCCAGGGGAATCCGCTCATGGTCGACACACGCATGACGAAGCCCGAGATGGCCATGAAAAAGAGGCTCGTCGTGATCGTGGAGACGCCGTGGCTCACGAAGGCGTCCTTGCAGAGGTGGATGCGCTTGAAGAGGGAGAGCTGGTCGGGGTTGAGGTTGGGCATGTTCTCGATCTCGCGCGCCTTCTCCGACTTGCGCCGCGCGGCGAAGAAATGCTGTACGACGCCCGAGCCCCAGGCGAAGAAGGGGAAGACGGCCCAGGGGACGTGGAAGCCGGGCGCGCCCGCGTTGATGGCGAAGAGCCCGCCCGTCACGACGAGCCAGGCGAGGAGGTTGGGGATGAAGCCCGCGCGCGAGCGCTTGGCCGCGGCCACGACCGAATCCCGGTAGATCCCGAAGTCCTGGACGTAGTTCTCCTTTATGGAGGAGAAGGGGGTGTTGGCGAGGCGGCGCTCCCACTTGCCGCTCATCTCCTTCACCTTGGGATCGTCGAAGTCGTAGGAGAGGGAGACGCGGGATTGATCGATGGGGGTCGCGCGCGATCCCGGTTCCTGGCCGAAGCGCGGCTCGGGGGCTCCGGAGACTGGATCGGCGCGTCCGCCTGAATGGCTATAGGAATAACCGCGCGAATGGCTCGAGGCGCCGGGCCCGCCCTTGGCGCGGCCCATGCCCTCCTCGATGGAGCGCGTGACCTCGTCGACGATCTGGAGCCCGATGTTCCGGAAGCGGTCCGCGTAGGAGCCGGTCCGGGGCGGGACGTTGACGGGGGCGGAGGAGGCGGGCGCGATGGAAGCCGGCTGTGCCTGTCCGCGGACGAGGATGCCCTTGGAGACGAGGTCGGCGATGACGGTCTCCACCTCGGGCCCGTAACCGGCGTACTTGGCCCGCACCTCGTCCGCGCCGAGGCGGCGGCCGCGGGCCTTGATGTCCGCGAGGATGGAGCGTCGCACGGAGTCGAGGATGCGCTTCAGGTCTTCCGCCCCGGAGGCGTCTTCGGCCTGAGCGCCGGGCGCGGGGGGCGCGGGAGGCGCGGACGGGGCGGGACGGGCGACCACGGCGCGGGCGGCGTCCTTGGCGGCGGGGCTCGTCCCGGCGTGGCGGAGGTCCGTCGCCGTCGGCTTGCTGTCCGCGTCGGGGAGGAAGTCGGCCTCTCCGGCCTTGTCGGCG
>CAYNQK010000102.1:0-10921 GCA_964399285.1 uncultured Spirochaetales bacterium | reverse complement strand
CGGGGTCGGGGGGGGGGGGCCTTCTCGGCCGATACTGATAAAACCGCTCGGCGCGGGCCGTCTCGGCTTGACTGGGGGCCGCGGCGGATGGATGCTTAATGCGGGAGCGGAAAAGGAAATACGGATGCGGGGAAACGGCGGAAAGCGCCTGAGAATCGGCGTACTCACCCTCACTGCGCCCACTGACTACCACGCGAGCCTCATGGAGGGCCTCATGGAGGCCGCCGAGGCGCGCGACGCCGATCTCATCGTGTTCGACTACCGGACCCTGAGCGGCAGGAACACGGCCGACGGCCTCTTCAACGCCGCCCTCGGCTGGATCCGCCGCTTCCCGCTCGACGGACTCATGTACCTGGGATGGCTCAAGCCCCTCGCGGGCGGCCCCGGCCCCCTCGCGAGGGTCCTGCCCGGCGTTCCGCTCTATTCGATGGGCTCGGCCATCCCCGGCCTTCCGTCGAGCTACGTATCCAACGCGCCGAGCGCGGCGGAGGTCGCGCGCCACCTCCTGTCGGCCCACGGGAGGAGGCGCCCCGTCCTCGTGGCCCCGCACGAGCGCGACCGCCGGACCGAGGCCTGGGAGGCCGCGCTCAGGGAGGCGGGAGCCTGGGATCCCGAGCTCGTGGTAGGGGAGGAATCGCGCTCGGGCAGGGACGCTTCCTCTTTCGCCCGGCACGTGTACGAACGCTACGTCGCGGACCGCTCGCTCGGGGCGGACGCCTTCTTCTTCATGTACGCCTCGGAGCTCGCGCCCTTCATGGGGCTCCTCGCCTCGAACGGCTTCTCCGTCCCCGAGGACTTCGCCATCGCCTGCAACGAGGACGGCGACGCGGCGCGCTCGGCCGCGCCCGCCGTGTCGGCGGTGGACTACCCCTGGCGCCGGCTCGGCGCCTCGTCGTTCGAGGCCTTCGCGGCACGGCTCCTCGGCGAAGAGGCGGGCGAGGTCCTGGAGATTCCGACCACGGTCACCTACCGGCGTTCCTGCGGCTGCGTCCCGCGCGGGCTCCGCTACGTCGCGCCCGGAAGCGCGAGGAGCGCCGCGCCGGGCGACGCGGCGCGCCTCGACGTCGAGAGCCGGGGCTCGGCGGCCGTAGCGAGGGCGATCGGGGCCGACGGGAGCGGCGGAGTCGGCCCGGGGGAGGCAGCCGCCTGGATCGCGGCCCTCGCCGTGAAAGGAGAGGAGGCGCTCATCTCGGGGCTTGAATCCCTCATCGAGCGCTCCGGCGCGGTGCCCGACGTCCTCTACCTGGACCGCGAGCTCGAGCTCGCCGAGGCTTCGGCGCCCGCTTCCGCGGAGCGCGCCTTCCTCGAGGCGAAGATCCTCCTCCGGGACCGGCTCGCGCGCGAGCTCTCGGCCCGGTCGCTCAAGTCCGCCGCCTTCGCGCGCGAGCTCGAGGACGCGGGGCAGGCGCTCACGACGTCCTTCGACCTCGACGGGATCGCGTCCATCTGCGCGGAGCGGTTTCCCTCGCTCGGCATCTCCCGCGCCGCGCTCGTCATCGGCGACAAGGCTTATCTCGTCAAGCGGCCCTGGCCCGAATCGCGGGAGGTGGATCCGGACGGCCCGATCGACGCCGGGGCCCTCCTGGGCGAGGAGGGGCGGCTCGTCGCGAACGTCCAGTTCCTCTCGAGGGGGGAGGACAGCTTCGGCGTCGCCGCGTTCCGCATGACGAGCGAGGGGCTCGCCGCGTACAACGACCTCGCCGTGGTGCTCTCCGCCGCGGCCGAGGGCGCGCGGCTCATGCGCGACCTCTCGCGGAAGAACATGCGCCTCCTCGACCTCGACCGCTCCAAGACGAGCTTCTTCGAGAACGTCTCCCACGAGATCCGGACGCCGCTCTCGCTCATCATCGGGCCCCTGTCGAGGATCATGGACGGCGAGGAGGGCGATTCGGTTCCCGCCTCCTCGAGGGTCTTCTCCTCCATGCGGGACAGCGCCAACCGCCTCCTCAAGCTCGTGAACCAGATACTCGACCTCTCCAAGATGGAGGCGGGCATGCTGGAGGCCGACATACGCCCCGTGGACCTCCCCTCCCTCCTCAGGCTCTACGTCTCCATCGTCTCCTCGGCCTGCTCGGCCCGGGGCATATCCCTCGAATTCGCCGATCCCGGCCCGCTCTCGGCCCTCGCGGACCGGGAGCTCTTCGAGAACGCCGTCTTCAACCTCCTCTCCAACGCCCTGAAGTACACGCCCGACGGCGGCTCGATCCGCGTCTCGGCGTCGCTGGGCGGCGGATTCGCCAGGGTGACGATCGAGGACTCGGGGCCCGGCGTCGCGGCCGCCGACGCGGACAGGATCTTCGACCGCTTCACGCAGGGGAGGGCGACGCCCGGAGGAAGGCTGCAACGGCACGGCGGCACCGGGATCGGGCTCGCGTACGCGAGGGAGGCGACGAGGATCCAGGGCGGCGACCTCGTCCTCGAATCGGCTCCGGGGCGGGGCGCCGTCTTCTCGATCCTCCTGCCGGCGGCGCCCGCGGGGGCGACGTCATGCGACCTCGAGCCCGTGAAGGAATGGAACGTGGCGGGAGAGGAATTCTACGCCCCCGGCGGCGAGGAAGCCGATCGAGCGGATCGGGAGCCCGACGCCGGGAAGCGGATGGGACCGATCATGCGCCCCAGGATCCTCGTCATCGAGGATTCGCGGCAGATGCGCGCCTTCATCGCCGAGGTGCTCTCCGCCCATTACGGGGTCGTGCAGGCCGGATCCGCCGAGGAGGCCCTGGAGGCCATCCAACGCGAGATCCCCGACCTCGTGCTCACGGACATGCTCCTTCCCGGTGAAGACGGCCTCTCGCTCACGAGGAGGCTCCGCGCTACGCCTGAGACGGCGGACATGCCCGTCATCGTGCTCACCGCGCAGGCGGGGGCGCAATCGAGGGCGACCGGACTCGAGGCGGGAGCGGACGACTTCCTGGCCAAGCCCTTCAACGGCAGGGAGCTCCGCGCCCGCGTGGCCACCCTCCTCGAGCGCAAGCGGAAAACCGACGCGCTCGCCTCCTCCAACGTGGACCTCAAGGGCATCGTGGATTCGCAGACGCTCATCATCGAGAGGGAGCGCGACGCGGCCATCCGCATGAAGGAGCTCGCGGAGCGCCAGCTCGAGGGGTTCATGCTCGTGCTGGCGCAGACGATCGAGTCCAAGGACCGCTACACGGGGGGGCACGTGGAGCGCGTCGGACGCTACGCCCGGGACCTCGCGCTCGCGGCGGGGCTCGGCGAGGAGGAGCTCCGGGGCATATACCTCGGGGGCATCGTCCACGACCTCGGCAAGATCGGCATCAGCGACGAGATCCTCAACTCGGTGGAGAAGGCGGATCCGGGCGCGTCGACGCTCCTCCGCGCGCACACCAAGATCGGATCGGAATTCCTCCGGTCGATCGAGCGCATCGAGCCCATCGCGCGGATCGTCCGGAGCCACCACGAGCATTGGAACGGATCGGGATATCCCGACGGCCTCGCGGGCGAGGCCATACCCGTCGAGGCGCGCATCGTCTGCATCGCCGACTACTGGGACGCCATCACCACGGACCGGCCCTACCGCGCCGCCATGGCGCTCCCGACCGCGCTCGCCCTCATGCGCGAGGAGCGGGGGAAGGCCTTCGATCCCGCGCTCCTCGACCTCTTCCTCGACGAGGGCGCGCGGATCTACGCGCGCTACCTGCCCTCCGGGATTCGGCCCGAGCCTCAGCGGAAGCCGTAGCCGTCCTCGCCCAGCTCGGAGAGCTTCTCCTCGAAGGGCAGCCATCGGACCGAGCGTACCGCGGACGCGCCCGCGCTCCTCTCCTCATCGAGCGCCTCGCTGGCGGCGCTGATCATCGAGCGCGCCATCCACTGGAAGTACGCGTTGCCGATCCCGGACATGGACGCGCCGTCAAGGCCCTCCGAGGCGGAGAGGACGGCGGCTCCCATGCCGCATGAAACGGGGGCGCCCGCCGCGCTCTCGCCCGAGCTCCGCGACGCGAGGTAGGACCGCATGCGCTCGAGGACGATCGACGCCCCCGATTCCGCGGAATTCACGAGAAGGATGGAGAACCTGTCGCCGCCCACGCGGCCCCGGATGTCGGATTGCCTCGTCGCGTACCGCATGGCCCCGCCCACCATCGCGAGGGCGCGGTCTCCGTCCGCTCGCCCCCTCGCGTCGTTGATGGCCCTCATCCCGTCCACGTCGGCCATGATGAGGCAGAGCGGCGATCCGGACCTCAGGCTCACGCGGAGCTCCCTGAGGAGGGCCTGAACGAACATGCCCTTCTGGTAGACCCCGGTGAGCGGGTCGAGGGTCGCCATCGCGTAGAGCCTCGTGTTGTGGATGGCGACGGCGGCCTGGTCGGCGAAGACCCTGAGGAGCTCCGCGTTCGCGCCCTCGTCTGTCTCGCGTTCGAAGAAGATGACTCCGATGCGCGCGTCCCCGACCGAGAGCGGCACGACGTTCGACAGGCCCGCGCGCAGCACCCGGTTCTCCTCGATGGAGGACTTGATGGCGCTCAGCGCCGCGGGCTCGAGGTACGCGGAGAGCTCCCGGCGATCCGCGTACCGCCCGGTGCCGGCGCGGATGAGGAGCCTCGATTCCTCGTCCATCGTGGCGACGAATCCGTCGCCGCCTTCACGCGCGGCGGGGCGCGCGTCCTCCTCGGGAAGCACCGCGAGGAAGGAGTCGGCCGCGCCGAGGAGCCCGGAGACCTGGAGGAGGATGCCCTGGAGGAGGTCGTCGAGGGATTGGATCCTGTGCAGTTCCGGCGTCGCGTTCAGGATGTACCTGAGCCCGGCCCTGCTCCGGTGGAGCATCGCGAGGTTGTACGCGGACTTGAGGCCGACGTCCACCCAGAGGAGGAGCTTGTCGGGGCCCTCGCTCTTGTTGAAATAGCCCTGGATGTCCAGGCGCTTGACGAGCTCCCGCGGCGGCTGCTCGTTGGCGTAGCCCGTCTGGAGGATGATCTGGACGGCGTCGTTGTCCTTCCTGATGGCGGCGATGAGCTCCTCGCCCGTCATGCCGGGCATGTAGTAGTCGATGAGGAGGAGGTCGTACGCGTTGTCCCTGAGGTTGGCCAGGGCCGCCTTTCCGCTCGGCTCGCTCGCCACCTCGTGGCCCTCGTTGCGCAGGATCCGGCCCATGATCTCGAGGTACTCGGGGTCGTCGTCGACGAGGAGTATCCTCCGCCCCGATTCGCCTGCGGCGCGGAATTTCCTAGGCATCGTTCCCACCTCCGGTTTTCTTCGGCATCCTGACCGTGAAGGAGCTCCCCGAGCCGAACTCGCTTTCCGCCTGGATGGACCCGCCGAACTCCCCCGTCACGATGTCCTGCGCGATGGTGAGCCCGAGGCCCGTCCCCTCGGCGAGCGATTTCGTCGTGAACATGGGATCGAAGATCATAGGCATGACGTCATCCGGGATGCCCGTGCCCTCGTCGCTCACCTTGATGCTGACGGCCTCCTCGTCCTCCGCGAGCTCGACGGTGACCGGCCCCCCGCCCTTGGGCTTCGAGGCCTCGATCGCGTTCACGAGGAGATTCGTGACGACCTGGGAGAGCCTCCCCGCGACGCCCCGCAGCATGTGGCTCTTCCCGTCCCGCTTGAATTCCGCGGGGCAGTTCTCGCGCTTGAAGTAGTGGCCGAGGAGGAAGATCGCCTCCTCGATCACGGGGGACGCGTCGAAATCGTAGGCGTCGGTCCTCGCGAGGTCCCTGGTGCGCGACTTCACGCTCTGGATGAAGCTCGCGGCCCGTTCGGCCGCCTTGTCCGCCATGGCCGAGAGCCCGCGCATGTCCGCGGCGATGGCCCTGTGGTCCTCCGGCCCCACCTCCGCGTCGCCGGCCGAGGCCTCGTACTCGTCGATGAGGGACGCGAGCTCCTTGAGCGAGGCCCGCACCGTGGCGATGGGCGTGTTCATCTCGTGGGCGATGCCCGCGGTGAGCCTGCCCATGGAGGCCATCTTCTCGATGGCGAGCATGCGTTGCTGGTTCGCCTTGAGCGCGTCGTAGGCCCCGGCGAGCTCGGACGCCCGGCGCCGCTCGGATTCCGCGAGGGTCCGCACCTCCGCGTTGAGGAGGGCCCCCTTGAGCGCGCTCGAGATCTGCCTGCGGAGGTCCTCGAAGTCGACCGCCCCGGGATCGGCGCGGGAGGAGAGGAAGCCGCGGCGCCCGGACTCGCCCAACCGCGCCTCGATGAAGAAGTCGCCGGGCCGCGAGAAGGCCCTCGCGGCCGGCGGCAGGAGCGACCGCGTGCGGAAGGATATCCCGGCGGGGGGGAGGGTCTCGGCGCCGGATTCGTCGAAGGCGAGGAGTAGCCGCGATTCGGGATCGGCCTCGTCGTCGACGGCCGTCGGCTTCGCTCGGGCGTCGGCCGGCCCCGTCAGGCAGAGGTAGCAGGCCTTCACGCCGAGCCGAGGGAGCTCCGTCCTCAGGGCGTCGAGGAGCCTTGGAACCTCGAAGCTCCTGATGATCCTCCAGTTGACGTCGCGCTTCCGGGCGGCGACGGCGCGTTCGGGGACGCTCGATCGGAAGTGGGATTGGTACGAGGCTTCCGCCACGAGGACCCTGGCCCGATGCCAGAAACCCTCGGCCTCGGCCGCGGCGGCGGAGGAGGGGATGAGGGGATAGGCGGCGGAACGGAGGAGGGTGACGGCGTCTTCCCACGGGCCGAAGCCTCCGGCGCCCGAGACGACGGAGTCGGCGAGGGCTCTCTTGGTCGCGGCGATCGAGTCCTCGCTCCCGCCCGAGCGGAGATGGGCGATGAGGGATTCGAGGAGGGCGCGGCAGGAGCGCTCGAAGCCTTCGGCGCCGCCGGGAGCGCAGGGGCGGATCGCCTCGATGACCGACTCCCGCCCGGCCTCGAGCGCCTCCGCCGCCTCCGCGCCGGCGGCAGCCTCGTCCCGGGGCGGAGCGGACGGGATCCGCGGCGCGGCGGCCGCGCGCGACGCCTCGCGCGATATGCAGCCGCAGGATCGGCGGGCGATGAATTTAGTGGGGAGCACGGCGTCGTCCGCGTCGCGGCCCTCCTCGATCCGCTCGAAGAGGAGGCGGCAGGCCTCGCGGGACTCCTCGACGATGGGCTGCCTGACCGTGGAAAGCGGCACGGGCACCATGAGCGCGTCCTCCGTGTCGTCGAATCCGCAAACCGCGAGCTGGTCGGGCACGGATATCCCGAGCTCGCTCGCGCGGGATATGGCTCCGAGGGCCATCTCGTCGTTGGCCGCCATGACGGCGTCGAACGAGCCTCCTCGTTCGAGGAGCTCGTCGAGGCAGGACGATCCGCTCGCGAGGAGGAAGTTTCCGTGCGCGACGAGGCGGCGGTCGAATTCGATGCCGCTCTCCTCGAGGGCCTGGCGGTAGCCCCCCAGGCGCTCGTTGGACTCGAAGTGGCGCTCGGGCCCGGCGATGAAGGCGATCCGCCTCAGGCGGTGCTCGTTCACGAGATGGAGGATCGCCTCCCGCGACCCGATGGCGCCGTCAGTCATGACCGCGGGCCAGTCCCCGACCTTGACGCCGATGCTCACGATGGGGACGGAGGCGTGCCGCTCGTAGAAGCGGCGGACCGTGCCCTCGCCCACGAAGTGGAAGGTCGTCGCCGAGTTCACGAGGAGGCCGTCGACGGTGTCCTCGGAGGCGAGGTTGAAGATGTAATGGCGGGAGCGCTGGGTGGGATCGGCGGACTCGAGCTCGCCTCCGGCGAAGTAGAGGAACGCGGCGTTCCGTTCGCGGCAGAAATCGCTGATTCCTTCCCAGACGAGGTGGTTATACGTATTGAAGAGGCCGCTCGCGATCAACCCGATTCTCGGCGGCCCGCCTGACCCCCTGTCGGACGCCACGAAGGAAAGTCTAGGCTATGGCGTTCCGGAATGCAAAAGAAGATGCGCCCCGGCGAGGCCGCTTCCGACCGGCCTCCGGAAGGCTCGCGCGGAGCGCGGCGATGCGCTATGATGCCCGAGGCCGCGCGGGCGCGGCGGGAGGGTTTTCGTGGCTGAGGAATTCGATGGCGTCGGTGAACGCGCCGCGTACCGGGCGATGCCCAAGGCGGAGCTCCATCTTCACCTCGAGGGGGCCGTGCCCCGTTCGGCCTTCGCCGAGCTCGTCCGCAAGTACGACGGCGCTTCTCCCTCGCCCGAGGCCCTGGACGGCCGTTTCCGCTACCGCGATTTTCCGCACTTCATCGAGACCTGGTGCTGGATGACTGGTTACCTCCGCGAGTACGAGGACTTCGCGTTCATAGCCGAGGCCGTCGCCCGGGATCTAGCGCGGCAGAACGTCCGCTACGCCGAGGCCTTCTATTCCCCGGGCGGCTTCGTGGAGGACGGCCTCAGCGTCCAGCGCATCACCGAGGCGATCCGGTCCGGACTCGACCGCGTCCCGGGGACCCGCGTCAACCTCGTGATCGACCTCGTCCGGGACCTCGGTCCCGCATTCGGCGCGACGACGCTCGAGGCCGTGAACGAAGTGAAGGCTTCGGGCGTCATCGGCATCGGCATCGGGGGCTCCGAGCAGGCTTATCCGCCCGAACCCTACGCCGCCGTCTATGAACGCGCGAGGCAGCTCGGCTTCCGGACGACCGCGCACGCGGGCGAGGCCGCCGGCCCGGAAAGCGTCCGCGGCGCCCTCCGCGCCCTCCGCGTCGACCGCATCGGCCACGGCGTCCGCTCCGTCGAGGACACCCGCCTCGTCGAGGAGCTCGCCGCTTCCGGCGTCCCCCTCGAGGTCTGCCCCGTCTCCAACCTCCGCACCGCCGTCGTCCCTTCCATAGAAGCGCACCCCGTCCGCCGCCTCCGCGACGCGGGCGTGAAGGTCACCGTCTCCACCGACGATCCCGCCATGTTCAACACCGGCCTCGACCTCGAGTACGCCCTCCTCGAGGAGCGGCTCGGCTTCTCCCGCGCCGAGATCGCCGACCTCGTCCTCGAATCGATCCGCTCCTCATGGCTCTCCGCCGCCGAGAAGGTGGCGATGCTCGAATCGTTCACGGCCGATCCCGAGTGGCTCCGGGCCTGACGCGCCCGGCGAAGGAGGTCGAAGATGAAATTCGCGTTCGGTGATTTCTACCTGAGGAGGGCGACCGATGCGGACGCCGAAGCCCTCCGCGCCATCTGCTCCGACCCCGAGGTCATGGCCTACTACGGCCATCCCGGCTTCGACCCGTCTTCGGCGGACGGCGCCCTCCACGAGATCGCCTGGTTCAACGAGCAGTTCGAAAAGCGCGCCGGCCGCTGGGTCATCTCCGTCCGCGGCGAGGACCGCTACGTCGGCGACATCGGCTTCTTCAATCACGTCGAGGAGCACAACCGCGTCGAGGTCGGCTACAAGCTCGAGAAACGCTATTGGGGCTCCGGCGTCGTCTCCGAATTCCTCGCCCAGCTCCTTCGCTACGGCTTCAACGATCTCGGCTACAACCGCGTGGAGGCCGCCGTCGACCCCCGCAACCTCGGCTCCCGCCGAGTGCTCCACAAGAACGGCTTCCGCCACGAAGGCACCTTCCGCGAATACGAGCGCGAGAACGGCGTCTACATCGACGTGGAGATGTGGGCCCTCCTCAAAAAGGACCACTACCTGGGCCTGTGAGCTAGGACGAAGGCCTCGCTCTCCAGCGCCTAAGCCCGATTCTCCGAATCCGCGGGGGCAAGGGGCAGAGCCCCCCTGCTCTCAAGAACCAACGACATCGACCGCATCACCGAAAAGCGGGGGCAAGGGGCAGAGCCCCCCGGCTTTCAAGAGCAAACGACATCGACCGCCTCACTCAGAAGCGGGGTCGAGGGGTGGAACCCCGCGCGTAAAAAAAATGCGGGGTCCAGGGGCAGCGCCCCTGGTTGTGCTTTTGGAAGGAAGGGGTGTGGGGAAGGAAACCTTTTTGCTCGATCGAAAAGGTTCCTTTCCCCACATTACCATGTGGACTCGTGCTCCTCGACGAATCCCGACGCCTCTCCGCATTCCCATACGCGCTTCCCGTCCGTGAACCTCCCCGTGAAGCGGCCGAAGGGCTGGCGGAAGGCGCTCGCGATCACGCCGAGGTTGACGCGGGAGTTCCGCTCGCCTTCCGGCACGAAGGCGAGATCGACGCGGCCGTCGTTGGAGCGGACGCGCCAGGGCTTCAGGGGATCGCGGTCGTCGTAGCGGAAGTCGCCGACGTCGACCTTCACGAGCTCTCCGTCCGCCCAGAACGCGTTCTCGGTGAAGCCCGTCTCGTTCACGCCCTGCGCGAGGTTGAAGCCCAGGCGCGCTCCTCCCGAGGCCGTTCCCGCGCCCGCGGCCCAGTTCCAGAAGGTATAGCGGGCGAGGAAGCCGTAGGTGTAATCGATGACGCCCGCGGGGGCGATACCGTCGAACGCGTAGACTACCCCGCCTGAAGAGATGAAGCCCTCCACGGGAGCGCCCGCCTCCTTGTTGGTGTAGCTGAAACGGTCCAACCCGACCCGGGTGACCACGGCGAGCGGAGGCTGGACGCGCTTGAAGGCGAGCTCGGCCTCGAGCTTGCCCTCCACGCGCGCGACGAGCCGCGTCGCTCCGGGCGCGTTCTCCATCATGATGTCCGCCTCTGACGACTGGAAGCGCGCACGCCCTTGGACCGCCGTGCCCGAGAATTCGGTGTGCGCGGCGAGCGGGCGGTTGGCGCCGAATTCCGTCAATGCCCTCCGCGCGCGGTCGAAGGCGTAGGCGAAGACGCTGCTCATGTAGCCGAGGTGGACGATGGCGATCCCGAACGCGATCCGTTCGTCGCAGACGCCGAGGAATTGCCAGCGCTTGAGCTGGAAGTCCTTGATGAACTCGGTCTGCGCCTTGCTCGCGCGCTCGCGCCCCCAGGGGCGGAGATCATCGATGTTGAGGATCTCGACGGGACCGTCGTGGATCCCGTAGAGCGGTAGGCCGTCGTCTCCGATGAGGCGGCTGTCCTTCACGAGTTCCATAAGGCCTCCCCGCGCCCGCGGGCGCGCTCGCCATAAGGA
>CAYNQK010000101.1:0-11063 GCA_964399285.1 uncultured Spirochaetales bacterium | reverse complement strand
CCCCCCTCGATCCCCGCGGGTTCGAGCGAGAAGCGCTCGCGCACGTACCATCCCCAGACCTCCGCGGCGGAAGCCGTGACCCTGCCCTCGTCGTCGAGGCTGAGGTAGCGTCCGTTCGCGAGGGACCTGAAGGTCTCGTTCCCCCAGCCCCAGTCGCACCGGAGGAAGGGCTCGCCGGGCTCGCCGGGGGAACGGTTCGCCTCGAGCCCGTGGGAGGCCCAGGACTCGGCGGCCACGCCTCGCCCGTCCTCCGCGCGGAAGCTGACGACGTCGCAGCCGTCGGCGTAGCGTATCCTCGTAGCGCCCGCGCGCTCGCGGATCGCCTGCAGGGGCGTGACGCGATACGCGGAGTCGCCCGAGTACCAATCCTTGTACGCGCGGTCGGCGAGGGGCCCGAGCACCGCGAGGCTCCCGAGCGAGCCTAAGTCCAGGGGAAGGCCGCGGCCCTCCTCCGCGCCCCGGTTCTCGAGGAGCACGATGGATTCCCGCGCGGCCCTGAGCGCGAGCGCCCGCGGACCGGGGCCCCAGAGGACCGACTCGTCTATGGAGGCGTAGGGATCGCGGCCGGGCGGATCGAACTGCCCGAGGCGGAAGCGCACGGAGAGGACCCGCGCGAGCGCCCGGTCCAGGTCTCCCTCCTCGATGAGCCCCCGTGCGAGCGCTCCGCGCAGGGCCGCGCCCACGACGCCCTCGTCCTCGGTGAAGCCGTCAATGCCCGCCTTCAGCGAGAGCGCCGCCGCCGCCTCGAGGTCCCCGTCCTTCCTGTGGTCCTTCGCGAGGAGGGAGAGGGCGCCGCCGTCGCAGACGGCGAAGCCCTCCATGCCCCACTCTCCCTTGGCCACGCCCGCGAGATCGGGATGGAGCATGGCGGGCACGCCGTTTATGGCGTTGTACGCCGTCATGAGGGAAGCGGCCCTCGCCTCGCGGATGACGGGCTCGAAGGCGGCGAGGTAGTACTCCCGCCGCGTCCTCGGGTCGATGGAGGAGGAACTCGAGGTCCGGTTAAGCTCGTTGTTGTTCGCGTAGAAATGCTTGGGCGTGGCGACGGCCTTGAGGTAGAAGGGGTGATCCCCCTGGAGGCCCCGGACGAAGGCCGAGGCGAGCCTGCCCGCGACGAGGGGGTCCTCGCCGTAGGCCTCCTCCGTGCGCCCCCAGCGCGGATCGCGCTCCATGTCCACCGTGGGCGCGAAGAGGCAGAGGCCGTGGAGGCCGAGCCGCTTGCGGTAGTATGCCCGCGCCTCGTCCCCTACGGTCGAGCCGATCAGCTCGAGGAGCTCGGGGTCCCAGCTGCAGGAGAGACCGATCGTCTGCGGGAAGGACGTGGCGAATCCGTCCCTCGCGGCGAGCCCGTGCGCCGCCTCTCCGCCAACGTGGAATTCCTCGACGCCCAGGCGCGGGACCGCCCGCTGGCGCGAGGCCATCATTCCGAGCTTCTCCTCGAGCGTGAGGCGGGCGAGGAGATCCTCCACCCGGGAACGCAGGGGGAGATCGGGATCGCGGAACGGATGGCGAGCGGCCGATCCGTCCTGTCCGGATGTCATCCTCAGTCCGCCTTCAGGAAAGCGGTGAAGCTTCCCGCCTTGGGAGCGGGTTCGATGACGCAAGAGCCTCCGCCGAGGCCGGCGCCGCCCGTCCGGGCGTCGCGGACAGCGGCTCCCTCCGCTCGTTCCGCCCGCAGTCCGTGCAGCTCGAGTCGCCAGGGCTTGCCCGCACCCGCGGCTTTCACCTCGAGCCGCTCGCCCTTTCGACGGATCTCGACCTCGAGCTCGAGCTTTCCTTCAGGGGAGAAGACGCGCGCCTGAGCCGCCTTACCGTCCGCGAGGCCGTAGAGGTGGAGCGTCGCGCCGTCGGCGTAGTCGTAGTCGGGACGGTCGTCCGTCGCGCCCGCGGCGACGAGGCTGCCCTCGCGCGCCATGAGGGGGAGGCTCAGGTAGCCGTGCGTCTCCGTCCTCCAGGCGCCTGCCGCGCGACTGGCGCCTGGAAGGCGCTCGCCTGGAAGGCGCTCGCCTGAAATGCGCTCGCCTGGAAGGCGCTCGCCTGAAATGCGCTCGCCTCCGAGGCGCTCGCTTGAAAAGCGCTCGCCCGAGATGACGTTGAACCACGAGCCCCCGGGGAGGTAGTACGATACCTCTCCCTCGGGGCTGAACACCGGCGCCGCCATGAGCGAATCGCCCAGGAAGTACTGGCGGTCCAGGTAGGCGCAGGCGGGATCATCGGGATACTCGAGGACCATCGCGCGCATCATTGGGACACCCGTATCCGACGTGCGCTTGGCCTGCGCCCAGAGATACGGCATGAGCGAGCACTTGAGGCGGGTGAAGAAGCGGAGAACGTCGGAGGCTTCCTCGTCGAAGGCCCAGGGCACCCGGTAGGAGGCGTTCCCGTGGAGGCGGCTGTGCGTCGAGAGGAGGCCGAAGGCCGCCCAGCGCTTATAGAGGTCCGGCGTGGCGGTGTGCTCGAAGCCGGAGATGTCGTGGCTCCAGAATCCGAAACCGGACGCGCAGAGCGAGAGGCCTCCGCGGAGGCTCTCCGCCATCGATTCGTAGGACGCCGTGCAGTCGCCGCCCCAGTGCGTCGGGAATTTCTGCCCGCCCACCGTCGCGGAGCGCGCGAAGACGATGGCCTTCCCCTTCCCCGCCGAGCCCTCGATGGCCTCGAACACGCACTTGTTGTAGAGGTACGTGTAATAGTTGTGCATGCGGACGGGGTCGGAGCCGTCGTGGTAGACGGCCTCCGTCGGGATGCGCTCCCCGAAGTCCGTCTTGAAGACGTCCACGCCCATGTCCACGAGCCCGCGGAGCTTCGAGGCGAACCACGCGCGCGCCTCGGGGTTGGTGAAGTCCACGATCCCCATCCCCGGCTGCCAGTCGTCGCACTGCCAGGTCCCGCCCTCCGCGTCCTTGAGGAGGTATCCCTTGGAGGCGGCCTCGGGGAAGAGGCTCGATCGCTGGGCGACGTAGGGATTGATCCAGACGCAGATCCTGAGGCCGCGCGCCTTGAGGCGGGAGAGGAAGCCGCGGGGATCGGGGAAGGAGCGGGGGTCCCATTCGAAGTCGCACCAGCTGTACTCCCGCATCCAGAAGCAGTCGAAGTGGAAGACGGAGAGGGGGATCTTCCGCTGTTCCATTCCCTCGATGAAGCCCGTCACCGTCTTCTCGTCGTACTGGGTGATGAAGGACGTGGAGAGCCAGAGCCCGAAGGACCAGGCCGGAGGAAGCGCAGGGCGCCCCGTGAGCGCCGCGTAGCGCTCGAGGACGCCCTTGGGACCCTCGCCGGCGATGACGTAGTATTCGAGGTATTCGCCCTCGACGGCGAACTGCACGCGCGAGACCTTCTCGGAGGCGACCTCGAAGGACACGAGGCCCGCGTCGTTCACGAGGACGCCGTATCCCTTGTTCGTGATATAGAAGGGGACGTTCTTGTAGGAGAGCTCGCTCGAGGTGCCGCCGTCCGCGTTCCACGCGTCCACCGCCTGGCCGTTCCTCACGAAGGGCGTGAAGCGCTCGCCCAGGCCGTACACGCATTCGCCCACGCCCAGGGCCAGCTCCTCCTTGAGGTACGCCGCGCCGCCCTTCTCCTTGATATAGCCCGAGTTCTTCCAGCGGCTGTTCGTGATCGCCCGCCCCTTGTAGGAGAAATCGAGAGACCAGGAATCGCCCTTCTTGAGGCGGAGCTCGATGTCTCCGCTCTTGAGCGTCGCCCGCTCCTCGCCGTCGTCGATGTTGACGGGGACGTCGCCCGTCGCCGCGAGGTCGAAGCCCATGCTCTTCCGCTTCTTCCCCTTATAGTGCCAGACCTGCACTCTGATCACGTTCTCCATGGGAGAAGAAAAGCGGTACGTGAGGAGGGGGCCCGTCAGGGTCTGGCCGCGATTCTGGACGTCGAAGTACGGCGCGAGGGCCGTGAGCGAGACGGCATCCGATTCCGTCGCCCAGACCTTATAGGCGTTATAAACCTCGAAATTCGTCCGATTCCGCCAAAAACCGTCTGTGTATTTCATGTAAATCCCTCTCATTCAGAGAGTTGTATCGATGCACTTAAGCGATGGTGATTATGAAGCGGTTTTCTGGGCCTGTCAAGGTGTATCGTTACACCTTTTCTCTCTTACGTTGACTCGCGTACGATGAGCTCGGGCGGGAATTCCACGATCTTCCCATAGGCTTCCTCATCGCCATCCACCATGCTGAGGGCGAGGCGAAGGGCGGCCTGCCCGATTTCGTAGGCGGGCTGCCTGATGCTCGTGAGGCCGAGCGTCGTCGTCTGCGCGATGATGGAATCGTCGAAGCCCATGACGGCGACGTCGTCAGGGACGCGCATGCCCCGCTTGATGGCTTCCTTCATGAACCCCGCGGCGGTGACGTCGCCCGAGGCGCAGAACACCGCGTCCGGGCGCTCCCCGCCCTCCGCGATCCGCGCGTAGATCGATTTCCCGCTCTCCAGCGTGTACTCGGGGAGGTCGATGACGAGGGAATAGCCGAGGCCGAGCTCCTTGAGCGCCTCGCGGTACCCCGCGAGCCGGTCATCCGCGAAGCGGTGGCCCTTGAACGCGGTCACGCCGAGCGCCAACGCGATTTTCCTCCGTCCCGCGTCGGCGAGGTGCCGCACCGCCGTGCGCGCGGCGCCGCGGTTGTCGAAGGTGACGCCCGCGTATCCCGGCACGACGTCCTCCACCAGCACGAGGGGTTTGCGCGCCGCCTTCAGCTTCTCGAGGAATTCCGCCCGCGCGACGTAGCCGAGGGCGATCACGGCGTCGGACATCTTGCCGTAGAGGATCTCCTTGGCCTTGGCCTCGAGGCCGGCCTGGTCGGCGTGGAACTCGCGGAGCTGGTAGGGCGTTCCCAGGATGGCGCGCTCCACGCCCGTCACGAGGTCCATCTTGTAGAGGTTCTGGAAGAAAGCGGAGAGGAAGGCGACCGCGTCGGTCCTGCCCTGCTTGAGGAGCTTCCCCGAGTGGTTGGGGTAGTAGTCCATCTCCTCGATGATGCGGAGCACCCGCCGCTTAGTCTCCGTTCCGACCTTGCGCGAATCCCTGAGGACGAGTGAGACGGTGGTCGGCGCGACCCCCGCTATTTCCGCTATCTGCTTGATTGTGACGGCCATGGGATCCTATCGCGGGCAGTATGGAAGGCGCTTCCTGGACTGTCAAGCGCGACGAATTCCTTCCACCCCTTTTTTATCGTTTATTGGAGCGTGATTTAGGATCGGATCTCGGAATTATGAATTCTTTGGTCATACCAACAATATTTTTCACCGCCCCGGAGAAAATAATGTATACTGGAAATAGTGTATCGTTACACCATTTCGAGGAATCTAGAGAACCGTGGATCCAGGAGCGAACTATGAAACAGAGGAAGGACAGTAGGCTCGCGACCCTCGCAGCCATGCTCGCGGGGATTTTCGCGCTCAGCGCCTGCCAGAGCGCCGCGCGGGAAACCGTCGCGCCCGCGCCAGCGAACGATGCCATCGCCTTCGTGAGGGAGATGGGCCTGGGCTACAACCTCGGCAACACGATGGACGCCTGCGGCGGAACCATGGGTGGCAAGATCGCCAACTTCGAGGTCGCCTGGGGAGCCCCGGTCACCACGCGGGCGATATTCAGGGACCTCAAGGCCAGGGGCTTCGATACGATCCGCATCCCCGTGGCCTGGTCCAACCTCATGGACGACGATTACGGAATCCATCCCGCCCTCATGGACCGGGTCGAGGAGATCACGAGGATGGTCCTGGACTCGGGCATGCGCGCCATCGTGAACATCCACTGGGACGGGGGCTGGATATCCGGGTTCTCGACCGACTACGACGGGACGATGCGGAAATACGCGCGGATCTGGTCGCAGGTCGGCGAGCGCTTCAAGGACTACGACGAGCGGCTCGTCTTCGAGTCCATGAACGAGGAGGGCTACTTCGACGACGTATGGAACCGCTACTCCGACGGCGCGACCTCCCCGAAGAAGCGCGCGGCCTTCGACATCCTCAACCGGGTCAACCAGGCCTTCGTGAACCTCGTGAGGGCCTCGGGCGGGAAGAACGCCTCGCGCTACCTCCTCATCGCCGGCTACGCCACGGACATCGACCTCACCTGCTCGCCGGAATTCCGCATGCCCGAGGACAAGGCGAAACGCCTCATCGTCTCGGTCCACTACTACTCGCCCCCGACCTTCGCCATCCTCGAGAAGGACGCGGACTGGGGCAAGGCGACGCCGACCTGGGGGACCCCTGCGGAGATCGCGCGCCTCAAGGCCGACATGCTCAAGGTTAAGGCCGCCTTCATCGACAAGGGGATACCGGCCGTCCTCGGGGAGTACGGGGCCCCGACCAAGGGCAAGGACCCGGAGAGCGTCCGGCTCTACCTCGCCGAGGTGGCCCGCGCCGCCTGGGGCCTCGGCATGTGCCCGATCCTCTGGGGCGGCGCGGACCAGATATACGATCGCCGCGCGCTCAAATTCACGGACCCGGCGATCGGCGACATGTACCTCGCCCTTTCGAGGACCCAACGGGCGGACTGGGCGATCGATCCCGCGGAGGCCGCGCCGGTCCTGCTGCCCGCGAAGGCCTCGGAGGCCGAGCCCGCCGCCGAGACGGCGAAGGCGGCTCCCGCCGAAGCCTCGGAGACCGCCCTCGACGAGCCCGTCGGCCCCGCGAGCGGGAACCTCCTCGCCGAATCGCTCGGCGCCGTGAGAATAGTAGTCGACCAGGATACATCATTCACATCGAACGACGCGCTCAAGGGCGCGACGGCGGTAATGGTCGAATACCTCGGGAAGAAGGCGCTCAAGGTCACCAAGAACAACCGCAACGAAATCAGGGTCGCCTTCGTGCTCGATGCGGCGGCCACGGCCGCGGGGCGCACGAGCCTGGAGTTCGAGGTCGCGGGTTTCGACGGATGGGAGGGCTCCTACAACTGCGGGCTCCTTTTCGCCGACGGGGCCAAGCCCTCCGGAGAGCGCGCGGGATCCTTCTACGTCGGCCGCGTCAAGAAGCTCGCCTGGACGACCGTGACGGCGAACCTCTCCTTCGACGAGCAATGGGGCAAGAACTTCTCGCCGGAGAAGGCGATCTACTGCCTCCAATTCTGGTCGAACTCCGCGAAGGCCCTCTACATCCGCGGCCTGACCCTGAAGTGAGGGCCGCGACGATCCTTAGCAGGTTGTTGAAATACTCGAAGCATTTCAACAACCTGCTCTGCGATTTCTCGAGAACCTAACGATTCTCTGCGTAATCGCGACAATAAGGGAATGTTGAAAAAGGCTCCATTGCCTTTTTCAACGCCCTGTTAGGCGAAAAAGGCCCTGTCGATCGCGGTCCGCTCGCCCTTCCGTAGCGCGAGCTTCCTCGCCGCCGTTCCGTAGGCGACGGTCTCCTCGCCGTCCCGGATCGGTAGGAATTCCGCGCGCTCGAGTCGGCCGTCCTCCCACCGTATGGAAACCTCCGCGCCTCCCCGGCAGCGCAGCCCGCTGACCGCGCCCTTCCTCCAGGAGCTCGGAAGCGCCGGCAAGAGGCGTATCGCCCACTCGTGCGACTGCACGAGCATCTCCGCGATCGCCGCCGTCCCGCCGAAGTTGCCGTCGATCTGGAAGGGCGGATGGTCGTCGAAGAGGTTGGGCAGGGTCGAGCGCCTGAGGAGCTCCGCGAGGTGCGCGCGCGCCACGTCCCCCTTCCTGAGGCGAGCGTAGAGGTTGACGATCCACGCGCGGCTCCATCCGGTGTGCCCGCCTCCGTGGGCGAGCCTCCGCTCGAGCGTCCGGGACGCCGCCGCGGCGAGCTCGGGCGTGCCGTCCACCGTGATCATGTCGCCGGGATGCAGGGCGAAGAGGTGCGAGATGTGCCGGTGCCCCGGCTCGGCCTCGCCGTATTCCCTCGCCCACTCGAGGATGGTCCCTTCCTTCCCGATCCGTGGAGCGTGGAGCTTCCCGAGTATCTCGCCGAATTTCGAAGCGCTCTCGGACGCGAGGCCCAGGACGCGTTCCGCCTCGAGGCAGGCTTTCATGAGCGATGCGATGATCTGCGAGTCCATCGACGGCCCGGCGCAGAGGGAACCGCGCTCGCCGCTCTCGTGGATGTAGGTGTTCTCCGGGGATACCGAGGGCGAGGTGACGAGTTTCCCCGTCCCGTCGTCCACGAGGAAATCGATGAAGAACTCCGCGGCTTCCCTCATGAGGGGGTAGCGCTCGGCCAGGAAGGCCTGGTCCAGGCTGAAGCGGTAATGCTCCCAGACGTGGAGGCAGAGCCAAGCGGCGCCCATCGGCCAGTAGGTGCCGGGGATCCATCGATCCTGGGGAGCGGTATCGGCCCAGAGGTCGGTGTTGTGGTGCGCGACGAAGCCGCGGCAGCCGTACATGCGCCGCGCCGTGTCGCGCCCGCTCTCCCGCATCCGCGCGATGAGTTCGAAGAGGGGCTCGTGGCATTCCGGGAGGTTGCAGGGCTCGGCGGGCCAGTAGTTCATCTGCGCGTTGATGTTGATCGTGTACTTGCAGCCCCAGGGCGGGGACATCTCCTTGTTCCAGACCCCCTGGAGGTTCGCGGGGAGGGACCCTGGCCGGCTCGAGGAGAGGAGGAGATACCTCCCGTACTGGAAGTAGAGGGCGATGAGGCCCTCGTCGTCCTCGCCCCGCTTCATCCGTTCGAGGCGCTCGTCGGTAGGCAGGGCATCGAGGCCGTCGTCGCCGCCCCCGAGATCGAGGGAAACGCGGGAGGAGAATTTACGATAGTCGGCGAGGTGCCGCGCCTTGATCGCCTCGTAGCCTGAGAGCGCGGCGGCATCCAGTGTCCGCGCGCAGGCCTCGCGGTAGGCGGAGCCCTCGCGGAAGCTCGTCGCGGCGGATACGAGGATGACGGCGGAATCCGCCCCCTCGACGATGAGGTCGTCCCCGATCGCGCGCGCCGATCCCCCGCAGGCGATCGCCTTCGCCATGACGCAGAAGGCCACGCCGCCCTCGCCCCCGCTTCCCGTCATCATGATGGCGTCGTCGGCGATGCGTATGGATTCGTCCATGAAGAGCCCGCGCCTCAGGCAGGCGGAGAAACCGAGGCCGCCTTTTCCCCTGGATACGATGCGCATTGCGAGGACCTGGTCGGGATAGCTCATGAAGCATTCGCGCTCATAATAGTTCCCGCCCGTCGCGTAGGAGACGGACGCGATCGCGGTATCGAGGTCGAGCGCGCGGAGGTAGTCGGCAGGTTCGCGCCCATGGTCCGCGCCGGCGCGGTCTCGGCCCTCGGCGCGGCGCGCGAAGTCCACATACAGGTTGCCGAGGGGCTGGTAGGGACGCTGGCTCTCGGGCGTTCCCGAAAGGGCGCTCAGCGCGAGGTCCTCGGCCTCGCGGATCCTTCCCTCGCGGATGAGCTCTCGTATCCGGCTTAGGTTCGGGAGCGCGTCGGGATTGATGCGATCGATCGGCCTCCCGTGCCAGACCGAGTCCTCGTTGAGCTGGACGTCCTCGACTTCCGTCCGGCCGTGGACCATTGCGCCCATCCTGCCGTTCCCGATCGGGAGTGCGGTTTCCCAGCGTTCCGCGGGTTTCTTATACCAGAGCCTCATGGCCGCCATATCGATGCTCCGCGCCCTGATCCGGCGCCCGCCGTCGCGGCGCGGGAGTCCGCCTCAGGCGGTGAGCCACTCCAGCGCCTGGTCTTCGGCCTCGAACATCTTGACGTTCTTGGCGCCCGTGAACGCGACATAGGACTTATAGAGCAGCTTCTTCACCCCGACGATGCCGATCACCGCGATCTTGGAAATTTTCTCGTCCCGCTGCTTCCCGGACTTGTTGAGCTCGCCCATGATCTTTTCAGTGCCGTAGGTACCCTCGAAATTACAGAGCTCGGGCTTTTTTTCGGTAAGCGTCGCCTCGATCGCTATCGCCCGGCGGAGGATAGCGATCATTTCGTCCTCGCCCTTGGCTCCGCGGTAATCCACGTACAGGACGTCCTTCCCGGCGTGCTTGACCCATTTCACTTCCATGGCGCCCCCTCGGAATTCTATCCGCGTTCGCGCGCGGTGAACATTGCCATTCATCAAATATACGCGCTGTTTCACCGTAATACGCCGATAACGGGCTGTCAAGCGATCATCCGCCACCGAGGCCGGATCGCTCCTTCCGGCGAGCAGATAGAAGCGCAGCCGCCTCGGGATCCTCGTCAACGCTTGAATCGCCGAGGCTCCCGCGTCGCCCGCAGTGCCTGGGAAAGGAGGCGCCCCGCGGCCGAAAACGGCCGCGGGGCGCGCGGTATTCAAAAAGGCGTTTTAATTCCGATCTCCGGATCAGATCCGCTTCAAGCCCCGTCTACCCTCAGAACGCGCCTTCCACGGTATTGAGGTACTGGTGGTACGCGTAGTACTGGTTGTATCTCCCGTTGTGGAGATTCACGATGGCGTACAGACGCCGAGAGATGACGCCGACCGCCTCCTGGACGCCGCTCAGGTCATCGGGCCGCATGGCGCCCGAGACGAGCTGAAACTGCCGATTGCTGACCTCCTGGTAGTCCTTGGCCGCGGTAATATCGGTCTGGTAGTATTCCATGTCGACGATCCTGGCCTGGAGGCGCTCGATGAGCTCTGCGGTCCTGATCTTGATGTCCTGATCGATCTGGGAAAGCTGGTTCTTGTCCAGCGCGCGGCTCTCGAGGGCGTCGATGATCTGATTGGAACTGATCGCGAGCCCGAATTGGAAATTAAGCTTATCGAGGATCAGGTACGGATCGTCCTCTATTTCATCGCCGCCGTTGTACGAGGTCTTGGTGAACTCGGGCATCGCGATGCCGCCCACCAGATTGATGTCGAAGTTCCCCATGTAAATCGGAAGATAGCTAGCGGACGTGTTGAGCATCGTCTCCAGCCCGAAGTACACCCCCTCTTCCGCCTCGGTCGTCACGCGCGCGTAGATCCGGGGGAGGAGGCCCAGCGTGCCGTTGAGGATCTCCCGCTCCTTATAAATCTTGTTGAGCGCGGCCTGCCTGAGCCCTACCGAATTCTGGAGACAGGCCTTGAGGTCGCGCTCGTAGTCGATCTCGATGGTCTTCAGGGAATCCGTGAAGGAAATTTCGTTGGAGATCGGGTAATTGAGGAG
>CAYNQK010000100.1:0-11084 GCA_964399285.1 uncultured Spirochaetales bacterium | reverse complement strand
CGGTCTTCTTTTTCGCGCCTCAATTCAGCTTGAGAAGGCTCTTCCCCACCTTGATCCGCGCGCCCGGCTCGAGCCTGACGTACTTCCCGTCCGGCACGCGCTCGCCGTTCACGAACGTCCCGTTCGTGCTCTTGAGGTCGGTGACGAAGTAGTCTCCCTTGATCTTCTGGATCATCGCGTGCCGCTTGCTCACGAGCTTGTTGTCGATCACGATGTCGCAGGAGCGGTCCCGGCCGATCACGATCTTCCCCGTGAGGGGGACGCGTTGCCCGCAGAACACGAGGGTCCGGTCGTCGTCCCTGATGGCCTTCTCGAGGCGCATTCCGATGGGGCTCGTGAGAATGATCGTATCCTCGCCCATGATTCCCTCCCGCGCCAGAGCTCAGATGCGGCAATAATAGCCCGAAAACCTCCCGGACGCCAGCTTCGGGAAGCCCTTCCCGGGAATTTGAATCCGGCCCCCGGAGGCCTTACACTATATCCGTGGGCCGCCCCGTTGGGCGGGCATTCCGTTCCCGTCTTGGGTCGTTCTAAGGAGGGTTCGTGAAGACGAAGATATCGCCGCCGCCCGTACCGGCTCAGATCGTCGAGATATGGCAAAGCATCGTGGATTCCGCCGCGGCGCTCCTCTCCGTACCGAGCGTCATGATCAACCGGCTGGAGCCGCCCGACCTCGAGGTCTTCCGCTCGAATCTCTCCGCCGACAACCCCTTCCCTTCGGGAACCTCCATGCCCATGATGGGCGTGTACTGCGCCTCGGTCGCCGAGCGGCGGGAACGCGTCAGGGTCGAGGACGCCCGGAAAATACCTGAATGGGCGGATTCGCCCACCGCGAAGGCCGGCGTCTACGCCTACCTGGGATACCCGCTCTTATGGCCTGACGGCGACGTCTTCGGAACCATCTGCGCGGTCGACACCCGCGAGAAGGATTGGAGCATCGAGGCGGACAAGCTCCTCGGCGCCCTCAAGAAGGCCATCGAGGCCCACCTCGCCTTCGTGACCACCCTCGACCTCCTCGAGCGCAAGAACCTCGAGCTCGAGGCGAGCCTCAAGGAGGTGAAGACTCTCAGGGGCATCCTCCCCATCTGCTCGTCCTGCAAGCGCATCAGGGACGACAAGGGCTATTGGAACCAGGTGGAGAGCTACATCAAGACGCACTCGGACGCCCAGTTCAGCCACGGGCTCTGCCCGGATTGCGCCAAGCGGCTCTACCCCTCCCTCGCCGAGGAAGCGCTGAAGAAGATCAAGGGGTAGGCCGAAGCGTACTCACCTGCTCGTTGATGACGCGAGGGCCTTCCCGTCACGCTCGTCGAGCCGTTCCGCCTCGGCCCGCTCGCCGTCGTAGCGGACGAGCCACCAGGCCCCGGGGTCCGCGAGCGCGTCGCGGCCCAGGTACCAGAAGCCGAGGCCGTCCGGATCGGGACCGAGGGGCGCGTAGCAGCCCTTGGCGTCCGCGGCCGTCGAGACGGCGACGCACCGGTCAGGCCCGATGGACAGCCTGAGGAGCGAGACGCTCCCGTCCTCCATGGCCGCCGGGACCGCGAGATCGCCTCCGAAATCGAATCCATATCCGTAGGCGCAAACGAAGCCGGGAGGAAGGCCGTCGACGGGAAGCTCCCTGAAGCCACGTCCCCGATCTCCCGTCGCGAGGGCCCTGACGACGAGGGGAGCGGGCTTCTTCTCGGCGGCGCTCTGAAAGGCGAAGAGCGTCTCGAAGCCGCGTCCGTCCCGCGCGAGGACGAGCCGCAGGAACGAACCGCGCTTCGGGAGCGCGAAAAGCCTCTCGGGGGCCCGGCCGCGCCGCAGGGCGTAGACGGCGCTCTCCGCATCCTTCGCGTCCCCCCCGGCGACGTAGGCCGTCGCGCGGCCCTTCCCGTCCGTAAGCACGACATCGGAAGGAAAGCAGTCCAATCGGCCCTCCCAGAGGCGCCTCGGTCCTCTTTTCCCGTCGATCCTGCAGAGCGCGAACGAGAAGCCCTTCCCTTCCTCGAACGCCGCGCTCCGCGCGAGGCAGAGATCGCCCTGTATCCACGCGAACGCGGCCTCGAGCGGCCACGAATCCCGCGAAGCTCCGTCGTCGCCGAGCGATTCGAGGACCTGCCGTTCATGATCCCAGAGGAGGAATCCGGATTCGGCCGGGGAAATGGACCTGAGGCGGGGCTCGGCGGGAAGCTCGAAGAGGATCGGCGCCCCGACTGCCGCGGAATGGAGCGCGCCCCTGAAGGGGAAGGCCGGCTTCCGGTCCGGAACCCGGACGGCCCTTCCCCCGCAGGCCGCGAGGACGAGGGACGCGGCGAGGGCCGCGCTGGCCCCGGCCGCGCTCCGCGCCCGGTAGGAGAGCGGAGCCATTATTCCCTTATGGCCTCGTACGCCTTCGTGAGGTACGGGGAGAGCATGATCTCCTCGGACATCACGACCTTCGCTCGCGCGTCGGCGATGTAGGCGTTGATCGCGGCCTTCGCCTTGGAAGGGCTCCAGAAATAGAGGGCCGTGTAGTAGGCCTTCACGAGGCTGTAGAGCCCGGAGGTGGTGAAGTCGACCTGGGTCGAGTTCGTGTCGAGGTTGATCCCGTACTGGTTGTACATCCGCCACACGACCTTGGTGCAGTACCACCAGTAGTTGTCCTCCTTGGTCACCACGTTGAAGATGTTCACGTAGCCCTTGAAGAACCCGTAGGCCTGGTTCGTGTTGGAGTCGGCGCAGTAGTAGTCCATGGCGGCCTGGGCGGAGTCGAGCGCGGATTCGTTGACGGAGAAGGCCTGGTTCAGCACGCAGGCGTTGATCTTCGTCTGCCAGTCGTTCACCGTCTCGTAGCCGGCGCCCTTTGCGACCGCGGTCTGCAGGCAGGGGACGTCCTCGTTGTTCGGGTCTTTCTTCTCGAGGTCGAGCACGGCGCCGTGGAAGTATCCGCCCGGCAGGCTCTTGGGCGCCACCCATCCGATCACGGAGCCGGCCAGGCCGTCCGCGCCGCCGGACAGGTAGACCGCCCCGTCCACGGAGAAGGGCATGTCGGTGAGCTCGGGGTAATCCGTGCCGCCGCCGAAGCGGGGCTGGGCGAGCTCCTCGGCGAAATCGGCGCGGAGCTCGGTGCCGTACTTGGCGTCGAAGGACGCCATGGCCTCACCGGCCCCGTCCGTGCCGAGCGCGGCGACCACGGCCTCGAAATCCGCGTTCACCTCGGCCTCGTACGCGGGATCGCCCTCGGCGTCCTGGACGGCGCAGGCGCCCAGGACGGCGGCGATGGCGGCGACGGCCGCCAGGACGAGGATCCTCTTTCGGATAATCATATTCGGTTTCCTCCTCATGGGACGTCCGTCGCGGCGTTTCCGGGACGACGGCGCGGACGCGTCTCTAGTCTAGGTCCATCGACCCGCCTGTCAAGGAAAATTCATCGCGGGAGCCGCGTCGCCCCGGGTTCGGGGTTGCCGGCGGGCCGCCGATGCGCGATGATAAGGGAGTGACGGGCTCGACGGGCATGAACGAAGAGGGCTCCCTGAGCGCGGAGCTGTCCGATCTCATCCTCAAGAACTACTCCTCGCTGGCGGAGACCGGCATCCTGAAGGCGGTGGAATCCCTGGAAGAGGAGAACCGGAACCTCAGGCGGATCATCCAGGCCGGCAAGGGCATCGCGAGCCAGCAGGGCATCCTGATGATCGTGGAGGCGGCGGCCGCGGCGATAAACGACCGGTTCATCCCGTCGACCCTAGCCTTCCTCATCGAGTCCGAGCGCGGCGGCGAGGCCCCGGAGATCGTCTACTACGACAACCTGAAGCGCTCGGACCCGCCCTTCACCGTGCCCTCGCTCGAGCCGTACCGCTTCTTCTTCAGCCTCTCGCCAGCCACCGTCTCCTTCCCGGTATTCGAGTACATGATCGGCCGCGAGGAGTACACCGCGCTCTTCCGCCCCGCGAGGCCGTCCATCGTCATGCCGCTCATCGGCTTCGGGCAGCTCTACGGCTTCGTGCTCGTGGGCGAGAAGGTGACCGGAGCCGAGTACTCGAGGCCCGAGGCGGTCTACCTCGACGACGTCATGCAGTTCGCGTCCATCGGGCTCCAGAACAACATCCACTACCTCAAGGCCATCACGGACCTCAAGACCAGGCTCTACAACAACGCCTACATCCGCACGAGGCTGGACCTGGAGCTCGCGCGCGTCAAGCGCTACGGCTTCGAGATGGCGGTCATGCTGATCGACGTAGACCTCTTCAAGAAATTCAACGACGCCTACGGGCACCTCGCCGGAGACAAGATGCTCATGCGCATCGCCGAGGTCTTCATGGAGTCCATCCGCAAGGGCGACGTCGCGGGCCGCTTCGGGGGCGAGGAATTCGTGGTCATCCTCGTGCAGTGCAACCGCCAGAACGCGTGCCAGGCGGCGGAGCGCATCCGCAAGCGCGTGGAGCGCATCGTCGTCGAGGAGCGGGGGAAGGAGCTCAGGGCGACCATCAGCGTCGGGCTCAGGCACGTCACCAAGGAGGACGTCCAGGACGCCGAGGAGATCCTCGGGCAGGCGGACCGGGCGCTCTACCGCGCCAAGGCCTCGGGCCGCAACAAGGCGTTCATATTCAAAGCCGTTTCCAAGGATCCCGAGGCGGAGTCGGAGGGGGCCGCGCCGCCCGAGGAATCCGACCGCCCGTAAGGCCGCCCGCTCCGCGTCGGCCCCGTGCCGGCCTTCACATCTTCTTTACGCGGAACTCACGCCGTTTTCACCCCGAAGGAGCCGTAAGGGGCTTTATTCATCTTATGGAATCTTCCATGATGGAGGCCAAGAGATGAAGAGAATCGCCGTAATCGCCGTGGCGGCCGCCCTCGCCGCCGCCGCCTGGGCCGACCCAGAGCTCGTACTCACCGTGGACCTGGACCGTCCCGTCATCAGCGCGGGCGCCCGCCAGCGCGCCTACGTGAAGATCGGGCTCTCGGGATTCGAGTGGGCCCGGGGCGGGAACAGGCCCCCGCTCAACGTCGCGCTGGTGCTGGACCGCTCCGGTTCCATGGAGGGGGACAAGCTCGAACGCGCCAAGGACGCCGCGGAGATGGCCGTCAGCTTTCTCGGGCCGAGGGACGTGCTCTCGATCGTCACCTACGACGACGAGGCGTCCGTGATCTACCCCGCCGCCCGCGTCGGCGATCGCCGCCGCGCCGTCAACGCCATCAGGGACATCTATTCGGGCGGAAGCACCGCGCTCTTCGCGGGCGTCAGCAAGGGGGCCCGCGAGATCCGCAAGGCGCTGGACCGCCAGCGCGTGAACCGGGTCATCCTCCTCTCTGACGGCCTCGCCAACGTCGGCCCCGACAGCCCCGGCGAGCTCGCGGACCTCGGCGCCTCCCTCCTCAGGGAGGGCATCTCCGTCACCACGATCGGCCTGGGCCTCGACTACAACGAGGACCTCATGGCCCGCCTCGCGGCCGCGAGCGACGGCAACCACGCCTTCGTCCGCGAACCGGCGGACCTCGCCCGCATCTTCGACCTGGAGTTCCGCGACGCCTTCGACGTGGTCGCGCAGAACGTGATCCTCAGGATCAGGTGCGGCAAGGGCGTCCGGCCCCTCCGGATCCTCAATCGCGAGGGCGTCATCCGCGACGGGGAGATCCGCATCGACCTCAACAACGTCTACAGCCTCCAGGACCGTTACTTCCTCATCGAGGTGGAGGTCCCCGAGACCGCGGTCGGCCAGCGACTCGACGTCGCGGACGTGAGCGTCTCCTACCTCAACATGGCCTCGTCCAGGGAATCCACGCTCTCGGGCTCGGCGCGGGCCGTCGCGAGCCGCGACGAACGCGAGGTCGCGCGCGCCAGGAACCAGGAGGTCGTGGAAAAAGTCGCGATCCAGAATTCCGTCCTAGCGAACGAACGGGCCGTCCAGCTCCGCGACGAGGGCAAGGTGAAGGAAGCCCAGGGGCTTCTCCTCAGCACCGCGGCCGAGCTCAAGGTTCTCGGAGAGGAACTCGACTCCGAGGAGCTCCTCCAGGCGAGCGAAGCCAACGCCAGCGACGCCGACGTCCTCTCGGACGACGAGGATTGGCGCAAGAACCGGAAGAAGATGACCGATGCTAACTATGGGGCGAAATCCCAGCAGAGGTACTGAGGCTTGAGGAACCGCATCGTCGTCGTCATCGGAGCCGTCATCCTCCTTCCCACCGCCTTCGCGCTGTGGATGGGATGGCGCTCCGTGCGCGACGAGCGCGGGCGCGCGCCGGCCGCCGTGTCGCCGGCCCGGGGCGCGCGCCGAAAGGACCGCCCCGCTAAAATACAAAATAGCGGCAACCCCATCGAGGCCCGCCTCCTCGACGACCTGGATTCTCTCGGGGAGGACCCGGACGCGCTCCGCGAATTCTCGGAGAGCGACGGCCTCGCCAGGCAGGCCTTCCTCGTCGTCGAGGGGGAGATCGTCTTTCCGCCCGTCGCCGGCGCGAGCGTGGCCGAGGCGGATTTCCGCGTCCGCGCGGCGGCGGCCTTCGCGGGCGGCGCGCTGGACAGGCCCGTCGGATCCGAGGGCTCCATGTCCTCGCCCGACTCGGGATGGGTCACCTGGTTCCACGGAGAGGGCCAGCAGTTCGCCTACTGGATGCGGAAGCGGAGCGGCGCCATCGTCGGCGCGGAGCTCAACGCGGCGGCCTTCCTCTCCGTCGTCTCGGGCGGCCTGCCCGAGGCGCTCGGGAACGCCGCCCCCCAGGATAAGGCCGCGTCGCGCCCCGCTCGCCATGGAAAGGAGCGCATCGTCCTCGTGAACGCCGAGGGCGGGGACTTCCTCCGCTGGGGCGATTACGAACCGGCGGGGGACGAGGAGCCGCTCTCCGCGCGCAGGCTCTCGGTCCCCTTCCAGGGCTGGGAATTCCGGAGCTACGCCGACTCCCTCGCGCTCGGCTCCATGGCCGCGGGCGAATCCTGGTTCCTCGCCGTATCGGCCGCCCTGCTGGCAGCCATCATCGGCGCCGCGGTCTATTACCTCTCCCGGGGCCTCCGGCGCGAGATGGCGGAGGCCCGGCAGCGCGTGAGCTTCGTGAACCAAGTCTCGCACGAGCTCAAGGCCCCCCTCACCAACATCCGCCTGTACGCGGACCTCCTCCGCGAGGGCGACTGCGACGATCCCTCCTCCTACCTCGAGGTGATATCGGCGGAGTGCGAGCGCCTGAGCCGCCTCATCCACAACGTCCTCAGCTTCGCGCGCCGGGACGAGGGCGAGAAGCGGCGCGGCGAGGAGGCGGACTGGGACGCCGTCGTCGGCGCGTCCCTCGAGTGCTTCAAGCCCGCCTTCGCCGAGAAGGGCATCGAGCTCGAGTTCCGGCCCGGCGGGTCGGGCCGCTACCTCATCGACCCGGACGCCATCGGGCAGATCATCGGAAACCTCGTCTCCAACGCCGAGAAGTACGCCTCATCGGGACGATACGTCCTCGTGGAGACGGGGGCAGGCGAACGCGGCCCCTGGGCACGGGTGCGCGACCGCGGCGAGGGCGTTCCGGAGAAGGACCGCGAGCGGATCTTCGAGCCCTTCACGCGGCTTTCGGACTCGGTGAGCGAGGGCGCCTCGGGCTCGGGCCTCGGGCTATCGATATCGCGGGACCTCGCGCGTCAGCGCGGCGGAGACCTCGTCCTGGAAGGACCCGGCGCGCCGGGCGGCGGAGCGGAGAATAAGGGAGCGAGCTTCCTCCTCACCGTCGCGGCGGAAAGGATCGATTGATGCGCGTTCTCATCGCCGAGGACGATCCCTTCACCAGGAAGGCGATCGCGGAGATCCTCGCGAAGGAGGGCTGGGAGCCCTGCGTGGCCGAGAACGGGAAGCGGGCCTGGGAGCTCTTCTCCGGGGCCTCCTTCGACCTCGCCTGCCTAGACGTCATGATGCCGGGGATGTCCGGCTACGACCTCTGCCGCAAGATCCGCGAGTCCGGCTCCGCGGTGCCGGTGATCTTCATCAGCGCGAAGGCGGAGGAGATAGACAAGGTCCTGGGATTGGAGCTGGGCGCGGACGATTTCCTCACAAAGCCCTTCGGCTCCCGCGAGCTCGTGGCGCGGGTGCGGGCCCTGCTCAGGCGGCTCCGTCCGGGAAGCGGCGACTCGGACGCCTCCGAGCGCTTCTCCTTCGGCCCCTGGGATGTGGAGCCCGGTTCCCTGCGGGCCAGCTCGGACCGGGGAACGATCGACCTCACCAAGCTCGAAGCGTCGCTCCTCTCCCTCCTCCACGAGCGGCGCGGAAAAGCCGTGAGCAGGGACGCCTTCTTCAAGGTCTGCTGGGGCTGGGACTCGGCCCCGGAGAGCCGGAGCCTGGACCAGCACATCGCGTCGCTCAGGAAAAAACTGGAAAGCGATCCTAAGAACCCGACTCTCATCGAGACGGTGCAGGGCGTCGGCTACCGGCATCCGGCCTGATCGTCGCGGGAGCGGAAAGCGCGACGCGCGCTAGACGAAGAAAAATTGGATGACCTGGAAGACGCACACGAGTATGAAGGCGATCTCCAGGAACATCATGGTCCTGTCGTTGACGTCCCCGCGCGCGAGCTCGTAGATGCCGTGGAGGGTCTCGAGGCGCCGCTCCACGCTCCATCGCCAGCCCGCGGTGTTGAGGATGGCGCAGAGGTGCGAGTAGACCCTGCCCAGGTGATAATCGCCGATGATCTTCGAGCTGTTCTCCAAATTCTCCAGGATGAAGAGCGCGTCGACGCGGATCGCCTCTATCTCCGCGAATTTCCTGGATAGGCGCTTGAGGCTGGGAAGGCCGCGCCGCTTCCCGAAGACCGCGCGCATGTCGTCCTCGGCGACGTCGAGCCTCCCGTCGAGGATGGAGTCCAGCTGCCTGAGCTCGAGGAGCTGGTAGTTCGCGTGCTCGGCCACGAGGAGGAGGTCCTCGTAGTCGCGAGCGGGATCGATGATGAGGCAACGGTCGAAATCGAAGACCGCGAGCTCCCCGCGGCGGTACGAAAAGGGATTGCCGAGCGTCGTCGCGATCTGCGAGTCGTGAATCGAGGGATCCCCCGACTCGTCGATGAGGAGCGCGCCTATCGCGCGGGCGTTAGCGGCGACGAAGCCGCCGGGGTCGCCTACGTCGTCGACGATGCAGTACGCGGCGTAGGATTTATCCGCGTCGACGTCGGGGTATCCCTTTCGATCGAGGGCCGGGCCGATCCTTTCGCGGACGCCCTCGAAGGCGGCGCGCGCGAAGCGCTCGCAATTGGCGAGGCCGTTCCCGAAGGGGCGCTTCCGGATTTCGTGGAAGCGCTCCACGCGTTCGTTCAGGGTTCGGCGCAGGACGATGGAGACGGCGCCATCCTCGAAGACCTTCGCGTAGGCGCGGTACGGCCCCTCCGCCGTCTCTCCCTCGGCGATGCCCACGTGGAGGGGCCGGGGAAGGGACATGTAGTCGGGGGTATCGCGCCCTGGACCGATGACCGAGACGTCCTCCGCTCCTCCGAGGATGGAGGCGGCTTTCTTGAGATCGATCGATCGTCCGGCGTCGAACAGGTAGAAGAACACGGCCTCGACGCGGACGCCGTGCGCCTTCGAGGATGCGCGCGCGGCGGACGCGGTTCTCGCCCTCGAGCTTCCCTGCGATTTTCCGCCGCGGCGCGCTGGCGCGCCCTTCCCCTCGTCGATCCGCGGCGCTTTCCGCCCGCCCTTTCCGGTCTTGGCCATGACGATAGTCTAGCCCCTCGCGACAGCCCGGGCAAGGATGGCTGAAGCGCGACCGCTTATCCGGGCGATGCCCCGCGTGATACGCTCGAGCGCGATGGAACACGACGCACGCCGCGTCCTCAGGGACGTCTTCGGCTACGATTCATTCAGGCCCCACCAGGAGGCGATCATCGCCGCGGCCGCGGCCGGGCGGGACGTGGTCGCGATCATGCCCACGGGGGGCGGCAAGTCCCTCTGCTACCAGATACCGGCACTACTCCTCCCGGGAACGGCCCTCGTGGTCTCGCCCCTCATTTCGCTCATGCGCGACCAGGTCGGCTTCCTCCGCGGGCTCGGCGTGGACGCGCGCTTCCTCAACTCCAGCATGGACAGGGACGAGTACTCGGCGGCCGCGGCCGAGGCCCGTTCGGGGGCGCTCAAGCTCCTCTACGCCGCCCCGGAGACCGTGCTCAAGCCGGGATTCATCGCCCTCCTCGGGAAGGACGGACCCTCCCTCGTCACCGTGGACGAGGCGCACTGCGTCTCGGAGTGGGGCCACGACTTCAGGCCCGAGTACCGGAGGCTCGCCGAGCTCAGGGAAACCTGGCCCGCCGCGCCCTTCCTCGCCCTCACCGCCACGGCGACGGACCGCGTGCGTTCCGACATCGAGCGCAACCTCTCCCTGAGAAAACCCGAGCGCGTCGTCGCCGGCTTCGACCGTCCCAACATCAGGCTCGACGTGCTGCCCAAGCGCGACGCCCTCGAGCAGGCGGACGAGTTCATACGGTCCATGGGCGACGCCTCCGGCATCGTCTACTGCCTCTCCCGGAAGCGCGTGGAGGAGGTGACGTCCGCGCTCGCGTCGCGCGGCCATTCCGTCGCCGCCTACCACGCCGGCATGGAGGACGCCGCCCGCTCCGCCAACCAGGACGCCTTCATCCGCGACGAGGTCCGCGTCATCGTCGCCACGGTGGCCTTCGGAATGGGGATCGACAAGCCCGACGTCCGCTTCGTCCTCCACATGGACCTCCCCAAGAGCCTCGAGGGCTACTACCAGGAGATCGGCCGCGCGGGACGCGACGGCCTCCCCGCGAGGGCCCTGCTCCTCTACTCGTACGGCGACGTCAGGAAGCTCGAGTTCACGCTCGAGGGCAGGGAGAGAGCGGAGCTCGAGGGCGCGCGCGCGCGGATCCGCTCCATCGTTCGCTACGCGGAATCGTCGGCCTGCCGCCGCGCCTCCCTCCTCGCCTACTTCGGCCAGGACTACGGCAAGCCCTCCTGCGCATCCTGCGACGCCTGCGACGATCCCGCCTCCCGCGCGGACGTCACCGTGGAGGCGCAAAAGCTCCTCTCGGCCGTGATCCGCACCGGCGAGCGCTACGGGCCCTCCTACGTCGTGGACGTCCTCCGCGGGGAGGAGACGGACAAGGTCGCCGAGCGGGGCCACGGATCGCTCTCCGTCTTCGGGGTGGGCAGGGAG
>CAYNQK010000099.1:0-11247 GCA_964399285.1 uncultured Spirochaetales bacterium | reverse complement strand
GCCTCCACCTCTCGGGCTCCCTCGCCCGGGAGAAGCTCGAGAAAGCCAAGCGCTACCTCATCCCCAAGAGCCTCGCGAAGTCCGGGCTCGGGAAGAGGCAGGCGCGCTACGACCGCGAGTCCCTCCTCTTCATCGCCAACGGCTACGCGCGCGAAGCGGGGGTGCGCAACCTGGAGAAGTCCCTCGACAAGATCCACAGGAAGATCGCCAAGGAGATCGTGCTCGGCGGCGCGGGAGGCGCGCCGCCCGCGAAGAAGGCGACGGCGGCGAAGGGTGCCGCGGCCAAGGCCGCCAAGCCGGCGGCCGCCTCCTCTGCCGGCTTCGCCGGGTCCGACGCCGTCTTCTCGATCGGCAAGGCGGAGGTCGAGAAGTACCTCGGGAAGCCCGTCTTCCCCGAGGAGACGCTCAAGCGCGCCGACAGGCCCGGCGTCTCCGTGGGCCTCGCGTGGACGAGCATGGGGGGCGACGTCCTCCTCATCGAGGCGACCTCCAACCCCGGCAAAGAGGGGTTCAAGATCACCGGCCGCATGGGAGAGGTCATGCAGGAGTCGGCCTCCATCGCCTACACCTTCGTGAGGAGGGCCGCCGCGGAGAAGTTCAAGATAGGCGCGGACTGGTTCGAGGCCCGCCAGATCCACCTCCATATCCCCGAGGGCGCGACCCCCAAGGACGGCCCCAGCGCGGGCATCACCATGGCCACCGCCCTCATCTCCCTCGTGACCGGGAAGCGGATCAAGGACAGGCTCGCCATGACAGGGGAGCTCTCCCTCCTCGGGAAGGTCCTCCCCATCGGGGGCCTCAAGGAGAAGACGATAGCCGCGCACAGGAACGGAATCCGTGATATCATCATCCCCGCGCAGAACAGGAAGGACCTGGAGGAGATGCCCGATTACGTGAAGAAGGGGATCCGCTTCCACCCCGTCGAGACGATGGAGGAGGTCATGGGCCTGGCCTTCTAGGCCGGGCGCCTCCGCCCGGGGAGCGCGCGAGGACAGGATGCTCGAGGAATTCCGGAACGTAAGGCAACGCGAGGGGGAGGGGCGGAGGCGCCTCTTCGTCGACGGCTATTTCAATCTCATGGTCTGGTTCGACGAGGCGGGGAAGGCCATGACCGGCTTCCAGCTCTCCTACGACATCCGCGGCCACGAGCGCGTCCTGACCTACAAGACCGACGAGGGCCGGGTCATCCGGAGCCACCACTTCAACACCGGCCAGGCCTTCGAATACCACGGGAGCGCGTGGAGCTCGGTGCTCGCCGGGGACCCGGGCCCCCTCGACCAGATGGTCTACGACCGATTCCTCATCGCGGCCAGGCACATGGAGCCCGCGATCCTCGACTACGTGAAGGAGCACCTCAAGGAATTCCGCTGAGGGCGACGGGCCCGGCGGTACGATCGAGCCCGGGCGCCCGGAACGCGGCCTTGCCAGGAGGCTCCGATCCCTTTACCATGGGGCCATGAGGGACTACAAAGTCTGGGAGGTCGTGTTCAACGCCCCCCTCGTGGGAGCCCTGCTCGCGATGGGGAGCGCGCAGTTCTTCAAGGCCGTCATCAAGCCGATCTTCCGCGGCAAGGCGCCCGACATCCGCAAGATCTCGGATTACGGCGGCTTCCCCTCGGGGCATACCGCCTTCATCGTCGCCTGCGCCGCCGGGACGGGCATCTCCCAGGGCTTCCGCTCGCCCCTCTTCGGCCTCGCGACCGTGACCGCCGCCATCCTCATCTACGACATCATCAAGCTCAGAAAGACCGTCGAGGTGACCTGGTCGGAGACGGAGCGGCTCCTCCGTGAGAGCGGACGCGAACCCGCGGAGCGCCCGCCCCAGTTCCGCGCCCACAGCCTCGCGGAGGTGATCGGGGGCGGGATCTGGGGGCTCGCCTGCGCGGTTCTGACCGCCCTCATTCCCTTCCCCGTCTGATCCATCGCCCCCGCGAGTCCGCTCGCTTACGCGAGTCCGCTCGCTTACGCGAGTCCGCTTGCTTACGCGAGTCCGCTCGCCTCATTTCCGCGCGCGTCGCTCCCACCTGAAACAGGCGATGGCGACGGCGATCCCCGCCGCGCAGACGCTTCCCAGTATGATCAAGGCTCGCGCCATATCCGGTCTGCCCAGGAATCCCTCCATGGCGTAGGTGGCCGGGAAGGCGTAGGACGCCTTCTTGAGCGCGCCCGAGAGGACGGAGTCGGGCATCATGAGCCCGCCCAGCATGATGGAGGGTATGAAGAATACCTGAGACGAGAGGATGGCCGCGGCCTCCGTCCCCGCGAAGGTCCCGATGGCCCAGCCCAGTCCCGAGAAGGCTCCGAGCGAGAGGAACCAGGTAGCGGCGAAGCGGACCCAGTCCGCGGGAAGGGGCGCCTTGAAGGCGAAGCGCGAGAGGAGGGCGATGAGGACGGTCGCGATCGCCTCGTGGACGGCGAGGGCCAATACCGGGACGAGGACGATGGCGCTCCGCGGCACGGCGTTCGCCTTGTAGCTCCGGTAGATGCCCGCGTTCCGCTCCTCCACGATCCGCGAGGGGAGGGAGAGGAAGGCCCCGCACATCATGGAGAAGACGGAGAGCGCGGGGATCATCCGCTCGATGAACGCGGGATTGAGCTTCCCCATGAGCCCGCCCATGAGGGCCGCGAAGGCGAGGGGGAAGAGGTAGAGCATGAGGAGCCGCGCCTTGTCGCGGAATCCGGAGGCGAGCTCGTAGGAGAGGTGGTGCAGGAGGGCCCTCATGATTTCCTCCTCACGATCTCCATGAAGCGCTCCTCGAGGCTCGGTGGCTCCACGGAGAGCTCGTCGAGCGCGTCCCCGCGCGCGGCGAGCCAGGACACCAGGGCCGTGACGGCCTTGCCGGGATCGTCGGCGCGGTAGACCGCCTTCTCGCCGTCGGCGGCTTCGAAGGCCGCGCCGGGGAGGGCGGGGCGCTCCGCGAGAAGCGTCCCCTTCGCGCTCGAGCAGCGGAGGCGGGAGGCGCCGGCCGCTCCCTCCCTGAGCTCGCGCGGGCTGCCGCGCGCCGCGACCCTTCCGCCCAGCATCACGATGGCGGAGTCCGCGAGCTTCTCCACCTCGGCCATGTCGTGGCTCGCGAGGATGACGGCGGCGCCCTCCGCCTTGAGCTCGCCGATGATGGCGTGGAGCTCGGCGCGCGACTCCACGTCGAGGGCGGCGGTGGGCTCGTCCAGGATGAGGACGGCCGGCGCGTGCGCCGTGGCGAGGGCGAGGGAGAGCCGCCGCTTCTGGCCCTCCGAGAGGCTCGCGTAGGGAGCGTCCATCTTGGGCCCGAGCCCGAAGCGCTCCGCTGATCCGAAGTCCGGCCTCATGCCGCGGTAGCCCGCGAAGAACCTCACGGCCTCGCGCGGCGTCATGGCGGGGGGGAGCCCGTTCGTCTGGAGCTGGATCCCCATGGCCAGCGCCCGCGCCCGTCCCGCGCGCTCTTCTCCCATGACGCGGACGCGTCCCGCGTCCGGCCGCTTGATGCCCTCGATGCACTCGAGGGCGCTCGTCTTCCCCGCTCCGTTAGGGCCGAGGAGGGCGAGGATCCTTCCGCGCTCCGCCTGGAACGAGAGCCCGTCCACCGCCACGAGCTTCCCGTAGGACTTCCTGAGTCCCTCCACTTCCACCGCCGCGCCGGCGCCCGATTCGAGGATACGGGCGAGGAGCCCCCTCCGCCCTTCCCGCCGCGTCCGCGCGTCGTTCCGGCCGCTCGTCGCGCCGGCTTGCCCGCGCGCGGAGAGCGGCGTCCTGACCGCCTGCTTTTCCATGGTCATCCTCCGTTCCGCGAAATATGCGTGAAGAAGGCTCCGCCCGCCGTCTCGAGGCAGCGCAGGAGCTCATCGTCGCCGAGAGCGAGGAGCCCGTCCGCGAGGAGGCAGGCGAGCCCGTGCACGTAGAGCCAGGTGTGGAAGCCGATGGAGGCCATCCCCTCCCGGGGCATGGCGCCGAAGGCGGCCATGAAGTCCGGGTTCTTTTCGAGCGCTTCCGCGTTCAGGGATTTCATCGCGTCCATGGTCACCGCGGGAGCGCCCCGTGAATCCAGTGATTCACGCGAATCGAAGATGAAGCGGAAGAGGCGACCCTCCCGTTTCGCGAAATGGATGTAGCCGAGGGCCCGATCCATGAGCGGATCCCCGGTCCGGCTCTGTCCCTGGGACGCCTCCATCAGGGACAGAGCTCGCATCCGAGCCTGCCCCCGGAGCGCGTCCATCGACCCGATCGTCGAGTAAATCGGCATTGTGGAGGTATTTAAGGCTTTTGCGAGGCTCCGAGCGCTCACCCCTTCCCAACCGGATTCCCGGATGAGGGACAGAGCCGCGTCGATGATCGATTCAAGGCTGATCCGTGCTTTCCCGGACATAACGTATGTTATGAAATAACGATTGTTATAAAAAAGTCAAGCCCTTTAAAGCAAAGGCGCGCTGAGGCGGTAGCCGGAACGGAACATGAAGCCATGCGGGGTAGCAACCTTTTTAAGAAAAAGGTTTCCACCCCGCGCCCCGCCTTCCAAAAAAACCTCCGTGAACGCCGCTCCGGCCTCCAACGGCCTATACTCGGGACAGATCCATCGCTATGGGGGAAACCATGTTCCTGAACGCAAAAGAGCTCCGGACGAGCATCGACTGGCTCATGGCGGAGGCCTCGGATCCCGTGCGCTACCTCGCGGCGCGGGACCTCGCCGGAATTCCCGAGGGCTCCGGGGAACTCGCCGCCCTCAAGCGGAAGATGGAGGCCAGCCCCGACGCGCGCGAGATCCTCGCCGCTCAGAAACCGGACGGCTCCTGGTTCTCGGGCGGAAGCTGGGCCCAGAAGCCCTCCTATGAGCAGAAGGGCAGGGCGGGCGGCTACGATCCTGATTCTCCCAAGTACGTGACCGCCAACTGGGTCCTCCCGCTCCTCTGCGACATGGGCTTCGGTCCGGAGGACGGCGCCGTGAGGAAGGCCTGCGCGTACATCCTCGACTATCCCGGTCTCGGGGACCGCTTCAGGATCTTCAACGATCCTTCCTACCCTCCGTCGGAGGGAACGGGCGGCCTCTGCTGCCGCTTCTTTCAATCCCTCGCCGCCCTCGGGAAGGCCGGCATGGGTAGCGACCCGCGCGTTCGGCGCGGCTATGCGGCGCTTCTCTCCATGCAGCGCCCTGATGGCGGCTGGGCCTCGCCGGGGTGCGTCGCGGAGAAGGGATGGACCCGCTCCTGCCCCTTCTCGAGCTACCACGCGGCGCTCGCCCTTCACTCATCAGGCCTCGAGGGGCACCGGGAGCCCCTCGCCCGCGCCGTCGCGTTCCTGCTGGGACACCTCTCGGGGAAGCGCGAGGAGGACGTGCGGCGCTTCTTTTTCCATGGGCACAGCGTCGTTCACGAGCTCCTCATGGCCTCCGCGCTGGGCGTCGGCATGGGGACGAAGGCCGCGCGCGTCGCGCTCGCATGGCTCAAGGAGGGCTACGAACCCGTGACGGGGCGTTTTTCGATCCGTGGCAAGCCCGTTTCCGCGTACAAGCGCCTAGCGGACGGGATGGACTCCCGCGTGGCCAAGTACCGCCTCTATCACCTCGCCGAGCCCGATTGGCTCACGTACCGCGCCGCCCTCATCGCGCGGAACCTGCTCGCCTCCTAGCCGATCGCGATGAGGGCGCAGCCGCCGATGGCCAGGACGATGCCCGCGACGCGGAGGGGGCCCATGCGCTCCTTGGAGAAGACGCGCGCGAGGACGACGGTGGGGGCGGGGTAGAGGGAGGTGACGGCGGAGGCGAGCATGAGGAGGCCGAGCCGGGACGCGAGGAGGAAGAGGACGTTGGCCCCCATGTCCATGACGCCCGCCCCGAGCACGGAGGCGAGGCTCCCGCGCGATACCGATAGCCGCTCGCGGCGCGCCGCCGCCACGGCCAGGAAGACGGCGATCGAGGCCGCGCGCGCCGCCACGAGGGGCCAGAGGCTCCGCTCCCCCGCGCCCTTTCCCGCGAGCGACACGAGGATGAAGAAGAGCCCGAAGCCCGCGCCGGCGCCGAGGCCGTGGAGGAGGGATCGCCTGGTCGCATGGACGCGCCGCCCGTCTCGGGCTGGTCCCTGCCGCGTGAGGAGCAATATCGCGGGAACGCAGAGGGCCGCCCCCGCGAGGGCGATCAGGCTCGGGCGCTCTCCCCTCGCGGCGCCGTAGGCGATGGGGAGGAGGGCCGCCACGACCGCCGAGACGGGTGAAACGACGGCGGCCTCGCCCAGGGAGAGCCCGCGGTAGAGCATGAAGAGGCCGAGGGCGCCGCCGAGTCCGGAGAGGGCGCCGAAGGCGAGCTCGCGGAGCCCCGGCCAGGCCCTCTCGGCGAAGGGGAGGCAGGCGATCATGAGCGCCAGGCCCGCCGCTTGCGAGACGACCATGACGGGGAGGATGCGCTCCTTGCGGCTCGCGAAGCCGCCTAGGAAGTCGCCGCAGCCGTAGAGGATGGCCGAGAGGGCGGAAAGGAGGAAGGACATAGGCGGGAAGATCGCACGGAAGGACGGGGCGGGGCAAGGCGGGCATGGCTTCCGCGGAAGCTCGCCCGGCGTACCGCCGCCCGGAGCCTTAGCTCCGCTCCGGCGCCTTCACCGTCCGCTTCCGGGGCAGATGGAGCATCGTGCCGCGGCAGCCCGGCGCGCGGCAGTTGCACGCGTAGCGCTTGATGTCCTCTTCGGTGGGACGGCGGCCGAGGCGGAGGCCGTAGTCGTAGAAGAGCTCCTCGCCCTTGGAGATGTCCCGGACGGCGTCGATGTAGATCCGGCCCCGCTCCTCCACCGCCTCGCAGTTGGGTGCGCAGGAGTGGTTGATGAAGCGCGCCTCGTTGCCGCCGTCGAAGGGGTTGATCACTCGGTCGCCCTCGCCGACCCCGAAATAGAAGACGTAGTCCTCGTTGTCGTCGTCGTCGGGCCACCGTATGCGCTTGCCCTTGTACTCGATGATGCGCGTTCCCTCGGGGATGACCTTCTTGGCGAAGGCGCCCTTGCCCCCCACGGGGGATTTCTTGACGGAGAGGAGCGGATGGCCGCTTCGCTTCTGCTTGGGTTCCATGGGCCGTTTATAACACGGCTTTCGCGCTCCGTGAAGTCCGCGTCCCGGCGGCTCAGTCCTCGCCGAATTCCAGCTCTCCCTGGACTCCGCCCGGATCGCGCGGGACGAGGGGGAGGCCGGTCGTGTCCGCGACGGACTGGAGGATGGGGAGGACCTGGTGCCCGAGGTACCAGTCGTAGTCGACGGGGGCGGAGAGGGCCTTGAGGGGCTGGGCGCCGTCCCGCGTCATGAGGTACTCGACGCGGCCGCGCTGGGTGGTCCAGCCCAGGAGGCGCGCCGCGCGCACGATGGGGGGCTCTATCTTCACGTACTGGTCCGGGCTCCGCCTCAGGATCCTCGAGAACACGAGCTCGCGGTCGAGTTCGCCCCTGAAGAGGGCCCGCGCGACGCCGTCCGCGTGGGCCCTGATGGACTCGGCGTCCTCGCCCGCGAAGACCCGCTCGAGGACCTCGGTCTGGAATCGGCGGGCGAGGGGGGTCCAGTCGGAGCGCGCGGCCTCCATGCCCTTGATCTCGATCCCGCCCGTGGCGGCGTGCCTGCCCGCGTAGCCCTTGGAGCGTCCCCGCGGGGCGTCGCCCTCCTCGTCGCCTGAGTACTGGGGCGAGCGCATGCGGGGGATGAAGAATCGGTCGTAGCACTTCTCGAGCTTGATCTCCAGGCGCGACTCGAGCCCGTACTCCTCCAGGACCGCGCGCGCGAGGTCCGCGTTGAGCTCCGCGCAGAGGCGCTCGCCCATCGCCGTGAGCTCCGCGGCCCGTTCCCGGGAGGCCTTTTCGCTCCCGCTCCCCGCGCGCGCCATGCCGGACGAGATGAAGACGGAGTCGGTGTCGCCGTAGAGGACGCGGTAGCCCCGCTCCTCCGCCCAGTCGCGGGTGAAGGAGAGCCACTTCTGCCCGAAGCTCGTCACCGCGCCGGCGAGCTCGGTCTTGGCGTAGCGGCAGGAGCGGGCCCCGAGGACGCCGTAGAAGGAATTCATGAGGATCTTGTAGACGTAGACCGCGACGGGATCGCCGCGCTTCCGGGCCTCCTCGCGCCTCGCGAAGTAATCCGCGATGGCCTCGGGGAGGATGCCCCGCTCGCGGACGAAGCGCGCGCCGTTGGGGGCCTCGATGAGCCCGGCCGTCGCGCCCGCCTCGGCCGTCCGCGCGAGCTCGAAGGCGAGGGGATCGACGTTGAAGGTGAGGATCACGGTGGGGTAGAGGCTCTTGAAGTCCAGGACCAGGACGTCCTCGAAGAGGCCGGGCCCGGGCTCCAGGATGAGGCCGCCCGGCGACCCCGCGTCGTTGTACCTAGGCTCGGGCGGAACGCAGACCGAGCGGGCGCGGAGGCCGCGGGCGTAGATCATCTCGAAGGGCGGTATGCTCGTCCATGCGCGGTCGATGCCCACGCCCGTGAGCGTGGAGCGCTTGAGGGTGAGCTCGTCGAGGCCGGTCTTCCGGAGGATGGCGAGGACGAGGGCCGCGTCGCGCCCGCAGTAGGAGGCGAATTCCGCAGGGGACTCCGCGTAGAGGCGGTCGAGCTCGTCGAGCTTCTCCTCGCCCCTCGAATGGACGAGCTTGCCCTCGCCCAGGACCGAGCGCGCCACGGCCTCGAGCGAGAGGTCCTCGTAGCGCTCCGGGCCGGAACGCAGGGCGCGCATCGCGTCCAGGGTCTGCCTCCCGCTCGCGATGAGCGCCGAGGAGGCGCCGCCCGAGCCCTCGAGGTAGCGCGACTCCTCGTCCGAGCGGCCGATATCGAAGGGCAGGCCGAGGGCGGAGAAGCGCCGCGCGATCATCCTGAAGTCGAACTCGATGACGTTCCAGCCCGTGAGGACGTCGGGGTCGAGGTCCCGGACGCGCTCCGCGAAGCGCGCGAGGAGATCGCGCTCGGAGCCGAAGGAGGTGACGCGCGGATCGTCGACTGAGGGCCCGAGGAGGAGGATCTCCGCTCGGGCCTCGTCCGGCCCCGTCGCGAGCGCCACGGCCCTGATGCTTCCGTCCCGCGCCGTCTCGATGTCGATGGAAAGCCAGGAGAGGCGGATTTCCGCGTCCGAGGGCGCGAGCTCGGGATCGACGAAGACCGTCCCCACGCGCTTCCCCGGCCTGCCCTCGCCGCGGACGAGGACGGAGAGGCCTATCCCGCGGTCCAGGAGCCAGGCTTCGCGGGGGCGGAGGTCGGCCTCGTGGAGTGGTATGCCTTCGCGCGAGAGGATCGAGGCGTCCTCTTCCGCGCGCGCGAGCTCCGTGACCACGCGGGCGCAGGGCCGGCCGTCGAAGCTCCGCATCGGGCAGGGCTCGACGCGGGAGCGCGAGTTTCCGCGCTCCAAGGCCAGCGCGGCCCGCTCCGCGTCCTCCGCGGGCACGTAGAACGAGGGCCTCCACGCCGCGTCGACGAGGGCGAAGGACGAACCGTCCTCGAGGCGCCCCGACGCGTAGATCCTGTTCTTCCGCCTATCCGCCTGGATGTGGACGATGAGGCCCCGCTTCTCCTCCATGGGATGAATGTACACCCGGGAGAGGAAGCGGGGATAGCGCCGCTTCCTACAGCCAGGAGACCTTCACGGGGCCCCGCGGCGGGAGCCGCTTCCATTCGAGCGCGGAATACCCGAGGGCGAGGATTCCGTCCACACGCTCGTTCGCGGGGATGCCGTATTTCGCGCGGAGGCCCTTGTCGCGGCCGAAGGCGATTTCCGCGAGCCCCATCCTGCAGGATGACAGCCCCAGCGCCGACGCGGCGAGCGTTCCGTAGGTGACGGCGATCTCGACGTCGGCCTTGTAGAAGGCCTTATGGAAGGCCCCCGCGTTCGTCCGGGACGTCACGATGAACGCGGCCGGGGAATGGAAGAAATACCGTTCGTCGGGATTCGCGATCTTCTTCGCCACGTTTTCCAGGAGGACCTTCGCGGCCGCCTTGCGTTCCGCCTTCGGCATGTCGGCGAGCGCGCGGTCCCTCATCCATACGCGGCCGTAGTCCATGCCCGCCATCGCGGCTATCGCCAGGCGCATCGCGAGCGGATTCGCCATCGCGGCGTTGGTCTTGCGGAAGCTGCCGGCGACGTCCGCGTCGAGTCCGTCGACCGCGCTTTTCTCGCCGAGGACGTAGAAATTCCTGTTCTGCTCGTTGCCGGAGGAGGGCGCCCTCGCCATCGTCTCCAGGATCCGTTCGAGCTTCGCGCGCTCCACGGCCTTCCCGTCGAAGAAGCGGCAGGACCTCGTGGCCTCGAGCGTCCTGAGGAGGGAAGCGGGACCGTCCGAGCCCGCCTCGAAGTCCCGCGCCGCGGCGACGTAGGATCCCGAGCCTGAGTCCTCGGTCAGCTCGAACGTGATCGCGTTCCGCGGGCAGATGGCGAGGCAATGCCCGCAATGGATGCATGAGGCATAGCGTTCGAAGCGCGGGTACCCATCGTCGCACATCGTGATGACCCTGCTGTTGGCGCAGATCCTCGCGCACTTCCCGCACTTGTCGCACGCCGCCCTGTCGATTTCCTTGACGAGCATCATCGGCCTCCTAGCAGTTCCTGTATGAACCCGCGCATCGTTTCGCTCTGCCGTTCCATGATCCGATCCGCGCTCTCGCCCTTTATGCGCCTGAAATACTCATTGTCCCCGAAGTACCCGAGGTAGAGGTACGCGACCATCCGCCCGAGGAGGCGGGCGTTCCGGTCCCGGAGGTAGCCCTTCGCCTGCATCGCCGCGAGAAGTTCCTCCATGAAGGAGACCATCTTGGCCCTGTCGGCGTGCACGATCTCGGCCGCGACGGGATTCCGGTGCTGCTCCATGAGGATGATCCTCCCGAGCTTCTCGAGGCTGGGATTCTCGATCGCCTCGCGGAGGCCTTGTATGAGCTTTTCGATGAGGCCGGCCGGCCCGGCTTCCGCGAGCATGGCGCCTAAATCGCCGAGCGCGTCGGTCTCGGGCAGGCCCCGCTTCGACATATGGAACCGGTAGATTTCTTGGAGCAGGTCGTCCTTGCTTTTGAAGTGATTGTAGAAGGCGGCCGCGGAGATGCCCGCTTTACCGACGATATCGCGGATGGAAGTACCCTCGACGCCCCGGTCGGCGAAGAGGTCCAGGGCGATCTCGAAGAGGCGTTCGCGGGTATCGGTGAGCCGCTTGTCCCCGGGCTTTGGCATAAGGGCAGAATAGAGTATATATGAACGTTCGTCAACATAATATTTTTCGGCTTGGTAAGTAATGAGCCTCATCATTTTTTGGAAGGAGGGGGGCGGGGAGGAAACCTTTTTTTTA
>CAYNQK010000098.1:0-11381 GCA_964399285.1 uncultured Spirochaetales bacterium | reverse complement strand
CCGAGCGCGCGCCCCTTGCGGCGCGCCCGGGCGCGGGCGCCCGCCGCGGGGTACCGCGAACCCGACGCGGATTACCGGGAATCCGACGGGTCCCCGTCCCGCCCCACCCCCGCCGCCGAGATCGTCTTCGACATGCCCATGGACCTGGACCGGCCCGAGGTCGCCGCCAAGCTCGCCGAGTACGCGAGCCCGGGCGGAAGAGCCTGGCTCGCCGCCGTCATGCGGAGGGCCGACCCCTACCGCGACCACATCGCCGCGCGGATCAGCGAGATGGGCCTGCCGCGGGAGCTCCTCTACCTCCCCGTGATCGAGTCCGAGTACAAACCCGACGCCGTCTCGCGCTCGGGCGCGATGGGCATTTGGCAATTCATGAGGAACTCGATCGGCGGCTACGACATCCGCATCGACGAGTGGCGGGACGACCGCCGCGATTTCATGAAGACCACCGAGGCGGCGCTCAAGAAGCTCGCGTACAACCACCGGGAGCTCGGCGACTGGCGGCTCGCCGTGGCGGCGTACAACTGCGGGCTCAACGGCATGAAGCGCGCCGTCAAGAAAGCGGGCACCGGCGATTTCTGGGAGCTCGCCGAGTCGGGCGCCCTGCCCCCCGAGACGCGGCGATACCTCCCCAAGTTCATGGCGGTGGCGGCGATCCTGAGCTACGGCGGGCGCCTGGGCCTGGAGGCGGCCTGGCCCGATACCGCGGACTGGGAGGCCATACCCCTCGACCGCCCCGTCGACCTCGCCATGCTCGCGGAGGCCGCGGGCCTCGCCCTCCCCGAGCTCAGGGCGGCCAACGCCGAGCTCCGCTACAACGTGACGCCCCCGGGGAAGTCCGGCTGGAAGCTCAAGATCCGCGCGGACCGGGGGGAGGCGGTCCGCGGCGTGCTCGCGGATCCCGAGCGGAAGCTCCTCAAGTACCACCTCTACAAGGTCCGGTCGGGCGACACCCTCTCCGCGCTCTCCCGCCATTACGGAGTCCCGATCGACTCGATCGTCTCGAGCAATCCCGGCCTCAAGCCAGCGCTGATCCGCATCGGCGCGACCATCGTCATCCCCGCCATGAAGGACGTCTCGCCATACGAGGGGAAGCGCGTCCCCGCCGCGGAGAAGCCCTTCGCGGGATCGTACGCGGTGACGAAGGGCGACACCCTCTGGTCGATCTCCCTCCGCTACGGGGTTCCGCCGGAGCTCCTCGCCGAGCGGAACGGCCTCTCCCTCTCCTCAATTCTCCGCGAAGGCTCCGTCCTCAAGGTGCCGATAAACGAATGAGATGACGATACCCGACGGAAGGGCGGCCACCCGCCCCGGATCATCCCGCCCGAGCGGCGCGGCCATAATCCTCTCCCTCGCCCTGTCCTCGGGCGCGGCCCTCGGGGCGCAGTCCGGGCCCATTTCCCTCGAGGGGGCCGTGGACTGGTCCGCCCGGGAGGCCCGGGTCGCGGCCAGCGCGGACGCCCGCGCCCTCGCCCTGAATCCGCCCTCCGGCCGCGCGCGGGGGGAGGCGCTCCTCGAGCGCGAGCTCCCGGGGCTCATGCGCGGCGCCCTCCTCGGCCTCCTCGTGGACTCGCGGACGACCCTCGGCGACGCGCTCGCCTCGGGCGACTATCCCGCCGAGGCCTTCGACGCGGTCGTCGGAGCGGCCGCCCGGGAGAACGCCCGCTTCGCCCCGGACATGTCGGCCTTTCTCGCGGACTACCGCGTTTCCCTGCAGGACATCGCCGCCCCCCTCGTGAGGCACAGCCGCGCGTCGGCCCCGACGGTCCTCCTCGGCTACGCGCCCGTCAGGGCCTTCTCCGGGATCCTCGTCTTCGCGAAGGGGCGCCTCCCCGTGCGGGGCGAGCGCGGCGAGGCCGCGCTCAGGCCCTGCCTCTTCCCCCGGGTCTGGACCGAGGACATGGAGATCGTGCTGGAGCGCAACACGGTGAAGCCCGACGCCGTGAGGCGCTGGGGCGTCGCGGGCTACGCCGAGGACGACGGCTCCGAGCCCTGGGAGGCGCGCGCCGGCGACGATCCCCTCAGGATCATGGCCGTGGCTGTCTTCGGGAGCAACCGCACTGACGTGGTGATTTCGAGGGAGGACGCGCTCCGCGTCCTCTCCTCCGAGAACAGGGCACTCCTCGCGGAGGGCAGGGTCGTGATCCTCGTGGAGAGCGCCTCGTCGCCGATCTCGATCCGCTAACGGGGCGCCCTCGCCTCCGTCAGATCACCCTCAGTCCCCCGTCCCCATGAGTTCTGCCATCACGCGCGCGTCGCCGACCAGGTTGTCCACGAGCGCGTACTCGTTCGGCTCGTGCGCGTTGTCCGCGATCCTGCACCATACCGCGCAGTCGTGGCCCGCGTTCCTGAGGTAGGCCGCCACCGTCCCGCCGCCGATGCCGATGGGGTGGGCCTCGATCCCGTAGACGCGCCGCACCGCCTCCTTGAGTTCGCGCACGATTGGAGCGTCAGCGGGCGTCGCTCGCGACTCCACGCGCTGGGCGGGATCGATCTCGATCTTGACCCCGCGCTCGGCCTCCACCGCGTCCAGGACCTTCCGGATCTCCGCGAGCGCCGCGGCGAGGGGATAGCGGGGGAGGATGCGGCAGTCCATGTAGAACACGTCCTCGCCGGGAATGGTGTTCACGTTGGGGACGTTGGCTTCCTTCTTGGTGGGCGAGAGGGTGGAGCGGTCCGGATCGAAGAGGGGGTCCCGCTCGGCGAAGAACGAGCCCTCGAGGGCGTTGAGCCTGAGCGCCGCGTCGCAGGCGGCGAGGAAGGCGTTGCGGCCGGAATCGGGAACGGAGCCGTGGCACTGCTTCCCCGTCGTGCGCACCTTGAGCCAGAGGAGGTTCTTCTCCGCCACCTCGATCTCGCTCCCGTCCGCGGCGCCGCCGTCGGGGATGAGGATGAGGTCGCCCGCGGCGAAGAGCGAGCGCTCCTCGAGGAGGAAGCGCACGCCCTTGGCGGATCCCACCTCCTCGTCGGCGACGAAGAGGAGCTTCGTCGTGCGCTCGGGGACGATGCCGAGCTCCCGGTACGCGAGGGCGGCGAAGACGGAGGCCGTGAGCCCCTGCTGGTTGTCCTCGACGCCGCGCCCGATGATCCTCCCGTCGCGCTCGACGAGGGTCCAGGGATCGCTCGTCCAGAGGGCCGCGTCCCCGGGCGGGACCACGTCCAGGTGGCTCATGAACCAGACCGCGCGCTTCTCCTTCCCCGGGATCGTGAGGACGAGGTTGGGGCGCTTCCCCGCGGGCACGCGCGGATCCGGAGCGGGATGCCACTCGGCGGGCGGGAGGCCGCGCTTCCGGAGCCAGGCGTCCAGGGCCTCGGCTTTCTTCCATTCGCCCTCGCCGCCCGATTCCGGCGCGATGGCGGGGATGGAAGTGAGGAGGGCCTCGAGCTCCACCATCGCGGGGCGGGCGGCCTCGAGCCAGTCCTTGATGCGGTCGCGGTTCACGGGCGCTCCTTGTGCCGGGAATAGGCCTTCCAGGTGGTGGATACCAGGGATTCCACGTCGGAATAGCGGGGCTCCCAGCCGAGGAGCTCCTTCGCGAGCGCGGAGCTCGCGTAGTACTCGGGCAGGTCCCCCGGGCGCCGGCCGACGATTTCCGCGGGTATGGGCTTTCCCGTGACGCGGCGGGCGCACTCGAGGATCTCCAGCACGGAGAGCCCCCGCTCCGAGCCGAGGTTGACGGTGAGCGAAGCGTCGGTCCGCTCCATGCGCTCGAGCGCGAGGACGTGGGCGCGCGCGAGGTCCGCGACGTGGACGTAGTCCCTGATCCCCGTGCCGTCCCTGGTGGGATAGTCGTTCCCGTATATCTTCAGCGAGGGCCGCCAGCCCATGGCCGCTTCCATGATGGCCGGGATGAGGTTGGCGGGCGAGCGCTCGAGGCCGCGCACCCTCTCCTCGGGATCGTAGCCGGCGGCGTTGAAGTAGCGGAGGGCGGCGAAGCGGATCCCCTTGAGCCTGTCGAACCAGCCGAGGCAGCGCTCGATCTCGAGCTTGGTGAAGCCGTAGAAGTTCACGGGCGCGAGGGGCTGATCCTCCCCCACGGGGGAGCGCTCGGGCTCGCCGTAGACGGTGGCGGAGGAGGAGAAGACGATGCGCTTGCAGCCGCCCCGCGCCATCGCGTCGAGGATGTTGAGGCTCCCGGAGATGTTGTTCTCCGCGTAGCGCGCGGGCTCCTCCATGGACTCGCCGACGGCCTTGAGCGCCGCGAGGTGGGCCACGGCGTCCTGTCCCCGGACGGCCGCGCGGAGGGCTTCCTTGTCCAGCACGTCGCCCCGGACGAAGGCAGCCTCCGGGAAGAGGTTCTCCTCGAGGCCCGAGGAGAGGTTGTCGTAGACGGTGACCTCGTGGCCCGCGTCCAGGAAGGCCCGCGCCACGTGCGAGCCGATGTATCCCGCGCCCCCGATGACGATGATCCTCATGCGATTCCTCCGCGGCTCCGAGTATAGCCGCGCGGGCGGCGCGGCCGCCAGGGGGCCGGGCGCGAAGACGCGCCTTGGCGGCGGCGCCGTGGCGGAAGGTCGGCCGATGCCCTATAATCCGCTCTCGATGCGTACGGAGAGCGCGACGGCGGCGAACGAGGCGGAGGGCGAGGACCCCGCGTACCTCAGCGAACAGCTCATCACCTGCATCGGGAACAAGCGCGCCCTCCTCGGCTTCATCGGCGAGGGGCTCGCGGTCGCCGCTGAGAGGCTCGGCGCCGGGAGAATAAGGGCCTTCGACGCCTTCTCGGGATCGGGCGTCGTCGCGCGCTTCCTCAAGGGCCGCGCTTCCCTCGTGGTCGCGAACGACCTCGAGCCGTATTCGGCGGCCCTCAACCGCTGCTACCTCGCGAACCGCTCCTCATTCCCCCGCGCGCGCTTCGACGAGGCCTTCGCCGACCTCCGCTCGCGCCTCGATACGGGCCCGCTGGAGCGGGGCTTCATCTCCGAGCTCTACGCGCCCGAGGACGACGAGCGCATCAGGCCGGGCGAGCGGGTCTTCTACACCGCGCGCAACGCCGCCTACATCGACACCGCGCGGCGCCTCATCGATTCCTACCCGGAGGACGTCCGCCCCTTCATGATCGCCCCCCTCCTCTCGGAGGCGTCGATCCACGCCAACACCTCGGGGGTCTTCAAGGGCTTCCACAAGGACAAGGCGAGCGGCCTCGGTAAATTCGGCGGCCGGAAGGGCGACGCCCTGAGGCGCATCATGGGCGACATCGGCCTCCCCTACCCCGTCCTCAGCCGCTACGAGTGCGACTACCTCGTGCTTCGCGGGGACGCGAACGAGGTCTGCCGCGAGGCGCCCGAGGTCGACGTCGCCTACCTCGACCCCCCGTACAACCAGCATCCCTACGGATCCAACTATTTCATGCTGAACGCCATCCTGGAGTACCGGCGACCGGAAACCGTTTCCGCGGTGTCGGGAATCCCGACCGATTGGCGGAGGTCCGACTACAACAGGAGCGAACGCGCGGCCGCGGCCCTCGATTCCCTGGTAGAGGCGGTCAAGGCGCCTTTCGTGCTCCTCTCCTTCAACTCCGAGGGCTTCATATCGAAGGATCGGATGATCGAGATGCTCGAACGGCATGGGAAAGTCCTGACCATGGAGCGACGCTACGCAGCGTTCAGGGGGAGCAGGAACTTAGGATCGCGGGATATCCATGTAAAGGAATACCTTTTCGTGCTCGAGAAGTCATAAACCTTTCGTATCGATAAAAATTTCTAAATACTTAAGCTCCTGCATTATTTATGAATATTACAACTTGACCGAAAATGTCATACTGAGGTATTATCCGCCTTGATCAGCGAAGGAGCGGATGGCTTGGAACAGCCTCCTCAACCTGATACGATCCATACAAAACGAAGTCCCGGATAAAACCGGAGCAAGAGACTCAACGCCTTCATCGGCGCGCCGCGGCATGAGCGGCGGGCCTTTCTTTTTTTCCGGCCGGTTCGGCCGAAAGGAGCGCGTACCCCATGTCCATTTCGACCTTCAAGGGCGGCGTCCATCCGCCCGGGAGAAAGGCGCGGTCGTCCCGCACCGGGATCGAGAAGGCGCCGCTTCCCGCGGAAGTCGTCATCCCCGTCAACCAGCATATCGGACCGCCCATCGCGCCCGTCGTCGCGGTAGGCGACCGCGTGCTCCGGGGCCAGCGGATCGCGGACGGAGAGGGCAGGCTCGCCATCGCCCTCCACGCCTCCGTGAGCGGCACGGTCAAGAAAATAGAGAACCGCGTCCTCGCCAACAACTCCGAGGGCCTCTGCGTGATCATCCAGTCCGATCAGGCGCAGGAGGACTTCCCGGCCATGCCGTCCCTCGATCCCTTCACCTGCTCCCGCGAGGAGGCCGTGAAGCGCGTCAGGGACGCGGGGATCATCGGCATGGGCGGCGCGGGCTTCCCGACCCACGTGAAGCTCGACCCGCCCCCGGGAAAGAAGGCGGAGATCCTCATCGGAAACGGCGCCGAGTGCGAGCCCTACCTCACCGCCGACGAAGCCCTCATGGAGGAACAGGCCGCGCGCGTGGCCTCCGGCATGGCCATCGCCATGCGGATCTGCGGCGCGCCCAAGGGCGTCATCGCCCTCGAGGACAACAAGGCCCGCCTCGTGCCGGTCATGGAGGAAGCGGTCAGGAACCATAGCCGCGGCATGGACATCGAAGTCCGCCTCGTCAAGACCAAGTACCCGCAGGGCGGCGAGAAGATGCTCATCGTCGCAATCACGGGACGCGAGGTCCCCTCTGGCGGCCTCCCCGTCGATGCGGGCTGCGTAGTGCAGAACGTCGCCACCCTCGCGGCGATCTCCGACGCCTTCCTCCTCGGGAAGCCGCTCACGGAGCGCGCGGTGACCTTCTCGGGCGGCGCCCTCAAGGAGCCCAAGAACCTCCTCCTCCCGATCGGGACCGTCGCGTCGAGCCTCGTCCCCGGGACCGTCCAGTTCGATTCCGAGCCCCGCAAGTTCGTCTTCGGCGGACCGATGATGGGCTTCTCCACGGGCGACGCCGCCATCCCGGTCCAGAAGAACACCTCGGGCGTCCTCTTCCTCACCAAGGCGGAGACCGACCTGGACGCCGAGGGCCAGTGCATCCGCTGCGGCCGCTGCATGCGCGCCTGCTCCTGCCGGCTCTCCCCGGCCCTCCTCAACGCGGCCCTCGCCTCCGGCGACCTGGAGCTGGCCGAGGAGATCGGGCTCATGGACTGCGTGGACTGCGGCACCTGCGCCTGGGTCTGCCCGGCGAGGATCCGCCTGGTGCAGCGCTTCCGCGTCGGGAAGCAGCTCCTCAAGGAGAAGAAACGCAAGGAGGCTTCACATGCCAAGTGACGCGAAGGCCGTCAAGGAGCCCGTGCTCCTGGGCCCGAGCCCGCACAAGCTCGTCCCGGTGAGGACGCCGCAGATCATGTTCGCGGTCCTCATCGCCCTCCTGCCGCTCTGCGTGAACGCCGTGCGGCTCTTCGGCGCGCGCGCCCTCGTCCTCATGCTCGTCTGCGCGGGATCGGCGGTGGCCTGGGAATGGCTGTTCCAGCGCTTCACCAAGCAGAAGACCAGGATCGGCGACCTCTCGGCGGCGGTCTCGGGGCTCATGCTGGCCCTCACCCTGCCCCCGGCCCTTCCGGTCTGGATGGCGGCGGTCGGAACGTTCTTCGCCATCGTCGTCGCGAAGGAGTTCTTCGGCGGCATCGGGGCCAATCCCTTCAATCCCGCGCTCATCGGGCGCGCCGTCCTCCTCATGAGCTTCCCGCGCGCCATGACCTCCTGGGCCGCCCCCTTCGCCGCGGCGGACGCCGCCACCGCGGCGACCCCCCATGGCATCGCGAAGTCCTGGACCGAGATCGCGGGATCATCCCAGGCCACCATGGGCTCGCTCACCGGGCCCGCCGCCGCGATCGCCCGCTCCCTCGGCGCGAGCGACATGGCCGGCATCGATTGGACGCTCTTCATCGGGAACCGGGCCGGCTCCATCGGCGAGACCTCGATCCTCTTCATCCTCGTCGGCGCGGCGATCCTCCTCGGGCTCAGGGTGATCGGGCCCCTCATCCCCGCGGCCGTGCTCGGCAGCACCGCCCTCCTCGCATGGGCCTTCGGCCTCGACCCCCTCGTGGCGGTGCTCTCGGGCGGCGTGGCCTTCGCGGCCTTCTTCATGGCCACGGACTATTCCACGAGCCCCATGACCCCCTGGGGCAAGGCGATCTACGGCGTCTCGATCGGCGCCATCATCGTCCTCATCAGGAAATACGGCGCCTTCCCGGAGGGCGTCACCTACGCGATCCTCATCATGAACGCCTTCGCGCCCTTCCTGAACCGCCTCCGCGTGAGGAAGTACGGATGGGTGAAGCCCGCGAAGGAGGCCAAGGCATGAAAGTCAAGGACATCCTGAAACTCGGCATCGTCCTCGCCCTTTTCGCTTCCGCGGCCTGCGTCCTCCTCGCCGGCGTCTACGTGTTCACAAAGGACGCCAAGGAGAAGCAGGACCGCATACGCACGGAGAAGTCGCTCAAGACGCTCTTTCCCGACCTCGAGACCTTCCGCCCGCTCGAGCCGAGCGCCCTTTCGCTCGGCGACGGCGGCGTGGAAGCGAAAGAGGTGTACGCCGTCGAGCGCCGAGGCGTCCTCATCGGCCTCGCGGTGACCGCGACCGGGAAAAGCTATAGCGGACGCGCCACCGTCATGACCGGCGTGGGGCTCGACGGCAAGATCGCCGGCATCAAGATCCTCGAGCTGAACGACACCCCCGGGCTCGGCCAGAACGCGAAGAAGCCGAAGTACTACGTGGACCGCAAGCGCAAAATCACGTGGTTCGGCCAATTCGACGGCTTGAACGCCGACTCGTCCTTCGAGGTCGGCAAGGACGTGCAGGCCATCACGGGCTCCACGATAACGAGCAGATCGCTATCCGCGATAGTGAAGGCGTCCGCGTACGCCGGATCGGCCTATATCGCCGCGCGGGCCCAAGGAGCGAGCGAATGAAACGACCCAAGGAACTCCTCAGGATATTCACCGCGGGCCTCGTCATGGAGAATCCCCTCCTCATGCTCATGATCGGGCTCTGCTCGGCGCTGGCGGTCACGTCCTCGGTCGCCACCGGAATCGGCATGGGCCTCGCGCTCACCTTCGTCCTCGTGATGTCGGACGTCATCGTGAGCCTCTTCCGGAAGCTCATCCCGGACTCGGTCCGCATACCCATCTTCATCATCGTCATCGCGAGCTTCACGACGATCATCCACCTCGTGATGCAGGCCTACCTGCCCGCGCTGTCCGAATCCATGGGCGTCTTCATCCCGCTCATCGTCGTGAACTGCATCATCATGGGACGGGTCGAAGCCTTCGCGTCCAAGAACGGAGTCATCGAGACCGCGGCCGACGCCCTGGGAATGGGGCTCGGGTACACATGGGTCATGGTCGGGATCTCCGCGTTCCGCGAGCTCCTGGGAGCGGGAACCTTCCTGGACCATGACGTGCTCACCCGCCTCCCCGGTTTCGAGCCGATCATCTTCTTCATCCTGCCTCCCGGAGGATTCCTCGTGTTCGGCCTCTTCATCTCGATGAACCTGGGCATCAAGCGCGCCCTCGACGCCCGGCGCGAGCGCGTCGCGGCGAGCGCGTCGGCGGAATCCGCCGATGCGGCGGATAAAGGAGGGCGCGCGTGAGCGATCAATTGATCCACCTCAGCCAGGTATTCGTCAAATCCTTCCTCATCGATAACGTGGTCTTCATGCAGTTCCTGGCGCTCTGCTCCTACCTGGGCATGAGCTCGGACGTGAAGCAGTCGGTGGGGATGGGCGTGGCCGTCACCTTCGTCACCCTCCTCGCCACCGCGGTCTGCTGGCCCCTCTTCAGGCTCCTCACCCTCCTCAACGTGGGCTTCCTGCAGATCCTGGTCTTCATCCTCGTGATCGCCGCCCTGGTCCAGCTCGTCGAGTTCTTCCTCAAGAAGAACCTCCCCGCCCTCTACCTTGCCATGGGAATCTACCTCCCCCTCATCACCACCAACTGCGCCATCCTCGCCGTCACGCTCAACATGGTCACCAAGGAATACGATTTCGCGGAATCGATGGTCTACGCCTTCGGCTCGGCCCTCGGCTACATGCTCGCCCTCGTCCTCCTCGCCGGAGTGAGGGAACGGATCGCGAGCTCGCCGATCCCGAAATACCTGAAGGGCGCGCCCATCCTCTTCGTGACGACCGCCCTTCTCGCGGTCGGATTCATGGGCTTCGCGAACATGATCAGGTAGGGAGGCGATAGATGATTCTGATCCTCGTTACGCTCGGGTTCTCCGCCATCCTCGCCTTCGCGCTCGGCTCCCTCCTCGGCGTGTTCCGTGAACTCTTCAAGGTGGAGCGGAATCCGCTCATCGACCGGGCCCGCGCAATCCTCCCCGGCGTCAATTGCGGCGCCTGCGGCTACGCGGGCTGCGACGCATACGCGGAGGCCGTGGCGGAAAAGGGCGAGGCCGTCGACCTCTGCACCTCGGGCGGCGCCGCCTGCGTGAAAGCCCTCGGAGCCCTCATGGGCAAGGAAGCGAAAGGCGAGGACATGGTATCGGTCCTCCGCTGCCAGGGCACGCGCGAGTACGCGCGGGTCAAGGGCGTATACTCGGGCGTCGAGACTTGCCGCGCTTCCGAGATCGCCACCAACGGCATCAAGCTCTGCCAGTGGGGCTGCATGGGCTTCGGCGACTGCGTGAAGGTCTGCGCCTTCGGCGCCCTTTCCATGGGCCCGGGCGGCGTCCCCGTCGTCGACTACGCCAAGTGCACGGGCTGCGCGATGTGCGCGCGGGAATGCCCCCAGGGCCTCTTCGCCATGGTGCCCAAGGGACGCGAGGGCGCGATCGCGCTCTGCTCGAACCGAGCCGCCGTCAAGCAGACCGTCGGCAAGGCCTGCAAGATCGGCTGCATCAAGTGCGAGATCTGCGTGAAGGCCTGCCCCCGCGGCGCCATCAAGATGGAGAACGGCCTCCCCGTGGTGGACTACTCCCTCTGCGACTTCTGCGGCGAGTGCGTGCGGAAATGCCCCACCAAGGTCTTCCGCCTCCTCAAGGACGTGAAGGCGGGGAAACCCCGCGAGTCCTCCCCGCCGCCCCTCGAGGGATAAATCCCGTTTCACGCGGGATCCACACGAAACTACGGGCCCCTCCGGGGGCCCTTTTTTTTCGCTCCGAGCCGCGGATTCCATCGCGACCGAGAATGCGCGTTAAGGGCGAGAAAAATCGCGGCTGAGTTGTTAAGCCGCGAAGCGGACGGTGCGAAGACGCGTCCCTCGGCTTCTCCCCCTCCAGTACGCCGCCCGCCGAGTCGCCCATTCCATCGCGACAGGTGATGCGCGTAAAGAGCGAGAAAAATCGCGGCTGAGTTGTTAGGCCGCGAAGCGGACGGAGCGAAGACGCGAAGTTCGGACGCGCACTCCTC
>CAYNQK010000097.1:0-11445 GCA_964399285.1 uncultured Spirochaetales bacterium | reverse complement strand
TTCGGAAAAAGGTTTCCTCCCCGCACCCCTCCTTCCAAAAACCCGCTTCGCGGCCTTAATGCACGCTTTCACCCTACCCGATCAATCGTTTCCCGGGGGACAGAGCCAAGATAAGACTCACCCCGCTTGACGTTTTCGACCCTAGATCACTATTTTAGCTCCTAAATTATTTAGGAGCTAAAATAATTTAGTTCCTGAAGGAGGCCGGGAATCCATCGATCCTTGACCCAAAACCCGCGGCTCCAGGCCCTCATCATGGCGTCCCGGAGATTCGCGAAGGCCCAGCTGCCGCGCCACGAGGCCTTCACCCGGATGGGGCTCGCGCCACAGGAAATCCACATCCTCCTCATGCTCGGACGCGCCAAGTGCCACGGCGAGGGCTGTCCCCCAGATACGATGAATCGCACAGGCGAAAGTGCGGCAGAATGCGGGAAGGCCATTCCCTCCGCGCTCGCAGGCCTCATGGGCGTTACCGCCGGCAACGTGACGCAAATCATCACCGGTCTCGAATCCAAGGGCCTCGTGAAGCGCGACGTCGATCCCGAGGATCGCAGGCGCGTCCTCATCTCGCTCACGGACGATGGGCTCCGCGCCCTGGACGCCTCCTTCCGCGCCTTCGAAGAATCCTTTTCAAGGATAATGGAGGAGTTCGGGGAAGCCGAGTGCGACCGATTCACGACGCTCCTCGAGAAAGCCGCTGACCGGCTCGGCGAGAATCGTAAAGAGGAAAGCCGGAACGAAGAAAGGAACCACTGAGATGCTGAAACTTTTCAAACGATTGAAGCCCTACGCGGCGGGCATCGTCCTCGTTTTCATTCTCCTCGCCGCCCACGTCATCGCGGATCTCCTCCTCCCCAGGCTCATGTCCGAGGTCGTAGATAAAGGCGTCATGAACGGCGACAAGGCCTTCATCCTGCGGACCGGCGGTATCATGCTCCTCGTCGCGGCCGCCGCGCTCCTCTCTTCATTCCTATCGAGCTTCGTTTCGGGCCGGGTCGCCTCCTTCTTCGGCCGCGACCTCCGCCGCCTCGTCTTCTCCAAGGTCGAAAGCTTCTCGCCCGCGGAGTTCGACCTGCTCGGCACGGACACGCTCTTCACCCGCGCCACCAACGACGTGACCCAGCTACAGCAGGTCACGGTCATGATGCTCCGCATGTTCATCATGTCGCCCTTCTTCGCCATCGGGGGCATCGTCATGGCCTTCAGGACCGATAGGCCCCTCACCCTCGTATTCCTCGTATCGGTCCCCGTCCTCCTCCTCGCGATCGTCCTCCTCTCGAGGCTGGCCATCCCCCTCTTCAAGTCCCGCCAAGCCAAGATAGACAAGCTGAACCTGATCCTCCGCGAGGGGCTCTCGGGGATGCGCGTCATCCGAGCTTTCAACCGCGAGGGAAAGGAAAAAGCCCGCTTCGAGGAAGCCAACGCGGACATCACCGCTACGATGATCAAGGTCAACCGCATCATGGCCTTCCTCATGCCCGTCGTGATGATCATCATGAACGTCACCATCCTCTCGGTCATCTGGTTCGGCGTGGGGCGGATAGACTCAGGCGGCATGGGCCTCGGGTCCCTCATCGCCTTCACGCAGTACGCCATGCACATCATGTTCTCATTCGTCATGATGTCGATGATCTTCGTCATGGTTCCCCAGGCCCAGGCCGCGGCGGAACGCATCAACGAGGTCCTGGCGGTGGAGCCTTCGATAAAGGATCCCGAACGGCCCAAGGAACCAGAGAGCCTTCATGGCGACGTGGAATTCCGCGACGTATCCTTCTCATACCGGGGCGCGGAGAAGCCGGCGCTCGCGAACATCACCTTCCACGCCAAGTCCGGTGAAACGACCGCGATCATCGGCTCCACGGGATCGGGGAAATCGACGCTCGTGAAGCTCGTGCCGCGCTTCTACGACGTCGGATCGGGGTCCATCCTGGTGAACGGCGTCGACGTGCGGGAGATGAGCCAGAAACGACTCCGCTCCCTGATCGGCTACGTACCGCAGAAGGCCGCGCTCTTCTCCGGGACAATCAATGAAAATATCCGCTTCGGCGCCCCCGATGCCGACGAAGAAACCGTCCGCGAGGCCGCGCGGATCGCGCAGGCAGAAGACTTCATAGCCTCGTTCGAGGGCGGTTTCGATCACGTGATCGCTCAAGGCGGCGTCGACGTCTCGGGAGGTCAGAAACAACGGCTCTCCATAGCCCGGGCACTCGCGAGGAAGCCGCAGATCTACATATTCGACGATTCCTTCTCAGCGCTCGACTTCAAGACCGACGCCAAGCTCCGCGCGGCCATCAAGGAACGCCTCGCGGATGCGACCATCCTCCTCGTCGCCCAACGCGTCGGAACGGTCATGGACGCGGACAGGATCATCGTCTTGGAAGAAGGCAGGATCGTCGGCACGGGGAGCCACCGAGAGCTCCTCTCATCTTGCCCCGTATACCGTGAAATAGCGGCATCGCAGCTTTCAGAGGAGGAGATAGCATGAGCGACCTACAGAAAGGCGGAAAACCTGCAGGAGCTCAGGCAGGATCGGGCGCGGGCCCTCTCATCGGCCCCGGACTGCGCGGCGGCCGCGGCATGGGGCCGGGCCCCGGCGGGCCCAACGCCAACCTCCTCATGGGGCCCGGGCAGAAAGCGAAAAATTTCAAGGGCACGCTGCGCCGCCTCGTCCTGTATCTCAAGCCGCACGGCGCCAAGCTCGTCGTCGTCTTCGTTCTCGCCATCGCTTCAACCGTCTTCGCCATCATGAGTCCGAAGATCATCGGCGGGGCTGTGAATTCCATCAAGGACGCCTTCGTCGCCAGGACCGCCATCGCTCGGCTCGAAAAAGCGGGCGCCGGGCTGCCGGAAACCGCTGACGGTACGGAACGCGCTCGCCTCGCGAAGGAATTCATCGAGTCGAGGCGAACCATCGCCGCTGATTCCGTATCGCTGGACGCGCTGAGCTTCACGAAGGAACAGCTCGACGAGGCAGTCGGCGCCATCGAGAGGACGAACGGTAGAATGGATTATCCGGGAATCGCCCGAATCCTCTTCGTCCTCCTCGGGCTCTACGGTCTTTCCGCACTCTTCACCTTCGCATCAGGATGGCTCATGTCCACCGTTTCCCAGAATACCGTCAAGGACTTGCGGAGGGAGGTCGCGGAAAAGCTCCATAAACTTCCCTTCAAGTACTTCGACGGCCGAACCCACGGCGAGATCCTCTCCCGCGTGACCAACGACGTCGAAACCATCGCGAACACCCTCCAGCAGAGCCTGACCCAGGCCATCACGTCCATCGTTCAGCTTCTCGGCTATGTCGTGATGATGCTCACCATCTCAGGTTCCCTCACCATCGTCGTGCTCCTCACCCTCCCCCTCTACGCGCTCGCGATGTCTCTCATCGCAAAGCGATCGCAGAAATACTTCGCTGGACAGCAGAAGGAGCTGGGGAAGATATCAGGACACGTCGAGGAGATGTTCTCGGGCCACGCCGTAGTGAAGGCCTTCGGCCGGGAAGAACGCGCGCTCGAGGACTTCGATGCCATTAACGCGCGGCTCACGGACTCGAGTTGGAAGGCCCAGTTCATATCCGGAGTCATGATGCCCTCGATGATCTTCATCGGGAACCTCGCGTACGTGACCATTTCCGTTCTTGGAGGCATGTGGATGACCAGGGCGCGGCTCAGCCTGGGCGCGGTCACGGCCTTCATCCAGTATTCCCGTTCCTTCAACCAGCCCATCCAGCAAACCGCCAACATCGCCAACATCATCCAGTCTACGATCGCCTGCGCCGAACGCGTCTTCGAGGTACTCGACGAGGAAGAGGAGATCCCGGACGCGAAGGACGCGCGCATGCCGAATGAAGACGATGGAGAAGTCGAGATTTCGAACATGGCATTCAGCTACAAGGCAGAAGAGCCCCTCATCACGAATCTCTCCCTCGACGTTAAAAAAGGCCACACCATCGCCATCGTCGGGCCCACGGGCGCCGGGAAGACCACCCTCGTGAACCTCCTTATGCGCTTCTACGAGATCCAGGGCGGCTTCATCAAGGTGGACGGCAGGGATATCCGTGATATCCCGCGCTCCGGCCTCCGCTCCCGCTTCGGCATGGTCTTGCAGGATACCTGGCTCTTCAAGGGCAGCATTCGGGAGAATATCGCCTACGGGAAAGAAGGCGCGACCGACGAGGAGATCGTACGCGCCGCAACGGCCGCGCATGCGGACCATTTCATCCGCACCCTTCCCGACGGCTATGATACCATCCTCAATGAGGAAGCCTCGAACATCTCCCAGGGGCAGAAACAGCTCATCACCATCGCGCGCGCGATCCTCGCGGATCCCGCCATCCTCATCCTCGACGAGGCGACGAGCTCGGTCGACACGCGCACCGAGGTCCTCATCCAGAAAGCCATGGCCGCCCTCATGGAAGACCGCACCTCCTTCGTCATCGCGCACCGCCTCTCCACCATCAGGGACGCGGAACTCATCCTGGTCATGGACAAGGGAAGCATCATCGAGCAGGGAACGCACAAGGAGCTTTTAGAGAAAAAGGGCTTCTACGCCGAACTCTACAATGCACAGTTCACGGGGGCCATGGCGGAGAGCGCGTAAGCTCCTCCGCCCGGAAGTCCTAAGGGAAGAGGCCCGCGCCCCTTCCCTTTTTTATCAGCGGTGCACGTCCGGGAAGCGATTCCGGGCGATGCCTCAGGCCATCGCGCCCGTGAGGCGCGCGCCGAGGAGGGCCGACGACGCATTTCGCGTCCCGGTCTTGACTCAGGGCGCGCTATGGGGAAAATAGAACGATGATCCAAGCCACGCGCGCGAGGCGCGCATCGATCATCGGAATCATTTCGCTCCTCTACGCGACCGCTTCTCTGCAGGCGGAAGACGCGTCTCTCACCTCTTGGCGCGTCACGCTCGGCGTCCTCAACGACAACATCCCCATCCCCTACTCGTGGGCGATCGAGGGCTGGTCCCTCGGTCCCGACGACCAGTACACCTTCCAGTGCGTGGCCCACGCGCGCTACGGGAACTGGGGCCTCGACCTCGACGACACGTCGGTGACCTCCCGACTCTACGATTACCGCTTCGACGTCCTCCGCATCCTCGCGTCCTACGACTTCTCGATCGGAGGGTGCGATATCAGGCCGCAAGCCGGCATCGCCATCAAGGGCAATTGCGGCGGCGAACTGCTCCAGAACCTCTGGCACCGCTACGTCGTCATCTATCCGGACGTCGGCATCCCCTATCTCGATCCCGCGGCCGCCCTCTTCCTAGGTATGGATTTCTCGTTCCCGATCATCGGCTTCCCGTCGATCGGCCTAGCCCTGGACGGTTTCGCCGACCTCGACGCCTACACAGGCGCGGGAGCGACGACGTTGACGACGGGCCTCGAGCTCTCGCTCCGCGGACGTCGCGTGGAACTCGAGCTCGTCGCCGGCGCGGATTGCCACACGCTCCTCCCCGCCGCCCTCCAGCCCCTCATCGGCGACGGATTCTCCGCGGCCTGCCTCTTCACCTTCAAGCCCTGCACGTGGATCAATATGAGCCTGGGCGTCGGGGTCTATCCCGTCGGAGACGTCACGGACGACGTCGCCTTCAAGCCGAAGGACTACCCCGTCACGGCGCAGACCTTCTACCTCGTCACCTTCGGCGAGCGGACGCCCCGCCTCAGGGAATTCGTCCTGCCGTAGGCGGGGCTTTTAGGGCAACACGCCGGAGCGGGGGGATGTCGGGTTTACTGATGAAATGCCCGAAGGCCTGATTCCCATTCGAGCGGCCTGGGTGGCGTCGACTCGGTCGTCACCGTATCCGCGTCGCGGAGCGGCGTTTGGTTTGGCCTGCCGGATCTCAGCGCTTGAGGAGGCCTTTCGACGCGAGCAGCTTCGAGAGCTTCTCGTCGCTCCCGGCGCCGAGCGGGCAGAGCGGAAGACGGTACTCGAGGTTGTCGATGATCCCCATCTTGTAAGCGGCCGCCTTCACGGGAATGGGATTGGTCTCCACGAACATTATCCGGTGGAAGGGGAGCATCTCGTAGTGGATGGCGAGGGCTTCCTCGCGCTTTCCCTGGAAATAAAGCTCGAACATCTTGGCGTTGCGTTCAGGCAGGATGTTCGCGGTTACCGAGATGGAACCGACCCCGCCCACGGACAGGAGGGGGAATGCGGTGAAATCGTCCCCGGAAGTAACCTCGAATCCGGGCTTCGACGCCTCGATGATCTCCGAGACGACGCGGAGGTCTCCCGTGGCTTCCTTTATTCCGATGATGTTCGGCACCCGCGAGAGCCTGCCCACGGTCTCGGGCGTGATCGAGACCGCCGTGCGCCCCGGCACGTTGTAAAGAACCATCGGAAGGGGAACCGCTTCCGCGATCGCCTTGAAGTGGAGGAACAGCCCCTCCTGGGTCGGCTTGTTGTAGTACGGAGCGATGGAGAGATGGGCGTCGGCGCCCGAGTCCTTGGCGCCCTTGGCCAATTCAATGGCTTCCGAGGTCGCGTTGGAGCCCGATCCCGCTATCACCGGGATCCTTCCCTTCACCGCCTTCACGACGAAGGACACGAGCTCCATGTGCTCCTTGTGGGAGAGCGTAGCGGATTCACCGGTCGTCCCCACGGGAACGATTCCCGAGGTCCCGTTCTTGATGTGGTATTCGACGAGACCTTCCAGTTGTCCGTAATCGATCTTCCCGTTCTTGAAAGGAGTGATGAGGGCGACGAGCGAACCCTTGAGCATGATTTCCTCCGCGCCTAGGATGGCGGACATCTTACGGAGAATCATCGGTTTGGTCAATGAACGCGGTACGCGGGAAACGGCCCGTTGGCGCTCGCCGCCTGGGCTCGGCGATTCATCGGGTCCTGCCCCCCTTCCCCTCCGAACGGCGCGGCGCCCGCTTGCCAGACGAGCCCCGCCCATGGCAAACCTATGGGAAGAAAAGCAACACGGAGCGCCCATGACCATATCGGAATACGCGGCCGCGGCCGTCCGCGAACTCGAGCTCAAGCCCTCCGAGCTCGCGGCGGCCGCCAAGGATTTCTCCCGAGCGATGCAGGAAGGCATCTCGGGCCGGCCGAGCTGCCTCAAGATGCTCCCCTCCTTCATATCCGGGCCGACGGGGAAGGAAGCGGGCGAGGTCATGGCCGTGGACTTCGGCGGGACCAACGTCCGGATCCTCCGCGCCTCGCTGGACGGCTCGGGCGGCGTGAAAGTCGTCGCGCGCGAGCGCTTCCCCCTCAAGGACGGTTCCAAGGACTACACCGCCCAGGACGCCGAGGCCGCGGAGCTCTTCGGCTACATCGCGCGCAAGGCCGCCGAGCTCGCGCCCGAGGGCGGGATCTATCCCCTCGGCCATACCTTCTCCTTCCCCTGCGAGCAGGACGGCATCAACGCGGCGCGCCTCATCCACTGGACCAAGGAAATCAAGACGAGGGGCGTCGAGGGCCGGGACGTGAACGGCATCCTCTCCCGCGCCCTCGCCGACGCGAAGGCGGAGCGCGTGAAGCCCGTGGCGGTCATCAACGACACCGTGGGCACGCTCCTCGCCGCCGCGTACGAGCACCGCGACGTCGACGTGGCGAGCATCTGCGGCACCGGCCACAACACCTGCTACCTCGAGCCCGCGCATCCCCTCACCGGGAAGCCCATGATCGTGAACATGGAGTCGGGCAACTTCGACGGTTTCCGCCGCACGGAGTGGGACCTGGCCCTGGACCGCGAGAGCGACCGTCCCGGCGCGCAGCTCGCGGAGAAGATGGCCTCGGGCCGGTACCTCGGGGAGCTCGTCTCCCGCGCGGCGCGCGCCATGCACGACGCCGGGCTCCTCCCCGGCTCAGACGGATACCACCGCGCCCCCACGGGCGCCGAGCTGGACGCCCTCATATCGGAAAGCGGATCGCCCAAGGAGGTCGCGCAGATCGCCTCCGAGATACTCGCGATGAAGGCCCCGGCCGCCGACGCGATCGAGGCCCTCCGCGCCGTCGCCCGCGCGGTCGGCAGGAGGTCGGCCCGCGCGGCGGCCGCGACCTTCGCCGGTACCCTCCTCCGCATCGACCCGCGCATGGAGCGGCGCCACGTCGTCGCGATCGACGGCTCGCTCTACGAGCGCATGCCCGGCTACGACGCGGACATCCGCGCCGCCCTCAAGGACGTCCTCGGAACGGGCGCGAAGAACGTCGAGACGGCCCTCGCCAAAGACGGTTCCGGCATCGGCGCGGCCATTGCGGCGGCGATAGCGGCGAAAGGGGAAGCGTGATGGAACTCAAGGACGCGAAGAGGCTCCTCTTCCAGGGAGACAGCATCACCGACTCAGGCAGGAAGGAGAGCCCCGACGGCCTCGGCTTCGGGTACGCGGCCATCGTCGCGGGAGTCATCTCGTCGGACCCGCGCTTCAAAGGCCTCGAGATCCTGAACCGCGGGATCAGCGGCGACAGGAGCGCGGAGCTCCTCGCGCGCTGGGACGAGGACTGCGTCGCGCTCAAGCCGGAAGCGCTCTCCATCATGGTCGGCGTCAACGAAGTCTGGCGCCTCCGCGGAGAATGGAACGGCCAGGCCTATATCCCGCCCGAGCGCTTCAAGGCGAACTACGAGGAGCTCATCGACCGCGCGCGCTCGGGCGGCGCGAGGCTCCTCGTCCTCATGAGCCCGACGACCATCGATGACGAGAAGGCGAAGGACCTGTCCGCCCTCCTCGACGAGGAGGCCGATATCGTGCGCGCGCTGGCGAAGAAGGCGAAGGCCGTCTACGTCCCGACCCGCGAGGAGCAGAAGCGCGTCCTCTCCGAGAGATCGGACTTCAAATGGACCGTCGACGGCTGCCACCCGAGCCTCGCGGGCCACGCCCTCATCGCGCGGACCTGGCTCAGGGCCGTGGGCGCGGGAGGCTGAGCGAGCGCGGGCATCGGCTGAGGCCGCCTTCAGCGGAGCTAAGCCCGATCGACGGCCTCCTCTTCCCCTCCATCCTTGCCTCCGCCCGCTTCAGGCGCCAGCTCCCCCCGCGCGACGCGCATGAGGTCTTCCTTGCAAGAGACGCCGAGTTTCCGGTACGCGGCCATGACGTGGCTCTGCACCGTCCCCATCCTGATCCTGAGCCTCCACGCGATCTCCTTGTAGGCGATCCCCGACGCGAGGAGCCGCGCCACTTCCGCCTCCCGCGCCGAGAGTCCCGTCCGCGCGAGCCAATCGGCTTTCGCGGGAACGGCCGCTCCGCCTTCCTCCGCTCCGCCCGCCTTCTCCTCCCCGAGCATGAGCCTGAAAATGCGCGCGAGGTAGACCGCGTTGAAAAACGCGTAGAGGGCGGGGAAAACGCGCAAGAAGCGCGGAAACCTCGGGAATAGGCGCCACAAGAGGATTTCGGGGAAAAGGTCGATCATGACGATGAACGGAAACAGCGCGACGCTCGCGATCATGAAAAGGCGGAGAAGCGGTCCCCACCCCTCATCGCGCTCGCTTGGGATCTTGCGCGCGGCCGCGCACGCAATGACGCCGCGCACGTTGGCGTATGCGATGGCGGCGAACATGAGGACGAAGGGGACGGCGGCTGATACGAAAAAAGCTGGAGTCGCGCGCTTCGCGACCAAGGCGATCACGAGGTTCACGATCGTGACGGCGCCGGCGAGGGATGCGAGGCCCGCCCAGACCGCGCCCGAACGCCGCGGAGCCCGCGGGGAGACGGAATCGATGAAAGCGGGAAGCGTCCAGACGAGGCCGCAGTTCCCGAGGACGCTCAGGCCGTAGAGCGTGAAACTCAGCACGGTCATGGAAACGCCGAGCCCTCCGGCCGAATCCTGGTACGTGAAGCCGGAGAAGGAGACGATGATGCAGGCGAAGGTCCCGCTGAAGAGCGCGAAGCGCGCGTCCCGCGCGGATTTCCTTGACGCGGCGTAGACGATGGAGCCCAGGAGCCCCGCCGCGCCCACGGTTTGGCAGAGGATGTAATAGAGAAAGATGATGCCCTTCACGGGATACCGCCTCAGGCGAGTATCGGGCGCGGAGGGAAGCGCGTCAAGGCGCGCGGACGGGGAGCGTCGGCCGGAGGTCATATGAATATACGATTGCGCTCGTTCGTCCGGAGCGCTTCAGTGTACCCGCGCGATCGCGCGAGGAGGCATCATGAAGAAACTGAGAATCCCGCTCGCCGTCATCCAAATCCTGTCGTTCGGCGCCCTCGTCGCCGTCACCGAACTCGCGCCCGGCGGCGGACGGGGCGCCGGTCCCGGCGCGAGAAACTGGATCATGGCGGCTTTCCTCGGATCGATCATCGTCTCCGCCGTTTTATCGGGGATGCTCGCCGCGGGCCTTCGACGGGCGGTCCCGGTCTGGGTGATCGGCTCCATCTTCATTCCTTTCCTCATCCCCTTCATCCTCGCCTTCATGAAGGAGGCGCCTGACACGAGCTACGTGGCGCCCGAACGCTCCGTCCCCGGGTCTCCTCGGGACGAATCCGCGTCCGGCCTCAACGAGCAGGGCTTCTGCGCGCGCTGCGTCTCGGAGACTACGGAAGAGAGCCCCGGGTCGGTATCGACGACGAACGGGATCGGCACCGCGCTCCAGGGCACGCGTTGGCGCGAGAAGGGCCTCGATCCCTGCCCCGTCTGCGGCTCCGTGGTCCAGCAGAAGTGGTACATGTTCGGCTGGGGAGTGAAACCCCTGGGCACCTACCGGATCCTGTACGTCAAAGAGGGCATCTTCTCCAAGCGCTACTTCGGGCGCAGGCTCAAGGCCGATCCGGTGCAGAGGAAAGCGAGCATCGCCGGTTTCGCCGCGGGCTGAGCCTCCGGCTCTGTCCCCGAACCCGGCTCTGTCCCTCCCGAACGACCGCGCTCAGCGCTCGCGAGATCCAGCTATCACGCTGAATCACGCGCGGATCGCGCGTAAGTCATGGAGCCAGAAAAGAAATTATCCGACTGGACGGTCGGCGATGCTGGCCCGGGGACAGAGCCAGCCATTCATAGCAGTCAAATCGGATCCCCGCTCTCCCCGCCCGCCATGACGCTCCCGGGATGAGGGGAATCCGTCCCCGACGGATGGGGAGAAGGGAGGGATCCCTTCTCCCCTCCTTTTTCCTTGACATCCCGCGCACGCGCTACTATAAGGAGTAGCATGAGGAAACCGATCGAACGCGGCCCCGAGGACGACGCGGCGTTCGCCGAACTCGCGTCGATATTGGCGGGAACGCCCGACGAGGCGCTCATCGCGGAGTTCATGCGGGAGCTCCTCACGGAGGCGGAGGTCGTCGAGATCGCCCGGAGATGGAGGCTCGTGAAGCTCCTCCACGAGGGCCGGCCGCAGCGCGAGATCGCCGCGCGGCTGCACCTCTCCCTCTGCAAGATCACGCGGGGATCCAAGGAATTGAAACGGCCGGAATCGGCCTTCAAGAGAATGCTCGATATGAGGAGTCAGCGATGAGCGAAAAGCGCAAGGTCCACCTGGACGACCACGAGATGCCCAAGTTCTGGTACAACATCG
>CAYNQK010000096.1:0-11884 GCA_964399285.1 uncultured Spirochaetales bacterium | reverse complement strand
CTGCTGGAGATGCGACAGCCCCCTCATCTACCGGGCCGTCGGATCCTGGTTCGTGAAGGTCGAGGGGAAGGTCAAGGAGTCGATGATCCGCGCGAACTCCGAGATCTACTGGATGCCCGACCACATCAAGAAGGGCCGCTTCGGGAAGTGGATCGAGAACGCCCGCGACTGGGCCATCTCCCGCAACCGCTACTGGGGCAACCCGCTCCCCATCTGGAAGTGCGAGTGCGGCGAGAAGCGCTGCGTGGGAAGCAGGGCCGAGCTCGAGGAGCTCTCCGGGAAGAAGGTGACCGATCTCCACAAGCACTTCGTGGACGAGGTTGAGATCCCCTGCTCCTGCGGGAAGACGATGAAGCGCATACCGGAGGTCCTCGATTGCTGGTTCGAATCGGGATCGATGCCCTACGCGCAGAACCATTACCCCTTCGAGAACAAGAAGCACTTCGAGGAGCACTTCCCCGCCGACTTCATCGCGGAGGGGCAGGACCAGACGAGGGGATGGTTCTACACGCTGACCATCCTCGCCGCGGCGATCTTCGACAGGCCCGCGTTCAGGAGCTGCGTCGTGAACGGCATGGTCCTCGCCGCGGACGGCAAGAAGATGTCCAAGAGCCTCCGCAACTACACCGATCCCATGGAGATCATCAATCGCTACGGCGCCGACGCCTTGAGGCTCGTGCTCCTCAACTCCGCCGTCATGAAGGCCGACGACCTCAAGTTCACGGACGAGGGGGTGAAGGACGTCCTCAAGGGGATCCTCATACCCCTCTGGAACGCCTACTCCTTCTACGTGACCTACGCCAATATCGACAAGGCCGAGCCGGGAGAGGCGCCCGTCGGCGCCGCGAATCCCCTGGACCGATGGATCCTCTCGGTCTGCGAGCGCGTGCTGCGCGACGTGGGCGCGGGCCTCGAGTCCTACGACCTGGCCGCGGCGCTCTCTCCCGTGGTCTCCTTCATAGATCTTCTCAACAACTGGTACATCAGGCGCTCGCGCAGGCGCTTCTGGAGATCGGGCGCGGACGCCGACAAGAAACAGGCCTACGAGACACTGAACCGCGTCCTCAAAAGGATCGCGCTCGCGGCCGCGCCATTCATGCCCTTCGTGTCCGAGGCCGTCTGGCGCAACCTGCGCGGCGAGGGCGAGGCCGAGTCGGTCCACCTCGCGGACTACCCGGCCTACGACGGGGCGTACCGGGACGAGGAGCTCGAGGCCAAGATGGACGTGGTCCTCAAGGCCGTCGCAATGGGGCGGGCCCTACGCTACCAGCACAACCTCAAGGTGCGGCAGCCGCTCGCGGCGGTGCACCTCGTCACCAGGAACGCCGCGGAGCGCGCCGTGCTCGTGGAGATGGAGGAGATCGTCCAGGAGGAGCTCAACGTCAAGTCCGTCGTCTTCAGGGAGAACGAGGAGGAGCTCGTCGAATACCGCGCCAAGCCCAATTTCCGCGTCCTCGGCAAGGAACTCGGGAAGGACATGAAGGCCGCTCAGGAGCGCATCTCCGCACTGAGCCCGGCCGAGGTGGGGCGCATCCTCGAGGGCGGCGTCCTCTCCATGGACATCGGCGGCAAGAGCGTGGACCTGGACGCGTCCAAAGTGGAAGTGCAGCGCATAGAGAAGGCGAGCCTCAAGGTGATAAACGAGGGGTCGCTCACCGTGGCGCTGGACGCCGAGATCACGGAGAGCCTTAGGCAGGAGGGCGACGCCCGCGACCTCGTGCGCGGCGTCCAGGCGCTCCGCAAGGAATCCGGCCTCGAGGTCACGGACCGCATAGGTCTAGCCGTCCACGGTTCCGACCGGCTCAAGGCGGCCTTCGATTCCTTCAGGGATTTCATCGCGGAGGAGACCCTCGCGACGGCCATCGAATGGAGGGCGGCGGAGGACGCGAAGGACGTGGAGGCCGACGAGGAAGCCTGGAAGGTTTCGCTCCGGAAGGCCGACTGAGGCCGGCGCCCGGGAGGCGGGAGATTCATCCCGTCCCGGGCGCGCCTCTCCCTTCGCGCCGGAGAGCGGCGATTCGATATACGCCTGCGGTTCAGCCTGAGCGGCTCGGGGAGCGCGTTATCGACCTCAGGTAGGGGAAGAAGACCGCGTCGTCCCTCAGCATGTGGCCTATGACCACCTTGTCCACGAGGAAGTCGAAGTACGTCCCGGGAGAACCGGGCGCCTCGGCGATCTGGACGAGGAGGGACTCGGCGCGCGCGATGAGGTTGGCGTGTATCCCCGCGTGGCCCGCGAGGTCCGGATAACCGAGCCGCGAGAGGATCTCCTCCTCGTGAGCGAAATGCGCTTTTGTGGCGTCGAGAAGCTCGGCGAGGCCCGATGAAAGCTCCTCGGGCCCGGCGAGGGCGAGGCTCGCGTTGATGAGGCCACCCGCCAGGGAGATGAGGCGCTTATGCTCGGCGTCGATCTCCTCGTCGCCCGAGGACCACTCCTCCTTCCAGGAGAGCCTGAGGGAGGCGATCGGCAGGGAGCCTTGCATCTCCGTCGCGACGACCTTGTTCCTGCCGCCCTTCTTGGCGCGGTAGAGCGCGCGGTCCGCCCGTTCGAAAAAATCCTCGATCGCCTCGCCCTTCTTGAATTCGGCCACGCCGAAGCTCGCCGTCACGCGGCCCGCGGGAGGGGTGAACGAGGACCCGATCCCGGCGCGCATCTTCTCGGCGAGGCTCGCGGCTCCCTCGAGGGGCGTGCCCGGCGCCACTACGGCGAATTCCTCCCCGCCCCAGCGGAATACCGCGTCCGTTTCGCGCACGAGGCCTCGCGCGATCTCGGCGACGCGCTTGAGGACGGCGTCTCCGGCCGCATGGCCCCAGGCGTCGTTCACGTCCTTGAAGAGGTCGAGGTCGAAGACGATGAGGGAGAGGGACTGGCCGTAGCGCTCGGACCGGTCGGCTTCCATTTTAAGGGAGAAGTCCATGTGCCTTCTGTTCCAGAGTCCGGTCAGCCTGTCCCGCCCCGCGAGCTCGCTCAGCGCGGCGTTCCGCTTCAGGACGTCCCTGAGCGCCGAGGCCGACTCGGCCGTGAAGAGGTAGCCGGACCAGAGGACGATGAAGACGATCGCCGCCGCCGGCGCCGCCTCCCGGGCCGCACGGGACGTTCCGGGAAAGAGGACGAGGAACGAGATAAGGACGAGGGCGGCGGCCCAGGCGGATCCGAGGGCGAGGCCCGAAGCCCTGAGCGCGCGGGAGGCGGTCGACTTCCGCGGCCGAGAGGCGAAAACCGTCTCGGCGGTCGCGGCGATGGAGGCGGAGCCGAGGCCTGCTGCGCGGACGAAGGGGAATCCGAGCGCGAGGGCGGCCGCCTCGCCGGCGGCGAAGGCGCCGAGGTAGGCGAAGAAGCGGGGCGGCCAGGCCCGCTTCTGCCGTTCGAGGAGGCGCGAGGACGTCGCGAGGAGGAGTTGGCCGACGGCCGCCAGGGCGTCGCCCGCGAGGATCGGGAAGAAGGCGCCTTCACCGGCTAAGCCGTCCGGCAAGGCTGAGGCGGGGAAGGCCCATCCGATGGCCGCGGCCGCGGCGAACGAGCAAAACCCGGCGAAAAGGGCGGCGTTGGCTTTTTTGGGCCTGAGAAGGGCGAGGCCGCCTGAGAGCGCCGCCACGCCGGCAGAGACGAGGGCGAGGGCGAACCAGAGCGTTCGGACGTCCATGCGATGAAGTGTAGGGCCTCTTCGGGATTTCGCAAATACTTTTCGCTCGATCCGATTCATTCCGCGACCGGCCCCCTTTCCCACCCCGGGACCTCCGCGCTAGAGTAGGGCGAGGAGTCCTTCATGCCGCTCACGCGAAGCTGGGAAGAGGTCAACGGAAAACTCAAGGAAGGCCGGGCCGTCGTGCTCACCGCCGAGGAAGTCTCGAGGATGGCCGAGGAATCCGGCCCGGGAGAGGTCCTCAAGAAGGTGGACGTCGTCAGCACGGGCACCTTCGGGGCCATGTGCTCCTCCGGGGTATTCATCAACTTCGGGCATCCCGAGCCTGCCATCCGCATGGAGCGCATCGAGCTCGACGGCGTTCCGCTCTTCGGGGGCATAGCCGCGGTCGACGCCTATATCGGCGCCACGGAGGTCTCCCGCGACGATTCCGAGCGCGGCGGGGCCCACGTCATCGAGGCCCTCGTCCGGGGAGAGTCCTTGAGGCTCCGCGCCTGGGGCAAGGGAACGGACTGCTATCCGCGGCGCGAGATCGACACCTGGATCGACAAGGACTCCGTGAACGAGATCACCATGCTCAACCCGCGGAACGCGTACCAGAACTATCCGGCCGCGGTGAACCTCTCGGACAGGCACCTCTACACCTACATGGGGAACCTCCTTCCCCACGGCAAGAACTGCAACTACTCGACCTCCGGGGAGCTCTCCCCCCTCCTCAACGACCCCGAGCTCAGGACCATCGGCGTGGGGAGCCCGGTCTTCCTCTGCGGGGCCGTCGGCGCGGTGGCCTGGAACGGCACCCAGTTCAACACCGAGCGGGCCCTGGGCGGCGAGGGGCTTCCGGCGCTCAACGCGCGGACCCTCATGGTCGCGGGCAACGTCAAGGAGATGGACGCCGATTACCTGCGCGCCGCCTATTTCGAGCGCTACGGCGTCACGCTCTACGTGGGCCTCGGGCTCCCCATCCCCGTGCTGGACGAGGACGTGGCGCGCCGCGTCAGCGTCAGCAACGCGGGCATCGAGACGACGATCTGCGACTACTCGAAGCCCGACCATCCCGCCGTCGCGAGGGCGTCGTACGCCGAGCTCAGGTCCGGCTGGATCCAGCTGAACGGAAAGCGCGTGAAGACGGCCCCGCTCTCGTCCCTCGCGCGCGCGCGCAGGATCGCGGAGGAGCTCAAGAAGCGCCTCCTCTCCGGGGAGTTCCCCTTGAGGGAGCCTAGCCTGGGGCTTCCGCATAAATCGGCCATGCGGCCCCTCGCGGTGAGGACCGCGCCGGAGGAAGCGCGATGAAGGAAAAATACGTCCTCTCGTACTCGCAGGACGCCGTGGGGGATCCCATCATCTACGCGCTCATAAAGAAGTACGACGTCATGGTGAACATCCTCCGCGCCGAGGTCACCCCCGGCCAGGAGGGGCGCCTCCTCCTCGAGCTCGACGGCGCCGAGGGGCGCATCGCCGAGGCCGTCGCGTACCTCGAGTCCAGGGAGGTCACCTGCCTTCCGGCCTCCCGGGCCATCCTGTGGAAGGAAGACGGCTGCGTGGACTGCGGCGCCTGCACCGGCGTCTGCTTCTCCGGAGCTCTCGACCTCGAGAGGGCGAGCGCCCGGCTCGAGCTCAAGCGGGAGCTCTGCATCGGCTGCGGGCTCTGCGTGAAGGCCTGCCCCTTCGGGCTCTTCTCGCTCGCCTTCGAGGACTGAGCGCGGGGGTGTTCCGCGAACGCTGGTACCGGGAGGCCCTCGGAGGCGGCAGGCTCGAGGGCATACTAGTCGCCGAGGGCGAGTCGGACCTCTGGATCGGCTTCACGCGCGGATCGGGCGCGGAGCGCGTTGAGGCCGCCGTCCGCCGGATTCTCCTCGAGCAGCGCGCCGCCCTCGATTCGTGGATACGGGACCATCCGGCCTTCAGGACGAGCCTCGAGCCCCTTCCCGACGATCCCGCCGCGCCTCCCATCGCGCGGTCGATGCTCCGCGCCGGCATCTCGGCCGGTGTCGGCCCCATGGCGGCCGTCGCGGGGGCCATCGCCGAGTCGGTCGGAAAGGCCGTCCTCGGTCTCCCCGGAGGACCCGAGGAGGTCATCGTGGAGAACGGCGGAGACCTCTGGATCTCGGCGCGCGAGCGGGTCCTCGTGGGAATCTACGCCGGACTCTCGAGCCTCTCGGAGAGGCTCTGCGTGGAAGTGACGCCGGAACGCTGTCCCATCGGGATCTGCGCGTCCTCGGCGAAGGTCGGGCCCTCCCTCTCCTTCGGCAACGCCGACGCCTTCCTCGTGGCCTGCGCCGACGGCGCGCTCGCCGACGCGCTCGCGACCGCCTGCGGCAACGCGGTGCGGACCTCGGTCGACCTCGAGCGGGTCGTCGAGGAAACGGGCTCGAGGCCCGGCGTCCTCATGGCGCTCGGGATAAAAGCGGACAGGATGGCCGCCTCGGGTTCGCTCAGGATACTGCCCGCTGAAAAGATGCGATAAGCCATCGTTCGGCCCATCGATAGGACTAAGAATCGGCCCATCGATAGGACTGAGAATCGGCCCATCGATAGGGCTGCCTGTCGGAGATGGGCGGGCGAATCACTCCATCATGGCGGGAGCGCTCGCGGTTTCGCCCCCTTCGTTCATGGCGACGATCCTGTACCAGGGCATCAAGGCCGATGGCTCAGGATCAATGAAGAGGGGCCAGGCTCCCTTGCGCGGCTTCGATCCCGGATCGGGCAGCGCGTCGATGAGGGGTTCCCCGACGGCCTCCCAGGGGCCGTCGGACTGTCCTGAGCGTTCTATCCGATGGCTCGTCGCGCCCGTGGAGCCCCTGAACGAGATCTCTCCGCCGCGCGAGGCCGAGAGCATCCGCGGTTCGGGGGGCGGGGCGACGGGAGGCGCGGAGTAGCCGCGGTATTTCCAGGCCCATGCGCGCATCACGAAGAAGATCTCGCGCTCCCCCGAGGGGCGCGTCGCGTCGAAGCCGGGGAACTGGAGCGAATCCGAATCGCGGAAGTCATCGTGGAAGTAGAAGCCGCCCGAGTCCGCCCGGAACCTGAGCGACCACGCGAGGACGCCGGAGGCCTTGGAGAGATAGCCTATCGCGCAGACCCGCGCGACGGCCTCGGGGCTCTCAGGATCGAACTCGCCGTAAATGAAGGCCTTGCCCCGCCTCGCGCAGGCCTCGGCGTCGCGGGCGAAGGTCCTATCGGCGTAGTGCGTGGTGAAGACGTCGATGTCGGGACAGTCGAGGAGCGACTTCCGGAGCGATCGGTGGCCTCCGTCCATGACGAGGTGGCGTCCGTCCAGCGACTTGACGTGCGCGGCGACGTCCCTCATCCAATCCTCGCTCGCGGATTGGATCTCGTTGCCGAGCTCCCAGCAGAGGATCGTGGGGTCGTCGCGGTATCTGAGGCCCGTGACGGTGTTGGTGCGGGAGAGGAGCCATGCGACGTATTCCTTGAACGCGGCCCGGGCGGCGGGCTCGTTCCAGAAATCGCGCGCTCCCGCCATTCTCGCCCATTCGCGAGCGCCGCCGAACCAGGGCCATTCGTTCACGAGGGGGATGATGACCCTCACGCCCTCGGCGGCGGCGATGGCGAGGCCGCGGTCGAGATCGGACCAGAGCTCCTCGTCGTAGGCGAGCTCGCCGTCGGGGCCTCTCCGGACGTGGCTCGGGCCTCCCGCGTTCGCGCGCCCGCCCTCCACCGAGGGGACGTAGATCCTGATGACGCGTCCGCCCATGAGCCGTACCGTGCGGGCGGCGTCCTCCTGCTCCCATGCGGAGACCCGGTGCCAGGCCGGGCCGCCAGCGGGCCGGGGATCCTCGACCACGTGGTAGTTCGGCACGTTGAAGGAGACGAAACGGAAGGGCTTTCCTTCGAGGACGAGGACAGACCCGGATTTCTTGACGAAGGGAGCCGTTCGGGGATCGAATCCCTTCTCCTCGGGCGGAAGGGGGAGGTCCTCCCCGAAGGCGGTCCGTTCCGCGCCGCCGCTCGAGGAGCAGGCGAAAGCGGAAAGGACGCATGCGGCGATGACGGAGGATCGGAGGACGATCATGATCGCGGCGAGGGGAGGGCGGCGTTCAACGCGCACCGGCGGCCTCCTTGCCGGCGCGTTTCCGCGTATTGAAGGCGATCCCGACGGAGAGGATGGCGAGGAGTCCGGAGGTCGCGTAGAACACGGTTCGGTAGCCGGAGACGATGGAAATGCCCGCGCCCATGAGCGGTCCCAGGGAGGCGCTCGCCTGTCCGACCGAGCCGGACACTCCGAAGACCTTGCCGTTCTGCCCCGGCGGCGTCCGCTTGGCGATGAGGGCGTTGATCGACGGCATCGTGCCGCCGAGGAAGAGCCCCGCTCCCGCGCGGTAGGCGAGGAGGGTCCAGGGGGAATGCGCGAAGGCCTGCATGAGTTCGAGGATGGCCGCGCATGCGAGGGTGACGACGAGGACGCGGCCCGGGCCGAAGGCGTCCGAGAGCCTTCCCCCGATGCCCGCTGAAACGGCGCTCGCGACGCCGACGGAGCCGATGATGAGCCCGGATACCGATCGGACGAGGCGGGGATCGCCCATAAGGTCCTCGACGTAGAGCGGCAGGATGGGCGTCACGTTGGAGCCCGCGAGCTGGAAGGCGAAGACCACCGAGAAGAGGGGGATGAGGGAGGCCCAGGCGATGGCCGCGGGCGCGGCCGACGCGCGCCCTCCTGAGAGGGCGGCCGTCACAGGGTCGGAGCGCCGGAAATTCTCTTTCACGAAGGCCGCGACGATGACGCCGCCCGAGGCGAGGAGGGCGGAAGCGATGGCGAAGGAGGCGCGGTTCCCGAGGAGCTCGGCCGCCCGGCCCCCGATGACGGGACCGATCGAGTTTCCCATGAAGATGGCCGATTGGAGGAGGCCGAGCCTCCGCCCCACGGCGCCCTCGGGCGCGCTCGCCGCTACGAGGACCGTGGCGGCCGCGACCGTGCCCGTCACGCAGCCCTGGAGGGTCCTCAGCGCGAGGAGCTGCCAGGGCGCTCCCGCGAGGGCTATGAGCCCGATGAAGAGCGAGCTGCCGAAGAGCGCGCGGAGGAGCATCGGCTTCCTGCCCCGGGAGTCCGCGATGGCTCCCCATATCGGCGAGAAGAGCGCGATCATGACGGAGGGAAGGGCGTTCGAGAGCCCGGACCAGAGCTTGAGCCTCGCTTCGTCGCGGATGCCGAGCTCGCGGAGGAATGAGGGGATGACGGGCGTCGAGGCGGCGAAGCCCATGAGCGCGATGAACTCGGCGGCGAGCACCGCCGCGTATCCCGAGAGACCTCCGTCCCGCTCGTCCCGTATGCGCATGCGTCGAGTCTCCGTCCGACGGAACACGCGTGTCAAGCGGAAGCCGGAAGGGCGCGTCCTGACCGTCATCGCGCGGCCATCGCGACCGCCTTGGGCGCTCATCGTGCCGGCGTTCGCGCTTGACTCCAGTGAAACGATGTCGTACGATGATCCGGAGGCCGCCGCATGCCGTGCACGCTCCTCGTGCTGTCCGATACCCACGGGGACCTAAAGCATCTGTCGAAAGTATTGCGGTCGCGGGCGGCCCGCGCGGACGCGATCATCCATCTGGGAGACGGCCTCGACGATCTCGAGGCGCTCCGCATGAGGGGCGTGGGCGTCATTCCATGGGAAGGCGTGCGGGGCAACTCCGATCATTCGGCCGGGGCCCCGCTCCATCGCGTCTTCGAGGCCTGCGGCAATCGGATATTCTTGACCCATGGGCACCTCATGGGGGCGAACGAGGGGGTCGGGCGGATGCTGGACGCGGCCGCGTCAGCCGGAGCCGACGCCGTTTTCTACGGACATACGCACAAGGCGTGCTGGGAGGAGTACTCGGGCGTTCTCGCCCTCTGTCCCGGCAGCCTCTCGCGGCCGCGCGACGGCGCGTCGGGGAGCTTCGCCATCGTGAAGGTCCTCGGTCGACGGGATTTCGACGTGCGTATTTTGAGACTTGACGAGCGAGGAGGTTCTTTATCATGAAGAAGTCGTTCCTGCTCGCGGCGGGGTTCATCGCACTCCTCGTCGCCGCATGCCAAACCAAGCCCCAGCCGACCCCGTCGCCTTCGCCGACGCCGGCTCCGACCGCGACGCCGGCTCCCACCGCCGCCCCGGCGGACATGAGCGCCGAGGACGCGCAGGCCCAGAAGCTCAGGGACAAGTGCGTCGAGTACGGACTCAACGAGACCGACGCGTATAAGGACGCGATGGCGAAGCTGGAGGAGGCGCGCAAGGCGGCCAAGGACGGCGACGCCGACAAAGCGCGCTCGCTCTACGCTGAGGCCATCGCGGGCTTCGAGAAGGCGCTCGGCGAGGGGCTCGCCGGCCTCGCCTCCGACTACCGGGCCCGCGCGGATAAAATGCGCGACGCCGCGGAGAACGAAGGAGCGGAGTCCTCTTCCCCCGACCAGATGGCGGGCGCGCAAGCCGATTACGAGGCGGGCGACGCCGCGGAGAAGGCGGCGGACCTCGAGAAGGCCGTTTCATCCTTCAAATCCGCGACCCTGCGCTACGAGATCGCCTACGAGCGGGCCAAGACGGTGAAGGTCTGGGACGAGATCACCGCGTACGACCTCCAGGACGCGGACAAGGGCAATTACCAGATCGCCATGGACAAGTTCGAGGAGAGCGACGCGGCCTTCCCGGCCGAGCCGAACAAGTCCCTCGACTCGATGCAGGAAGCCGAACTCCGCTTCAACCTCGTGTACAAGACGGCTTGGGAGCTCGGCATGCTGCGGGCGCGCGAGGACCTCGACGCAAAGCGAGCGAAGGCCAAGGACGCCAAGGCGGATTTCGCCGTTCCGGCCCTCTTCCAGGAGGCGCAGTCACTGGCAGAGGAAGCCGCGGCCCTCGAGGCCGATGGAGCGTATCCCGAGGCCGAGGAGGCCTACGCGAAGGCGGGAGAGGCGTACCTCGCCGCTGAGCAGGAAGCCATCGTCAAGCGCGACGACACGCAGGAGCGGATGGACGCCATCCGCCGTAAGCGCGACGCGAGCCTCGAGGCCGCCAACGAGGGCGACGCCCTCCTCGGGGGAAAGGGGGCCGGGAAATGAAGCGCGCAGCAATAATCATGATCGTTCTAGCGTTCGCGGCCACCGCGATGTTCGCCGAGAGCCTCGTCGAGAACGAGTTCTACGCGGAAGGCGAGCGCCTCCTCGCCGAGGCCGAAGCGGCCTTCGATATCGGCGACTACGACGCCGCGGCGGACTACGCCGCGCGCGCCGAGGAGCAGTTCGCGCTCTCCGACGAGTACGTGGAGAAGGCCCTCCTGGCCGTGAAGGCGCAGGAAGCCATCGATAAGGCCGACGCTCGTCTCGCCTGGGCCAAGTCCATGGACGCGGATAAGCGCTTCCCCGAGCTCTACAAGCTCGCAGAGGACGACCTCGACGCCGCCAACGTCGCCATCGTCGACGAGGAATTCGAGAACGCCATCATGTACGCGGAATCCTCCATGGCGTACCTGGACGGCGTCACCGAGCCGCAGACCCTTCCCGGCCTCTACACCGTCGTGCTCAACCTCGCGAAGCGCGACTGCCTCTGGAGGATCGCCGGCCTCGCCGCAATCTACAACGACCCCTTCAAGTGGGAAAAGCTCTACCAGGCGAACCGCAAGGCCTTCGTCGATCCCAACAATCCCGATCTCATCGTCCCCGGGCAGGTCCTCGTGATCCCGAGCCTGAAGGGCGAGAAGCGCCAGGGCATGTATGATCCCAAGGCGGCGTACGAGCCGCTCAAGTAGGTTCTGTACTCGCAGAGCGTGATCACGATAAGGGGCGCTGCCTGGGAAGGGGCGCCCCTTTTTTTATTTTTCCGCACGAACATCCCCGTACTATTGGTTATTTCCAATTCGTCGAGTAAAGGAAAGCGATGAGCCGGCACGACGGGGCACGAGAATATTCACGTAGGAATATATCAACGAGTTGGTGGAAAAGTGTCTTGACGGTATGCGGAGAGTGGGGATACTCTTTTATAAAGATTATTGATTCTCTACTAATAAAGGATAAAAGTACTATTGAACATCGATTCGTCTATTCTGTTATTTTCCCATTTTTCCCGCAATTCATCGATTAGGAAAATAATTTTCCTCTTCGCGGTTCGTACGCCCCTAAACATAGTTGGTCATTCAGCTCATTAAGAATTATTAAGGAGATATCGAGATGAATACCGGCAAGAAAGTAGTAGCGGTCGTTCTGTTCACGACGTACCTGACGGCCTTGAATCCCTCGATTCTCCTCGCCGGAGAGTGGT
>CAYNQK010000095.1:0-11901 GCA_964399285.1 uncultured Spirochaetales bacterium | reverse complement strand
GAGAAGTTGGTGAGCATGCCGCCGAGCCAGCGGTTGTTCACGCAGAACATGCCGCAGCGGTCGGCTTCCTTCTGCACGGCCTGCTGGGCCTGCTTCTTGGTGCCGACGAACAGGACGGTCTTGCCCGAGGATACGGCCTTCCGTATCGCCTCGTAGGCTTCCTTGATGGCCTGGATCGTCTTCTGGAGATCGATGATGTGAATGCCGTTGCGTTCCGCGAAGATGAAGCGCTTCATCCTCGGATCCCACCGCTTGACCTGGTGCCCGAAATGGACGCCGGACTCAAGCAGGCTCTTCATGGTCACTACAGCCATGAATTCCTCCCGTTCCGCGGATATTTTTCCGCGGACTCCATCGCTATTTCTCGTCCGGGGTCGGCCGCGCCGCTGGGGAGCGGACCGGGCGGACGGAGGATTCCGGGCGAAGCCCGGCGGCCGAGGCCCGTTCAGAACGGGTATTCGGCCGCCCTCAGCATGTCATAGAGGAGGGAAATAGGCAAGCCCACCACGGAATGGTACTGGCCTTCGATGCGGTCGATGAAGAAAGAGGCCTTGCCCTGGATCTTGTACGCGCCGGCCGCGCCCTGCCACTCGCCGGAGTCGAGGTACCAGTCCATTTCGGCGGAGGAGAGGCGCTTGAAGCGCACGGTCGTCTCGTCGCATCCGAGCTCGATCCGCTTGCTCCTCCCCGAGTAGAGCGCGAGCCCGGTGAAGACGGAGTGCGAGGTTCCCGAGAGCGAACCGATGATCTCCGCGGCCTCCTCGCGCGACTCGGGCTTTCCGAGCGGCCTGCCCCGGAGGAAGATGAGGGTGTCCGCTCCGAGTATCCAGGGGAGGTAGCGGTCCGTGATCGTGGAGAGGATCGACGCGACCTTGCGCCGCGCGATCTCCTCGACTCCCTCGGCCTCGCCCGTTCCCGCGGGGAAGGTCTCGTCCGCGTCGGGGCTCATGACGGTGAAGGGAAAGCCGAGCTGCTTGAGGAGCTCCTGCCGGCGGATCGAGGACGACGCGAGGATGATCGGTTCCATGGGGGCAACACTATGTCGGCGGACGGAAGCCATGTCAAGCAGGAGCCTTTCCCGAGCCTTGACCCGCTGCCGGCGCGCGGGATACTATCGCACCGAGCGATTAGCTCAGCTGGATAGAGCGTCGGCCTCCGGAGCCGAAGGTCGCGCGTTCGAATCGCGCATCGCTCATGAACGCGAACGCCGTCTCCCCGCGGGACGGCGTTTTTTTTTGCCCCGGAGCGGGAACGCGGACGGCGGACAGGCCCGCCAGGAGCCGCGATTCGCTCGAAGGTCCGCCCGCCCGCGCATCGGCCTCTCCGGAAAAGAAAACGCCGCCCTCTCGGGCGGCGTTCCTCGAAACCGCGGAGAAGTCCGGTTTTCTTCCGTCACTTCCCCTTCGATCCGCCCGAATACTTGCGGAGCCGCGAGAGGATCTCCTTGGCCTTGGTCTTCACCGGGGTGATGTAATTGCCGTCGGCGATGCGCATGACCATCTTGATGGCCGCGGAATCGTCCATGCCGTCGTTCTTCTCGGCGAGGCGGTCCACGGCGATGAGCGCCTCGAAGGCGAGGGTGTTGTCCGGATAGAGGATGTCGTAGCGGTTCACGACGTAGGCGATCACGTCGGTGACGCGGTCGTCGTCGTTGTTGCCGATGACGCCGAGGCCGCGGATGGCGGCGGCCACGACCATGGGCTCGTTGTCGCCGTAGGTGACCTTGATGAGGGTGTCGCGCGCGGACTCGGTGCCGAGGAGGCCGAGGTACTCGCAGGCCTTGGCCCTGACGTCGGGGTAGTTGTTCTTGACGCGGCCGTAGCCGCCCTCGCGGGTGACGTAGGTGGTGCCGTCGAGGGCGAGGTAGCTGAGGGCGCGCTGGATGTCCTCGCCCTTGCGGCCGTCGTCGATGGCCTCCTTGATGTAGAGCAGGGCGTCCTGCTTCATGCCCTTGGTATCGCCCTGGGCGTACTCGAGGATGATCTTCCCCTCGTAGGTCTCGGTGAGATAGGCCTCCTCGACCGTCTTCTCGGTCTTGGCGGGCTTGTCGGGCTGCTGGGCGAGGATGCCCGAAAGGGCGAGGGACGCGATGACCGCGACGATCAAGGCCTTCTTCATGCGCTACCTCCGATTAGATGCCTAAACCGCTTTCGACGCTGATCTTCCAAGCGCCGTCCGCTTTCTCCAGGTCCCAGAGGACCCTTCGTTCGTTCTTGTCGTTATAATACACCGCTTTAACGCGATTATGTCCTATGAATTCGATGTCGTCTACCCTATCGTTTTGGTGCGAGGGATAGACGACGTAGTCGAAATAGTCCTTGAGCGTCTTGAGCACGATTTTCTTCACCCTGAGGAGGAGGTAGCTCCGCGAAATCTCGGCGAGGTACTCCGGGTCCGCGTACTTCTCCTTGAAAGCGGGCATGAGATAGGACTGCCAGGCCTCGAAATTGCGTTCCCGGGTGATCCGGTTGAGCTCGAGGATGAGGTCGGCCACCGAAATGAGGGTCTCCTTTTTCTCCTCGGCCGAGATTGTGGCCGGGTCGAAGGAGGCGCTGGGGCCGAGTGCGGAGGCGGTCGGGACGGGTACGGCGGGGGAGGGCGAGGCCGAGGGTCCGGGAGCGGGGGAGGATGCGCCCGGATCGGTGACGCAGGCCCAGAGAAGCGAGGCGGCGACGATGCATAGGGGGCTCCTGGGCCTTCGCATGGCCTTATTGTATATCTTTCGCCATTTGATGTCAAAACGCCGAAATGCCCGTATTTTTTTTTATTGAATAAGTTTGGGGAATCATGTACACTGCACCCGGCAAGGAAGAGAAAGTATCGGATGAAAGACATCGTCTCGCTCCACCAAGCAGAATTCGATGCTCGTCCCTCGGTGGTCGCGAAGGCGCCCGGCGTCGTCAAGCTTCTCGGGGAGCACACGGAGCGCTCGGACGGCCTCGTTTTGGCGGTCAGCGCTTCCTTCAATGTCCAAGTGGCCGTCTCGGAACGCAAGGATACGGCCCTCCGGTATTACGCCGCCGACTTCAACGAGCGCAAGCGAACGACGGTTTCCAACCTTAAATACAAGAAAGAGGACCGATGGGCGAACCTCCTCAAGGCTCCGCTCTCCATCCTCGCCGAACGGGGCATGCCTCTGAGCGGGTATTCCTTTACCGTGTCTGGAGATATTCCCCAATCCCTCGGCTTCGGTTCTTCCACGGCAATTATCGTGGCTACGATTTTCGCGCTTAAATCCTTGCGCGGCATCAAGTTGACCGAAGAGGAAATCAAGGATATCGCCATGGAAGCCGAAATCGACTTCCTGGGGATGGAGGGGGGCGCGGTCGAGGCCTGCACGGCCCTCTCGTCGCGTAAGGACCATGCCGTCCTCTACGACCTAAAAAAGGATACCCACGCCCTCCTGCCGTTCCCCCTCAAGGGCTATTCCCTCGTCGTGACGGATTCCCGGGTTCCCCGATTCTCCTCGGACGCCGAGCTCAGGCAGCGCGAGGGGGAGGTCAAGCGCTGCCTCCGCGCCATGACGAGCCCAAAACGCCCCATAAAGAGCCTCCGGGACGCGAACTTCGACGATCTCTCCGACTCCGTGGGCTCCGTCCCCGAGTCGGCCCGCCGCCGGTGCTCCTTCGTCATGGAGGAATTCGTGCGCGCGCGGGAGGCGGCGGAGTGCCTCCAGGAAGGCGACCTGCCCGGCCTCGGGAAGCTCATCGTCCATTCCCACGACGGGCTCCGCGATCTCTACGAGATCTCCTGTCCCGAGATCGACTGGCTCGTGAAGCGGTCCCTCGAGGTGCCCGGCTGCGTCGCCTCGCGCATGATCGGCTCGGGCTTCGGCGGCTGCACGGTCTCCATAATGAAGACCGCCTCGGCCGCCGACTACCAGGGACGCATCGAGGAATACGAGCGCATCTTCGGCTTCAAGCCGAGCGTGCGGGTCTCGGCGCTCGGCGAGCGCGCCGGGATCGTTCGTTGAATAACGCGCCCTTCCATGGTATCCTGAGGCCATGAGGCTCCTCCTGACCAACGACGACGGCATCCGAGGCGAGGGCCTCGCCGCCCTCGCGGACGCCCTCTCCGCCGATCACGAGGTCTGGATCGTCGCCCCGGACTCGGAGCGCTCGGGAACGAGCAACGCCATCAGCCTCAAGAGCCCCTCCAAGGTACGGCAGGTCGCCGAGCGCGCCTTCAGCTGCTCGGGCATGCCGGCGGACTGCGCCCTCCTCGGCATCATCCACCTCCTCCCCGGACGGCCCGACGCCGTCATCTCCGGCATCAACCACGGCCCCAACCTGGGCACGGATCTAGTCTACTCGGGAACGGCGGGAGCGGCCCGCCAGGCGGCCATCATGGGCGTGCCCGGCGTCGCTGTGTCGCTCGCGACCCACACTGGGCCCTTCCGTTTCGGATCCGCGGCCGCCTTCGTCCGCGACGCCCTCGACGAGCTCCTCGGGCTCTGGAAGCCGGGAACCTTCATCAACGTAAACGTCCCCAACCTGGACGAAACCCCGCGCTCCTGGTCCATGTCCAGCGTCTCCGAGCGATCCTACTCGGACGAGATCAGGGAGTTCGTCGCCCCCGACGGGACGCGCTTTTGCTTCCTGGGGGAGGCGAGGGTGCAGACGGTCGATGAAGAGGGCTCTGACGCCTGGACCGTGGAGCGCGGGGAGGTCGCCGTCTCCGTGATCCCCTCCGTGCCCCGCGCCGAGGCGGTGACCGCGTGAACGAGGCCCTCGCCCGCGCCGGGGAGGCGCTCGAGGCGAAGGATCCCGAGGCGGCGCTCGCCGCGCTGGAGGCGGGGCTCCCCGGAGAGGGCGAGGAGGGCGAGTTCTCCTATTACCGCGGGATCGCCCTCGTCGCCGCGGGCCGGTACGCGGACGCCATCGGCTACCTCGAGCGCGTCGTCGCCGACGCTCCCCGCGGCCAGCGGGCCCGCCAGGGCCGCCTCCTCCTCGCGTACTGCGCCCTGCGCCGCGAGGACTCCCGCATGGCCGACTACGAGCTCGACTCCTTCATCGAGGACTTCGGGGAGAGCGCGCAGGTCCTCTCCATGCGCGGCTACTCGGCACTCCTCCGCGGTTCGGTGGAGGAGGCGGCGGACTGGTACCGCAGGGCCCTCGACGTCGATCCGCGCCACGCCACCGCGCTCAACGCCCTGGGATACCTCCTCTCCCACACGGGCGAGGATCCCTACAAGGCGCTCTCCTACTGCAGGAGGGCCCTGGAATCCGACCCCTCCAATCCCGCGTACCTCGATTCGCTCGGGTGGACGCTCTGCCGCATGGGCCACAAGGACCGGGGCAAGGTCTTCATCGAGCGCGCGCACCGGGCTGCCCCGGAAAGCGCCGACATCAGGCGCCACCTCGATTCCCTCAAGGAGGAGGAGACATGAGGAAAGCCGCGGCCCTCGCCCTCGTCTCCGCTATCGCCCTCGCGTCGGGCCTTTCCGCGCAGATGCTCGGCTGGGACAAGCCGAGCGCCGCGTCCATGGAGGACTTCCGCTTCGGCCTCCAGGCCTACAACCGGGGCCGCTTCAACGAGGCGATCCTCTCCTTCGAGAAGGCCCTCTCTGGCTCGCCGGAAGAGGGCCTCGTCTCCTTCTGGCTCGCCGCGGCCTACTCGCGCTCCGGCTTCGAGGCCACGGCGGCCGCCCAGCTCAGGCGCCTCATCGCGTCGGGGAAGGCCAATCCCTTCGTCCTCTCGCGCGAGGAGGCGCTCTCCTCGCGCGCCGAGGCGGCGGAGCGGCGCGACTACGCCGAGCGCCTCGTGGAGACGGGGACGGTCGCGGGCCTCGCGGGCAAGGAACGGACCTTCCTCCGCCCCACCTGGATCGCGCCCGCTCCCGGCGGCCAGTACTGGCTCAGCTCCTTCGGTTCGGACCGGGTCCTCAGGCTGGACATGAACGGCGTCGTAACCGCCGTGTTCGCCGGTCCCTTCGGCGGACTCGACCGCCCCTTCGCCGCGATCGACGACGGCTCGGGCGGCGTCATAGTCTCGGAGTTCGGCGCCGACAGGATCACGCGCCTCGACGCGAGGGGCGGCCTCGTCGCCCGGTTCGGGAAGAAGGGGAGGGGGAAGGGCGATTTCCTCGGCCCGCAGTACCTCTGCCTCGACGCCGACGGCTACCTCTACGTCAGCGACTCGGGCAACCGCCGCGTCTCCAAGTTCGCCCCCGACGGCTCCTTCGTCCTCTCCTTCGGGCGGCCCTCGGGCGCCTTCGAGGGCCTCTCGAGCCCCACCGGAGTGGCCGCGCTCTCGGGCAGGGTCTACGTCGCGGACGCCCGCGGAAAGCGCGTCCACGCCTTCGACGCGGACGGCAACTGGCTCGGCGCCGCGATCGACGAGGGCCTTTCCCGTCCCGAAGGGCTCTACGCCCACGGCGATTCGACCCTCGTCATCGCCGACGGCTCATCCCTCCGCGCCTTCGACGCGGCGACGGGCGGACTCGTGAAGCTCTTCGAGGGCCAGGAGAAGCGTAACCGCATCCTCTGCGGCATGCCCGACGGAGCGGGCGGTCTCATAGCCTGCGACTTCGACTCGTCCAAGGTGCTCTACCTCTCGGAGGCGTCCCTCGCCTTCTCGGGCTTCGACGTCACGGTCATGCGCACGAACGCCGACCGCTTCCCGATCGTCGAGGCCGAGGTCTCCGTCCGCGACGCCAAGGGCCGGCCCGTCCGCGGGCTCAACGCCAAGAACTTCTACGTGACCGAGCAGATCTCCTCGATCGAGGACCGCGAGGAGGGCGGAAAGCCCGTCTCCTACGCGGTGTCCCGCGTCATACCCGCCGCCTCGCTCGAATTCCTCGGCGAGGACGGCCCTTCGGGCGAGTTCGACTCGGTCATCGTGGTCGATCCCTCCCCCGACGCGGTCCGGGCGGCGAAGACCTCCCGCGACATCCTCGCAGGAGGGCTCAAGGCCGTGACCTCGGGCTCGCGCTTCCTGGGCGCCGTCATGCCCGGCGACCCTCCCGTGCTCGACGCTTCGGCGACCGCCGAGGGGATCGCCTCGCGCCTCGCCTCCGCGCGCGTCCGCGAGGATTGGCCCGTGGACGCGGCGCTCAGGCTCGCCGCCTCGCGCCTCGCCTCCGGGAGGCCGCGCCGCGCGGTATTCCTCTTCACCTCGGGGAAGGTCTGGGAAGGCGCCTTCAGGGGCTACGGCCTCGGCGAGCTCGCCGCCTTCTACGCGAACAACCGCGTCCAGCTCAACGTGGTGATCCTCGGGACCGAATCCGCGGACGAGGCCCTGCGCTACGTCTCCTCGCGGAGCGGCGGAGCGGCGGCCTCCCTCTGGGCGCCCGAGGGCCTGGGCCCGATGGTGCGCGCCGCGGGCCGAAGGTCGGTCGGAACCTACGCGCTCCGTTTCATGAGCTCCGCGAGGTCCGATTTCGGCAAGGCCTACATGCCCTTCGCCGTGGAGGCCTACCTCATGAAGCGATCGGGCAGGGACGAGTCGGGATATTTCGCCCCGCTCAACTGAGGAACGCCTCCGCGCGCGCCGCGCGGCGCCGAAAACGCCTCGATCGATCGCGCGGCTTGACGAAGCTCCGCGCCTCCGGATATATTCGACCCCGTTCGACGCCATCTTAGCTCAGTTGGCCAGAGCGCGTGATTTGTAATCTCGAGGTCCTCGGTTCGATTCCGAGAGATGGCTTGAGCGGTGGCGCGATACAAAGGGGAGATTCCCGAGTGGCCAAAGGGGGCAGACTGTAAATCTGTTGGCTTCGCCTTCGAAGGTTCGAATCCTTCTCTCCCCATAGCCCTTCCGCCCGCCGGAAGGGCTTTTCTTTTCCCGGCCGCCCCCGAGGAGCTGATCCGCATGGAAAAAGACGCGCCCGGCTTTCCGCCGGACATCGAGTACAGATTCAAGTGCCAGCGCTGCTCGTCCTGCTGCAGGGGCGAGCCCGGATACGTGTTCCTCACCGCCGCGGACCTTTCCGCTCTCGCCCGCTTCTTCGGCAAGAGCGAACCGTCCTTCATAGCGTCGCACTGCCGCGTCGTCGACGTGGGCCGCAGGCTCTTCTCGCTCCGCGAGAAGGCCGGATACGACTGCATCCTCTGGGACGGCGGATGCACGGCCTACGCGGCCCGGCCCGTCCAATGCAGGACCTATCCCTTCTGGGACCGCGTCGTCTCGAGCGCGGAGTCTTGGAGGACCGAGGCCCGGTACTGCCCGGGCATCGGGAAGGGGGAGCCCTTCCCGCGCGAGGAGATCGAGCGCCGCCTCCGCGAACGATCGGAGGCCGACCTCCTGGGCCCGGGCGGGAGCGGCGTGCGGGGCTGATCCTGGATCGAGCGGAGCGGTATCGGTATATTGGAGGGGCCATGGCGAACGAAACGGACAGCGTTCATCTCGATCTCTCCGTTCCCGAGGCGGTCGCGGCCTTCCGCCTCCTCCTCGCGCTGCCCCGCCTCGGCGACGGGGGCGAGGCGAGCCTCTTCAGGAAGCTCGAGGGGGTGCTCCACGGGGTCCTGAGCATCGAGGAGATGGAAGCGCTCGCGGGAGGGCAGGGCCGTGGCTGATAAAGAGAACGCGAAGCCCCGGAGGAAGCGCGGCGCGGGCTGCGCCGTCCTCCTGGCCTTCGCCGCAGCGGCCGCGCTCGCCCTGACGCTCGCCGCCGTCGTCGACTCCGCGCCGCCCGGGGAAAACGGACCGCCGTCGCGCGTCTTCGTCGTTCCCAGGGGATCCTCGGCCTGGGCCATCTCGAGGCGCCTCGAGGCCGGGGGCTTCATACGATCGGCCGACTTCTTCACGCTCTACCTCAAGGCGAGCGGGAGGGGGGGGGGCCTCCAGGCGGGCCCCTACGCGTTCCCCGCTGGAATCGACACGAGGGGAGTGGCGCGGATGATGCTCGAGGGCAAGCAGGCACTGAGGAGGGTCACCGTGCCGGAGGGCTACACGCTCCGCGACATGGCGCCCATCCTCGAGGACGCGGGCGTCTGCGGCGCGAAGGAATTCCTCGCGGCGGCCGCCGATCCCGCGCTCCTCGCGGAGCTCGGCCTTCCCGGCAGGACCGCGGAGGGATACGCCTTTCCGGACACCTACGAGCTTCCCATCCTCTCCGAGCCCGCGACGGTCCTCCGGACCATGGTCGCGCGCTTCTTCGCCGTGATCGCCGAGCGCTTCCCCGAGAGCGCCGGCATGGACGCGGAAAAGCTTTCCGAGGTCGTCATCCTCGCCTCCATCGTGGAGCGGGAGTACCGCCTCCCCGAGGAGGCCCCGCGCATCGCCGGCGTGTTCCGCAACAGGCTGAAGATCGGCATGGGCCTCCAGTCCTGCGCGACCGTCGTGTACATCAAGACCGTCATCATGGGCGAGGACCATCCGGGAGCCCTCCGCGTCGAGGACCTCGCCGTCAAGGACCCCTACAACACCTACCTCTGGGCCGGCCTGCCGCCGGGGCCCATCTCCAATCCCGGCCCCGTCGCGCTCGCCGCGGCATTCAGGCCGGAGGAGCACGACTACCTCTACTTCCGCCTCACCGATCCCGCTCGGGGCGCGCACACCTTCACCCGGTCCCTCGACGAGCACATCGAGGCGGGATCCATCCCGGTGAAGGGCAAGGGCCGCTCCCGGTGAGGAGGATCGCGGAGTCCTGCGTCCAGGACATCCTCGCCCGCGCGGACATCGTCTCCATCGTGTCCGACTTCGTGCGGCTCGAGTACAAGGGCGGCCGCCACTGGGGACTCTGCCCCTTCCACGGCGAGCGGACCCCCTCCTTCAGCGTCAATCCCGAGAAGAATTTCTTCTACTGCTTCGGCTGCAAGAAGGGCGGGAGCGCCGTCTCCTTCCTCATGGAGCTCGAGAAGATGAGCTACCCCGAGGCCCTCGAGTACGTCGCCAAGAAGGCGGGCGTCGAGATCGTCTACGAGGAGGGGTCGGCGGCCGCGCGCCCGGACTCCGCGCGCGCGGGGAGGCGGGGATTGCTCAAGCGCGCCGCGGGGACCATACGCTACCGCCGCTCCAACGCCGACGAGGCCGCTCCGGCGCGGGAATACCTCGCGGGGAGGTCGGTGAGCGCGGAGGCCATCGAGGAGTTCGGCCTCGGCTGGGCGCCGTACGATCCCGATTGGCTCCATCGATTCTTGCTCAAGAAGGGCTATTCCCCCGATTTCCTCGCGCGAACGGGGCTCTTCGCGAGGAAGCGCCCGGAATACCCCTTCTTCCGCGGCAGGATCATGTTCCCCATCGCCGATCTCCGGGGGAACGTGGTGGGCTTCGGCGGCCGGATCATGTCCGGGGACGGCCCCAAATACCTCAATTCGCCGGAATCGGAGGTTTTCCAGAAGGGGCGCCTCCTCTACGGCCTTCCCCAGGCCTACAAGGCCATTAAGGATTCGGGATACGCCGTCATCTGCGAGGGCTACATGGACGTCATGGCCCTCCACCAGGCGGGCGTCAAGGAGGCGGTGGCCCCTCTCGGAACGGGATTCACGGAAAACCAGGCGATCCTCTTGCGCCGCCTCGCTCCCGCCGTCAGGCTCTCCTTCGACGCCGACGAGGCCGGCCAGACCGCGGCGGAGCGATCGGCCCTCATCTGCGAGCGCACCGGCCTGGACTGCTCGGTCGTCGAGGGCCTGGGAGGCAAGGACGCCTCGGAAATACTCGAGAAAGAGGGCCCCGCCTTATTGAAAAAAAAGATGGAAAAAGCTATACCTGTCATCGATTTCCTCGTGCGGAGGGCGGTCGCGCAGGATTCGGGCGGCCCCGCCGGCACGAACCGTGCCATTCGCTCGCTTTTCCCGTTTCTCGGAGCCGTGAGCTCGGAAGTCAGGAAGGAGTTGTGCCTTACGCTCATCTCAAAAACGTTCGGCATCGATAAATCGTCGATCCTCAAGGATTTCGAGGCGTACGCGCGGGGCGAGATCAAGGCGCCGAGGCCTCAAGCGGCGAAAACGGAGGAAGGACTGGAGGAAATGGAGGTTCAACCCTCCGATGACCTCTCGCTCCTCCTCGCCCTCGCCGTGAACCGCTCCCATTTCCCGAGAGCGCGGTCGATGATCGACGTCCAGGACATCGAGAGTCCCGAGGCGAGGAAAATATTCATCGCCCTTGAAGAATGCTACCGCAACGACGAAGATGATATGGAACGGTTCCTGCTTAGGCTGGGAGACGATCGCCTGGGCCGCCTCGTCATGGAAAAGGACGCCCGCGGCGAGTTCAGCATAGACCCCGAGCGCTTCATCGACGGCGGGGTCAGAAAGGTGCGGATCAGGTCCTTGGAACGGAAGCGCGACGAGATCAATCGCTCCATCATCAAGATGTCCTCCACGGGCCCGGACGGCGCGGGGATCAACGACCTGATGTACGAGAAAATGTACCTCGACGCGGAACTGCTGAAACTTAAAGGATGAGGGGTGATGAGCGACATTCCGATTGATCCCGCGATAGCGAAACTCCTCGAATACGGCAAGACGAAGAAGTCCATCAGCTACGACGAGCTATCGGACTTCCTGCCGGAGCACATACTCAACACGGACAAGATCGACACGGTCCTCGCGCTCCTCGAGAGCAACAACATCAAGCTCGAGGAGGAGGAGCTCCCCGTCGAGGAGGAGACCCCCAAGGCCGTGCGCAAGGAGGAGGGGGGCGAGAAGAAGCGGCTCGTCTACAGCGAGAAAGACTCGGCCGTCGACGACCCCATCCGCCTCTACCTCCGCGAGATCGGCAAGGAGAACCTCCTCACCGCGGAGCAGGAAGTCGAGCTCTCCAAGCTCATGGAGGAGGGCGAGAACATCATCAAGGACATCATCAAGAAGTCCGGCATGATGGTCCCCGAGTTCTACTCCCTCGCCCAGAAGGCCTTCTCCAAGAAGGACCCCCGCGAGCTCAACCTCCCCAAGAAGGACCTCACCGAGTACCTCGCGGAGCGGCGCCGCCTCAACCAGGTCTACCGGGACGCCCTCA
>CAYNQK010000094.1:0-12028 GCA_964399285.1 uncultured Spirochaetales bacterium | reverse complement strand
GTCAGACTGGACTCCTTCGTGGCCAACTACCGGAACCGCGGCGTGGGGCACCGCACTATCGGGCAGAAGGGCTTCCTCCAGGGCGGTGTGGCCAAGAACAAGGCCATCCCCATGGCCTTCGCGAGCCTCCTCGGGAAGCCCATCCTCGTGCCCCCCGCCCCCGAGCTCATGGGCTGCTTCGGCGTCGGCCTCCTCGCCAGGCAGAAGTGCCGGGACGGCCTCCTCGAGAAGGGCGACTTCGACATGGCCGAGATCATGAAGACCGACATCGTCTACGAGTCCGTCTTCACCTGCAAGGCCTGCGACAACCTCTGCCCCATCCAGGTCCTCGTGGTGAACGGGCACAAGTACATGTTCGGCGGCCGGTGCAACAAGTACGCCAACATGCGCAAGGCCGCCAAGGACGTGGCCGTCACCGACTGGGTCCACGAGCGCTCCGACGAGCTCTTCATCCGCTCCGCGCCGGACCCCCCCCCCTACCAGCCCACGCGGGACTTCACCCAGCCCATCCCGCGCTCCTACTCCCGGCACACCCTCTACCCCTTCTACTCCTGGTTCTTCCACTCGCTCGGGATCAAGACGATCCTCTCGGACGAGGTGGACCACGACGGCGTGGCGCGCGCGGAAAGCACCTACTGCTTCCCCGCGGAGATCGCGCACGGGGCCGTGGAGAACATCTGCAAAAAGGGCGTGGACTACATCTTCCTCCCGCACTTCCGCGACATGCCCTCCTACGAGACGAGCGTCCACGCCAACTTCTGCCCCATCACGCAGAGCCTCCCCTACTACATGAAGAAGGCCTTCCCGGACATCCCCGCGGAGAAGATCCTGGACACGGTCGTGTCCTTCAAGTTCGGCCGGGAGAAGGCCCTCGAGCACTTCCTGAAGCTCGGCGAGAAGCTCGGCCTCGGCGCCCAGGAGACGGAGGCCGCCTTCGACCTCGCCCAGGCAAAGCAGGACGCCTACTTCAAGCGCGCGGCCGAGATGGGGAACCGCGCCCTCGAGGAGGCCCGCAAGGCCGCCCGCCCCGTGATCGCCATCCTGGGCCGCCCCTACAACGCCTTCACCGCGGAGGCGAACATGGGCATCCCGCGCAAGTTCACCACGCGCGGCTACACGGTCATCCCCTTCGACTTCCTGCCCTTCGAGGACGAGACCATCTTCTCGAACATGTACTGGTACTACGGCCAGCAGGACCTCAAGGCCGCGACCCTCCTCCGCAACGAGCCCAACGTCTACGTCACCTTCGTCTCGAACTTCTCCTGCGCGCCGGACTCCTTCATCCTCCACTACGTGAAGTGGATCATGGGGCAGAAGCCCTTCCTCGTCCTCGAGCTGGACTCCCACTCCGCGGACGCCGGCATCGATACCCGCGTGGAGGCCTTCCTCGACATCATCGAGGGCTACCGCTCGAAGCTCACCGAGCTCAAGGAGGAGCGCTACGACAACGGGCTCCGCTTCGTGAACAGGCCCGGCGAGGAGATCCACGTCCTCGACACCAGGACCGGGGCCAAGCACCCCATCTTCAACAACAAGAAAACCAAGATCCTCCTCTCCAACATGGGCGAGATGGCCACAGAGCTCATGGGCTCCGTCCTCCGAGGCATCGGGGTCAACGCCGAGGCCTTCCCCATGTCCACGCAGAAGACCATCCAGGTGGCCCGGTCCCACGCCTCCGGCAAGGAGTGCGTGCCCTCGCACCTCGTCCTGGGCGGCGCCCTCGAGTACTTCGCGAGCCCGAAGTACCGCAAGGACGAGATCTACATGCTCTTCGTGCCCATCACGACCGGCCCCTGCCGGACGGGCCAGTACTTCGTCTTCTACGAGAACCTCTTCAAGGACCTCCGCCTCGAGAACGTGGTGGTCATCACCCTCTCCGCGGACAACTCCTACAACGAGCTCGGGCCCAAATTCAGCCAGAGCATGTGGTACACCCTCATGATCTCGGACTACATGAAGGACGTGCAGTCGAGCCTCCGCGCCTGCGCCGCCGATCCCCGCGGCGCCATGAAGCGCTTCGACGAGCTCTGGAGGCGGACCCTCAAGGTCGCCGAGGCGGACATCGCCAAGGTGAAGCCCACCCTCCGCGAGATATCCAAGGAGATCGCCAAGATCCCCCTCGCCAAGAAGATCACCGAGGTGCCCAAGGTCCTCATCGTCGGCGAGATCTACGTCCGCAGGGACGACTTCGCCGTCGACGAGCTCGTGGAGCTCTTCAGCTCGAAGCGGATCATCGCCAAGGTCTCGGGCATCGGCGAATGGATCCACTACCTCGACTTCGTCCGCGAATACGACCTCAAGAAGCGCATAAAGCTCCTTCCCTGGTACAAGCGCGGAAGCAGCGCCGAAGCCAAGAAACTTCGCCGCCTGCACCTCGAGAACCTCTGGAAAGAGTGGGTCGAGCACGGGATCAAGAAGAGCCTCAAGACCACGCATCTCGTGCCGCACAGCCCTCACGACATGAAGAAGATCATGGCCAACGCGAAGCAGCACTTCGTCAACTTCGAGCTCAACTCCGAGATCGTCATCTCGAGCGCGGCAGCCGCCACCGCCATGGAAGAAGGCTACTCCGGCATCGTCAACATCAGCCCCTTCGCCTGCCTCATCGGCCGCGTCATCGAGGGGCTCTTCACGCCCTGGGCCCGCGACAGGAACTACCCCATCATCTCCGTGGAGATCGACGGGAACCTCCTCCCCCCCTCCATCATCAACAAGCTCAACATCTTCATGGTCAACGTCCTCCGCTTCGGGGGCAAGGGCGACCTCGACCTTCTCATCGAGGACGCGGCGCGGGAGCGCCAGGACGCCGCCCCCGAACGCGGAACCGCTGGCGGAAACGGGGACGGCAAGGGCGGCCATGGCGGGAACGGCTCGGGAACGCTCAGCGAAGACGAGCGCCGCGCCCTCGTCGCCGCCGGCAATGCCCCCGCCGAATGCGCGGGCTGCTCGGGCTGTAATTCCAAATAGAAACCCTAGCTCAAGCGATACAGGCCGCCTTTAACGGGCGGCCTTTTTTTTCTCTTCGCATATAAATTCGTTCAAAGCTCGTAAAAAAGATAAAGACCCTCCACTCCTATCCTCTTTGCGTCTTTGCGCGCGCATTTCCTCTCTTTCCCCTTCTTTCCCTTCGGACCTTTATATAACTCAATGCTTGATATACAAAAAACACCTCGCGCAAAGCTCGCAAAGGGGAAATCCTCTGCGCCTCCGCGCCTTTACGTCCAAAAACTCGCGCAGGATACATCCGCCCCTCCCCCGTCTTCTTGCTTGACGCTTGACGCGTGACGCTTTACGACCCCCGAATTTATCACACAGTCCTTTATCGGGCATGGGTTTAGCCGAATAGGGAATATCGCCGATACCGTCCGGAGGCGTACCGATATACTCTGCCATCTCGTCGGCATGCGAGGTGACGGCATGCCATATCACTGTTCATGGAAAGGTATTCGCGATAGTGAAAAGCAAGACGGCGCCGACGCTCTTGAACCAGAATACGAGTTTCAAGACCTATATGCAGAGGTATTGGACCTTATACCTCCTCCTCCTCCTCCCCCTGGCGTACTTCACCATCTTCAAGTACGTGCCCATGCTGTACATCCAGATCGCCTTCAAGAAGTACAGCATCGTGAAGAGCCCCTGGGTCATGCCCTGGGCGAACAACTACGGCTTCGAGTACTTCATCAAGGCGTTCAAGAACCGGGACTTCCTCTTCTCCCTCAGGAACACCCTCACGCTCAACCTCCTGGACATTGTCGTGGGCTTCCCGGCGCCCATTATCCTCGCCCTCATCCTCAACGAACTCAAGTACAAGCGCTTCAAGAAGCTCACTCAGACCATCGCCTACATGCCCCACTTCCTCTCATGGGTCATCATCGCGGGCCTCGCCCTCCAGGTCTTCGCGCCCACGTCCGGCCTCGTGAACATCGCCCTCAGGAGCATGGGATTCCGCACCGTCAATTTCCTGAACGATCCCAACAACTGGGTCGGCAGCTACGTCTTCCTGGGCGTCTGGCAGAGCATCGGCTGGAACACCATCATCTACCTCGCGGCCATCACGGGCATAAATCCGGAGCTTTACGAGGCCGCGGCCATCGACGGGGCCGGCCGCCTCAGGAGAATGTGGCACGTGACCCTGCCCGGCATCCGCTCCACCATCATCGTCCTCTTCATCATGCGGCTCGGCTGGATCCTCGGAAGCGAATTCGACCGCCCCTGGGCCCTCACGAACCCCCTCGTCAAGAACGTGTCGAACGTCCTCTCCACTTTCATCTACATCAACGGCGTCCGCGGCCTGCAATTCTCCATGACCACGGCCGTGGGTCTCTTCCAATCGGCGGTAGGGGTGGTCTTCCTCCTCATCGCGGACCGGCTCGCCAAGAAGTTCGGCGAACGCGGGATCGTTTAAGGAGCCGATCGATGATCACCAACACCAAGTCCAAGATCGCGGATTTCTTCATCGTGGTTTTCTGCCTCTGCCTCATCTTCGTCTGCGTCATCCCCGTATGGCACATCGCCGTCCGCTCGCTGAGCTCGACGGAGGCGCTCATCAAGAACCAGGTCACTCTCAAGCCCATCGGCTTCAACCTGAACGCGTACCGCTACGTGCTCTCCGACGGCAAGTTCACTTGGTCCCTCGCGTGGACCGCCATCATCACGCTGCTCGGCACCGCGCTTTCCCTCTTCATGACCACCATCTGCGCGTATCCCCTCACCTTCGACAAGCTCAAGGGCAGGAAGTTCTTCAACACCTATTTCCTCATTACGATGTTCTTCAGCGCGGGCGTCATCCCCACCTATCTCCTCCTCAAAGACCTCAAGATGCTGAACAGGCCGATAGTGCTCATCGTCCCCTACTGCCTCAGCGTGTTCAACATGATCCTGATGCGGAGCTTCATGAAGGACATCCCGGATTCGATGCGCGAGTCCGCGGAGATAGACGGCGCTAGCCCCATCAGGATCCTGTGGAGCATCTATCTCCCGCTCTCCAAGCCGGTGCTCGCCACGCTCGCCCTCTTCTACGCCGTGGGGCGCTGGAACGGGTACTCCGACGCCCTCATGTTCCTGACCTCGTCGGACACCCGGAAGTACTATCCGATCCAGCTCCTGCTCTACAACCTCATAACCGCCATCTCTAACATAGACGTCATCTCGGCGGAGGGCTCCATGGCTCCGGGGCTCTCGGAGTCGCTCAAGGCCGCCGCCATCATGTTCGCCACGGTGCCGATCCTGCTCGTGTACCCGCGCCTCCAGAAGTACTTCATCACCGGCGTAACGCTGGGCGCGGAGAAGGGTTGAGAAATATCGGAATAGACACGGTGTGTCTAGAGATATCAGCAAGGGGGTATTGCATGAAGAAGATCATCGCGATTCTTCTGTGTCTACTGCTGGCGACCGGCCTGGCGTTCGCCCAGGACGGTCTCGTGAATGGCAAGTTCAAGGAGAGGAAGTCCATCACCGTCGAGGTCTACGACCGCTCGAACGACGGCGGCTCAAAGCCGGAGGACAATTTCTACACGAACTTCATCAAGGAAGGGATGCTTCGCGACCATAACGTGGCCGTGACGTTCGTCCGCGTTCCGCGCTGGACCGAGGTCCAGGCGATGAACAACCTCCTCGCCGCCGGCGACGCCCCCGACATCTGCGTCACCTACGATATGCCGACCATCCAGACCTACGCGAACATGGGCGGCGTGCTCGACCTCGGCCCCCTCCTCGCCAAGTACAAGAAACAGCTCCCCGACCTCTGGAAGCTCCTCGGCGACACCAACATCTACAACAACAAGGATCCCAAGACCGGCACCGTGTACGCCATCGAGGGAATGCGCTTCCAGAACATGATGACCTCCACCTTCGTCCGCGAGGATTGGCTCAAGAAGCTCAAGATGAAGGAGCCCAAGACCCTCAAGGAATTCGAGGCCATGCTCAAGGCCTTCCAGAATAACGCGAAGCTCCTCCTCGGCGACGACGCCGGGAAGATGATCCCCTTCTCCCTCGGCGTCGACGTGGGCTGGGGAGTCCGCAACCTGGCCGAGTCCTTCATCCCGGACAAGGCCACGGACGAGGAGCTGTACGTCCTGTCCTTCGATGACCGGCACCTCCTGTGGCCCAAGTACAAGGAAGCCATCCGCGTCGTCAACAAGTGGTACAACGACGGCCTCATCTGGAAGGATTTCCCCCTCTACCCGATCGGCGACAAGACCCAGGACAACCTCGCGAAGGCCGGCTACGTCGGCGCCTTCATCGGCAACTGGGACATCCCCTACCGCGACGGCGAGAACAGCCTCCAGCTCTCGATGAAGAAGATGCAGGGGCCCGACGCCGCCTTCATCGCGGTCGACTGCTTCAAGAACGACGCCGGCAAGTACCGGAAGTTCCTCGGGGCGACCACTTCCGACCGCAAGCTCTTCTTCCCCACGACCAACAAGGAGCCGGTCGCGTCCCTCCTCTACCTCAACTGGCTCTCGAAGCTCGAGAACCGGAAATTCCTCCAGATCGGCGAGGAAGGCGTGACCCACGTGAAGAACGCCGACGGATCGGTGAAGATCGTCGCCGTCAAGGGCGAGAAGATCCAGAACTCCGGCATGAACATCGACTACACCATCACGATCAACGGCCTCGACCTCGGCGATCCCGCGCTCACCGCCAAGTCTCTCGCCCTGAGCTACGCCGGCATCGAGTCCAGCTACATCCAGAAGTCCTACATGACCCAGAGGACCGACAGCCGCGTGGCCAAGATCTTCAACCTCGGCAAGATCGAGTCCGAGGAAGGCATGGGGCCCGTCATGACCGAGAAGCGGAATAACATGCTCACCCAGGCCGTCGTCGCCAAAGTGAAGGACTTCGACAAGGTCTACGATGCCGGCCTCAAGGACATCCTCGATTCCGGAGTCCAGGCCATCATCAACGAGCGCAAGGCCAAGATGGAAGCCTTGATGAAGAAGTAAGCCTTTCGTCCATCGAGTACGTCGCGGGGCCGTCCCTCAGGGGCGGCCCCGTTCTTTTTTACCCGTCGACCGCTCCCGGCTCTTCGGGAACGCCCTCCGACGTCATGGGGAAAAGGGCTCCCGCCCTTCTCCCCTCCGGCCGTGCCGGCCGGTCCCCTCATCCCGGTAGATATATGGTTAGGTCCTCGTTACCCGATGTTACGATTGACAGAATCATAATGTTACTATATATAGTATCTATCCGCGAATAGCGGAGCCATACCGGGAACGGAGGAACAATGGCCTACGTGCTCTCGAGCATCATCCCGATGGGAAGAGCGTTCGCGGAATACCGCGACATGTTCGCCCTCGGAGCGGCGGATTACGGGAAGCGCATCCTCGGCTGCGGCGACGGCCCCGCGTCCTTCAACGCGGAGATGACCGAAGCGGGGAGGTCCGTGGTCTCCGTCGATCCCCTGTACGAATGCGCGGGAGACGCCATCGCGGGCCGCATCGATGCGACCTTCGAGGAGAGCTTCGTTCAGGTGGAGCGCAACGCGGAGAAGTTCACGTGGAACCGCTACCCTGGCCTCGCCGCGTGGAAGCGGGAGAGGCGGAACGCGATGGACGCCTTCCTCAGGGACTACGAGCGGGGGCGCGTGGACGGCCGCTACGTCGCGGGCGGGCTCCCCCGCCTCCCCTTCCCCGACGGCGCCTTCGGCCTGGCCCTAGTCTCGCACTTCCTCTTCCTGTACTCGGGCCATCTCACGGAGAGCTTCCACGTCGAGGGCCTCCTCGAGCTCCTCCGCGTCTCTCGCGAGGTCCGCGTCTTCCCCCTCGTCACCCTGGACGCCGAGCCCTCGCCGCACCTGCCCGCGGTGAAACGCGCGCTGGACGCGGCCGGCTACGCCTGGGAGGAGCGAAGGGTCCCCTACGAGGTGCAGAAGGGCGCGGACAGGATGCTCGTCGCGGGACGGAACGGCTGAGGGCGGCCCCCTTCACTCCGCCGCTAATTCGTACCAGAAACCCGCGGCATCGCCCCTCAAGGAAACGGCGCCCGCTCCGGAGGCCGCGCCGGCCTTTTCCGCGTCGACGTAGGCGATCGCGCCCCTTCTCCGTCCGCGGCCGTCCAGGCCGTAGGCGCGCGGATTCGCGGGAATCCAGGAGAAGCCCGCGAGCGCGGCGCGGAAGGACGGAACGATCGCGTAGGGCGGGCCCGCGCCCATGTCCGCCTTCGTGGTGAGCTTTTCGCCGGGACCGAAGGCCGCGTTCTTCTCCTCCCTCGCGCCATAGACGCGGAGGCCCTCGCCAGCGTTGCCGGCGGGGCCGCAGGCCCAGAGGAGGGCCTTCCCTCCCGCGAGCGACCTCATAGCCATGAAGGCGAGGAATACATCCGGCTTGGATACCTCCGCGGAGAGGCTTCCCGCCTCGCGCCGCAGGACGGAGGCGGAGAAGGCTCCCGCCGCGAAACCGGGCGCGAGGACGCTCCACTCAGCGGCGGCCGGCCTCCAGCGGATCTCCCCCGTGTCGGAATATATTTCATCTCCATCAACTATCTCCGCCGACGCGGCCGCCGCCCCCGCCTCTCGGAGCGCGGTTCCGGGGAGCCTTATGGCCGTTCTATGCCTCAAGGCCTCGGTTCGCTTCATGCCGGCGGTGCCGGCGTCCGCGAGGGTCCACGCGTAGCCGCGCGCTACCTGGGCGGCCTCGGCCTCGGGGTCGAGGCCGACGATGCGCGCTTCCTTTCCGGGGGAGACGAGGCCGAGCCTGAAGGCCGCCGCCGCGAGGGGGAGCGCGGAGGCCTTGGCGGGATTGTGGTTCTGGTCGAAGCAGCCCGCGATCCGCGGCTTGTCCGGGACGTCCCCTTCCATGGCGAAGCCGAAGATCGCGTCCCAGTCCTGGAAGCAGGCGAAGGAAGCGAGCATGGGCCAGGCCTGGGAGGCGTAGCGGTTCGGATATGGGTGATCGTACTCCGTCACCATGAAGGGCTTCCCCTCCACGCGCCTCATGGCCAGCTGGGCGAGCGTGCCCCCGTCGGCCGCTGCCGCGAGGTCCGCGTTGGAGACGTAGTAGTCGGCCATGTCCCAGTCCCGCGAGGGGAATACGGGATGGTTCCAGTAGGCGTGGGAGTCCACGACGTCGAACTCCGCCATGAGGCTCGGGAAGGAGCAGCCGACGATGGTCCCGCAGAGGAGGGCCTCGACGCCTAAGTCCTCGCGGAGGAAGCGCCGCATCTCGCGCCAATACCCGGCTTCCTTATCGTAGAGGAAGCGGATGAACTCTCGCTGGTAGGCCTCACCCAGGGAGCCGCGGCGGGACGCGGGGAGGAGCTCCATGGTGCCCCTCGCTGGATCGGCGCCCTCGGCCAGGGCGGTTCCGCCCTCGACGAGCGTCACGCCGCCTAACTCGACGCGGCCCTTGAGAAGCCCCATCCCGGAGAGGTTGATCCGCGCCCGCGGCGCGGCTTCGGCCAGGACGGAGGTGGTGAGGGAGAACTCGCGCCACTCGCGGTCCAGCGAAAGCTCGTCCCCGAGGGCCACGCGGGACCATGGCGAGACCGAGAGGGAGAGGTCCGCCGTCAGCTTCCGCGGCGGATCGGCGCGCGCCCGGAGCTTCAAGGTGTATGACTTCCCCGCTTCCAGCGCGACGCCGGAACGCACGTACTGAACGTGCCAGGATTCCGAGCCGGTCTTCTCCACCGTGATGACGGCGGCCTTTCCCGGCGGCGCGCCCTTCCCCGAGGCTTTCGCCTCCTTGAGCTCCGCGGACGCGCCCTGGTGGCGCTCGAGGTTCCACCCGGATCCGCCGGCCTCGCCCCGGATGATCGCGGCGCCCTCGGGCGAGCCCAGGCCCAGGGCCGCCGACATGCCGGCGCGCGAGCCGAAGCGCGCGAAGAGCCGCGCGTTCCATTCGCGCTTGAGGCCCTCCGTGAACAGGGGCGGGACCTCGAGCTGGCCCGAGAGCCATGACTGGACGAGGCCGTTCTCGTTGTTGATCTCCACGATCGCGACGCGCGGATCCTTCGCGTAGGTCTTCCCCGTGTACGGATTGCGGTGGCCGAGGAGGGACCGCGCGTACTCCTTCTGGAGATCGAGCGCGGGCCTGAAATAGAAGCCGAGCGAGTGGCGCGCCTTGAAGTCGGCGATCGCGTCGACCTCCTCAGGGAGGCCGTCGAGGGAGCTGAACTGCCTCCCCGTGAGGAGATTCATGTCCACGAGGATTCCCGCCTCCTCGAGCTTGGCGACGAACCAGTCCAGCCGGTCCAGGGCCTCAGGGTCCAGGGTCCGGGTGGGCTTCCCGTAGCCGGGGAGGAGGGACGCGGACCAGGGAGCGTCGATGTGGTGGAAGCGGATCGCGTTGAGGCCCATCGCGGCCATCCACGCGGCCACGCCCTCGGCCTTGTCCTTCGAGGGAAGATCCGTCCTGTTGAGGCCTACGAGGCGGAGCCGTTCGCCGTCGAGCGAGAAGCGGCCCCTCCCGTCCACGGCGAGCCTGGACCTCGACGCCTTGATCCTGTCGTTGAGGGAGGACATGTCGAAGGGGCTTCCCGCCGCGGAGATCCCCTCGGGGAGGAGGAAGGCCCCTTCGGGAACCGGAGCGGCGCCGGCCCCGGCGGCGCAGAGGGCGGCCAGGGCGATCGCGATCGTTCGTGCGTCCATGTGACCAGTATACACCCCGCCGCCGCCCGCCGGGAGCCCGGCCGTCGCCATGAGGGCGCGCTTCCCGGTATAATGGCCCCATGAAGCGCGCGGCCGGCGGGAAGCGCCGTTCCATCGGATTCCTCGCGGCGAGCATCGACGACCCCTACCAGTACGCCGTTTGGACGGGCGCCTGCGAGGAGGCGGATCGCCTCGGGCTCTCCCTGGTCTTCCACGGCGGCCTCCGCCTGGGCAGCCCCTTCGTCAACGAGTACATCGACAACGTCGCCTTCGACCTGGCCGGCATCTCGAGCCACTCCGGCCTCGTCGTCCTCTCCAATTCCATCGCCATGTACGTCACCGCCGAGGAATTCCGCCGCTTCGTCGGGCGCTTCGCCTCCTTCCCCCTCGTCTCCGCGGGCTTCGAGGTGCCCGGCTTCCCCTGGGTCGGGATCGAGACCGAGGGCGGCATGAAGGCCATCGCGGAGCACCTCGTCCGCGAGCACGGAAGGCGCGACTTCCTCTTCCTCGCCGGCCCCCGCGGCCACGCGGAATCCGAGGCGCGCCGCCTCGAGTTCGCCCGGAGCGTAGCGGCCCTGGGCGCGCCCGAGCCGCGCGTTCTCCACTGCGACTTCCAGACGAGCGTCGCCGAGGCGCGCATGTCCGCCTTCCTCTCCTCGGGGGAGCGGATGGACGCCATCGTCGCCGCCAACGACAAGATGGCCCTCGGCGCCATGCGCGCCCTAGCCGCCTTCGGGATCGATTTTCCGCGGGAAGTCTCCGTGACTGGCTTCGACGACACGGCCGAGAGCAGGATCTCCACCCCGCCGCTCACCACCGTGCACCAGCCCGCGGAGGAGCTCGGCCGCTCCGCCGTCCTCCGCCTCGCCTCCCTCCTCGGCATCGCCCGCGCCCCGGCCAAGCCGCCCCGGGCCTCCTTCGTCCTCCGCCAATCCTGCGGCTGCCCAAACGCCGACGCGCGGGCCTTCAGCCCGAGGCCGAAGGCCGCGGAGGCCGGGCGCGCGGCCCGCGAGGCCCTCGCGGAGCTGGCCGACCTCGTGGACGCGGAGCGCAGGAAGGGCAGGAACCCCGCGGACCTCCGATCCGTCCCGCGCGAGAGCGCCATCGCCGATCGCGCGCGCATCATCATCTCCGAGGGGGAGACCCGGTACCAGGCCCAGCGCCTCGTGGCCGCGGAGCGCAACGCGGCGATCCTCCGCGGCATCGAGGCCTCGCTCGTCTCCTCCTTCACGCTCGCCGAGATCCTCGAGGGCGTGGCCCGCGGCACGCGCGCGCTCGGCATCTCGTCCTGCTGGCTCGCGCTCTTCATGCCCGACGCGAAGCTCGGTCCGGAGCCCGGGGGCGGCGGCAGCGAGGGCGAGGGAGGCGGGACCGGGTCCGCCCCGGTCACGGGGTCCGCCCCGGTCACGGGGTCCGCCCCGGTCACGGGGTCCGCCCCGGTCACGG
>CAYNQK010000093.1:0-12120 GCA_964399285.1 uncultured Spirochaetales bacterium | reverse complement strand
GAATCCGATTCACGTGGTCGCAAAGAGCGACCCGACATCAAGTCCGGGTTGCCCGACTAAGCTTTCTTTATTTTTCGAACCTACCGTTTTTTCAATCAATCACACCGTCAATCGCTTTTTATCGCCTTGTAGGGCAGGTCCGCGTTGAGGCCGTCGATGTAGCTCAGGGCTTCCTGGTTCTGGACCTTGAGGACGCGGCGCATCGCGTCTTGAATCCGCGCGTCCGCCGGCAAGTGGAAGGAACGAGCGGGCAGGGCGCGGAAACCGCGGCGCGCCTTGTGCTCGCCGCCCATGCCCGGATCGATCGAACCGTATCCCGCAGAGAGCGCCCACTCCATGGGACGGTAGTAGCAGGTCTCGAAGTGGAGCCGGTCCCGATCCGCTCGCGCTCCCCAATAGCGCCCGTAGATCCTGTCATCGCCGACGTAGAAGAGAGCCGCCGCCTCGACCTCGCCCTCCGCGTCGCGGGCGACGGAGTAGGCCATGCCCTCTGGCCAGACGCGCGCGAGTTCGGCGAAGAAGCCGGGCTCGAGGAAGCGCGCCGCCCATGGGCCGTAGCGGTCGTTGGTGCGGAGGTAGAAATTTCCCATGGCCTCGTGGAGCGAGGGCGGCGCTTCGCCGGCCCTGATGAACTCGCTCCGGAGGCCCCCCGCGACGACGGCTGCCCTGTCCCGCGCGACGTTGCGTCGCATGTTCTTGGAGAAGGAAGCGAGCATGTCGTCGAAGCCGGTCCAGCCGCGGTTCTCCCAGAGGAAGGCCTGGTGCGTCCATTCCGCCCAGCCGCGTCGGTCCAGCGAGCGCGCGAGATCCTCCGCTCCGGGATGGAGCCAGAGGAAATGGGCTCCGCCCAGGCGCTCCCGCCTCACGAGCCGCTCGATCTCGCCTAAGAAGGCCTCGTTCAGTTCCTCGGCGTCCTCCGCGGGATCGACGAGGAGGCGCCATGACGGCACGGGCGTCGCGGGCACCATGCCCACGAGCTTGGGATACCAGCGCAGGCCGACGCGCTTCGCGACCTCGGTCCATTCGAAATCGAAGACGAATTCCCCCCAGGAGTGCGTCTTCAGGTAGAGGGGCGCGCAGGCCACGAGCCTTCCGCCGCGCTCCGCGAGGCAATGGAGGGGCTGCCAGCCTTTCTCGGGCGTCATCGATCCCGAGGTTTCGAAGGCCGAAAGGAGGCCCCATGCCATGAGGTCGGCGCCGGCGGCCTTGGCCAGGGCGTCCCATTCCGCTCGGGGAATGAGCCCCGCGGAAGAAACGTACCGGAAGGAGATGGGTCCCGACGATGATCGGCGCTCAGTTCCCGGACGCTGATCCACGGCCGCCCTCCCGCTCATCGAGGAGCACCTCCCGCTCGTCGAGAAGGATGTCCAGCGCGCGCGCCGAGATCGAGAGCTCGGCGAGCGACAGCCCGAGGGACGCGAGGAGGAAGGCGAGGCTGGCCGCGAAGACGATCTCCGCCGCGAGGCTCTTTCCGAGGAAGATGAGGAACATCGAAACGACGCAGAGGAGGAAACTGGTCACTCCCATGATCTGCATGAACACGATGATCTTGATCCTGAGCCGGAGGTTCCTGATTTGCGCGGCGAGGGCGGAATCCTCCTTGTCCTTCTCTTTAGCGTGGAGCTCCCGTACGAGCGCGGCGAGCGCGAGGAAGCGGTTGGAGAAGGCGAGCATGATGAGGGAGATTGCTGAAAAAAGGAGTGCGGGCGTCGAATAACCGAATTCCATGCATTAAAGGTACGACGGCGATGTTCCGCGGTCAACATCCCCGCGGAGACTCGCGGTCCGCATTGATCTCGGGCTTGTCCGCGCGTCCGGCCGGTGCTAGCATTCACGACGTGAATACCGCCATGGCGCGATCGGGAAACGCCTTTCGCTGGGTCCTCTTCTTTTTGGCCGCGACGGCCGGCGCGCGAACGGTTTTCGTTTCGCCGGCCCTTCCCGCCCCCGTCCGCGAGGCAGCAGCAGCCGCGATCCTGTCGTCGTTCCCGGAAGCCATCGTCTCGGAGAGTCCGATCGGCGCGGAGCTCCGCATTATCGAGGGATCGGAGTCGTTCGGGGGAACGGAGATAGGCGCCTACCGCTACGTCCTCGTCGCCCCCTTCCCGGAACGGTCCGACGGGCTCGGCGCCGAGGAGTGGACGGCCCTCTTAGCGGGGCCGCCCGGTCCCGGCTCGTCCCGCGCCCTCCTCGCTGACGAGGAGACGGCGCGAGGGCTCTCGCGGCTGATCGGCGAACGCGGCTTCGAGGCCATCCGGATCGTGCCGAGCGAAGACCTCCTCGGCGTTTGCTGGAAGACTCCGGGCGCCCTCGCGATCATCCCCTTCGAACGCCTCGAACCTCGATGGAAAATCCTCTCCATAGCGGGCAAGCACCCCCTGGACGCGAAGGCCGGCATGGCGGAATACCCGCTCACGCTCCGCGTCGTCGCGGCGGGCGACGCGAGCATGGCGGACGGGCTTAAAGCGGCCGCGGGGGCGTCTATCGGCAACTTCGATCCTGAGCGGCTCACCTCGGTGACCATGACGGGCGTCACGGCCCTGGCCCGCGTCACCGCGAGGCGCATGGACCAGCGCGGCATCAAATACCCGGGCCTCCGCGTAGCCGCCCTGCTTTCCGCGGCGGACTTCACGCACGTGAGCAGCGAGGTCTCCTTCGTGCCCGGCTGCGAGATCAAGACCACCCCCGACACGATACTCCTCTGCTCCCGCCCCGAGTACGCGGGCCTCCTCGAATACCTGGGCGTCGACCTCGTCGAGCTCACGGGGAACCATCTCCTCGACTTCGGGGAAGCCGCTTTCCTGGGGACGCTGAAGGCCTACGATTCGCGCGGAATGCGCTATTTCGGCGGAGGCGGGAACGCGGCGGAAGCCGCGCGCCCGGCGATCGTCGAGCACAACGGCAACCGCATCGCTTTCCTGGGCGCCTGCGCCGGGCCCTCCCCCCGCTACGCGGGGGAGAAACGCGCGGGGCCGCTCCTCTTCGACCAGGCGGCCATGGAGGAAAGGATCCGGAACGCCCGCGCCGAGGGCCTCGTTCCCGTCGTCTGCATCCAGTACTACGAGGAATACCGGTACGATCCGACCCCGGCCCAGCGGAAGGCCTTCCGCGCCCTCGTCGGCGCGGGAGCGGCCATCGTGCAGGGGAGCCAGGCGCACCAGCCGCAGGCCTTCGAATTCTACGGGGGCGGCTTCATCCACTACGGGCTGGGCAATATCTTCTTCGACCAGATGTGGAGCCTCGGAACCCGCGAGAGCCTCATCGACACGCATTGGTTCTATGGCGGGAAACACGTCTCCACAGTCGTCCGCACCGCGTTGATCGAGGACTTCGCTCAGCCGCGCCTCACCGAGGGCGCCGAACGGAAGGATCTCCTGGATAAGGTGTTCGCGCCGAGCCTCGTGGACGGCGAGCCCTTCCCGCCGCCGGAGAAGCCGAACGCCAAGCGCTGATCAGCGCAGGGGCTTCGAATAGACGGGGCCGCGGACGCCGAACTTGTTCCTGATCCGCGCCTCGACCTCGTGCCTGCCCCATCCCGTCCTGACGGTCACGGGCCCCTTGGCGTCGTTCCAGTCGCCGCCATCGATCCTGTACTCGTATGATTCGAAGTTGGGCGCGTAATTGCCGTTCGAGAAGGCGTCGAAGCCGATCTCGTACGATCCGCGCTTGCCATCCGCTTCCTTCACGGAAATCTCGACGGCGTTGAGCTCGTGGAAGAGGGCCTCGCGCGAAGGGGACGGATAATGATTGAGGTCCCAGTTCTTGTCGCCGCCCTCGGGCTTCACGGTGTAGATGGTCTCCCAGATGTGCGCGCCCGAGCCGTCGGCCGTGGTGAAGAGGCTGTTCCTCCCCACGAAACCCATCTCGTAGGTGAGGGATATCCAGTCCTTGGTGACGGGCCAGAATTTATAGAGATAATTGGTCGGATGCCTTATCGGGAGCTGGTCCTTCGTGTATCGGCGTTCCTGATCGCCCGCGCCGTACACGTAGACCAGGTCCGCCCCCTGGTTCTTGATCCACTCGTCGCGTATCTCGATGAAGGAGAGCGGAATGCCGGCCTTCTCTATGTAGACGTTCCAGGTCGCGTCGATCATGACCCACTTGCGGAACTGATTGGACCACACGTCGTTGCTGATGTGGCCCTCGCCCTTGGGATTCCGCATGAGCACGTAGCGCGAGGTCCAGCCGAGCGCCAGCGAGCACTGCATGTACACCGCGCTTATATTACCGCACCAGAAGGGGGTGCCTTCCTTGGCCTTCTTGAGGATGGTGAGCGCGTTCCTGAGCTCGGTGTACTGCTTGGCGCCGCCGTAGCGCACGTTGTCGAAGGTCCACTGCATGAGCAGGGCCATCCGCTCGAACTCGTCCTCGCCCTTCTTCACGTATTCGTCGAAGTCGTAGAGGCGCTTGAGCTCCGCGAGCTTTTCCACCCCTGCGGCCTCGTGGTAGAAGACGATGGGGGCGGCTTGCTTCTCGGCGGCTGGAAGGGGGCGCGCCGTCGCGGCCATCGCGGTCGCGGCGAGGAGAAGCGCTGGGACGAAGGGGGCGCGCACGGCGGTCAGCGCCCTTCCCGCGGAGATCCGGCCGCCGCGGGGGCCTCGTTCAACTTGAAGAGGACGCCGGCGAGCGCGTAGAGCGCGAACGCGAGCGACAGCACCCACACGAATCCCGAATGCATGGATACGAGCTGCGCGAGCACGGAGCCGGTGACCGAGAGGGCCCCGTTCACGCCGTAGGCCCAGGGCAGGAGGGACGGCCCGGTCTCGCCGAGCCGGGAGAGCCCGTTGGGATAGGGCATCCCCATGAAGAAGGCGGCGGGGGCGATGGCGAGCACGGCTATGGGGATCTTGGCCCAGAGCGGGAGGCCGAGGAGGGCCTCGAGGAGGGGCGAGAGGCCGAGCGCGTAGAGGACGAGCACGCCGCAGATCGCCGCGGCCGCGATGCGCACGCGTTTCGCTGGATCGCTCGAGATGCGCTCGGAGAGGATGCTGCCGAGCCCGGAGATGATGAGCATGGAGGTGATGACGATGCTCGTGGAGAAGACGGGCTCGGCGAGGAAGAATACGAGCTTCTGGATGAGGAATATCTCGACGAGCATGTACGCGGCCCCGAGGCAGGCGTAATAGACGATGACGCCGGCCGTCTTCCGCGCCCCGGCCCGGACGCCCGACCTGCGGCCGCGGAGGAGCGGCATTAAGGCGATGAGGACGCCGAAGGCTATGGCCTGGAAGAGGGTTCCCCATGAGAGGAAGTACGACCAGTCCTCGGACGCGTAGCTCAGCTTGTCGAGGAAAAGCGGCGCGGTGGAGGGCTTCATGTAGACCGAGTAGTAGGGGCGGTCGTCCACGGTGGGCCTGATGTCGAAGAGGTAGCCCGCGTAGAGCTCCTCCTGCTTCCCGGACAGGGCCCAGCGCGAGGCGTAGGCGAGGAATTCGTCGGCGTCGAGCCTCGGTCCGCCCTCCGAGAGGTTGGCCGCGTCCGCGCCCTTCTTGGTGGTGAACTTGTCGCGGTAGGCGGCGAGGATCGCGCCGAAGTCCTTGTCCGGGACGGACTGGCCCGGCGCGTAGAAGTTCTTGAAGGACATCTTCGCGCAGAAGGCGTTGAGCTTTCCGAGCTCGTCGGCGGAGAAGCCGTCCTTCTTCACGAGGATGGTGGCCGTGGAGTACATGAGGTCGAAGGCGTAGACGTGCTTCCCGGGATCGGCGTAGCCGGAGCGCCTCAGGGCCTCCGCCACGGTGGCGATGAGCTTGGGCACGTTCCGCGGGGGCGAGAGGGTGTTCCAGACCGTCACGGAGAGGATGCCGTCGGAGTCGAGGCGCTTCAGGTACGACTCGATGGCCTCGACCGTGTAGACGTAGTTCTCGGAGATGGAATAGCCGGTGGACTGCGACAGCCCGATGGAATCGATGAGGGAGATCTCCACGAGGTCGTAGACGCTGGACGAGGGGCGCGAGCAGTAGGCCCGGGGCTCCTCCTCGATCAGCCTCACGCGGGGGTCCCGGAGGAGATCGCCGTTGAACTCCCGGACCGCGGGGACGTCGCGCCCGATCCTCGTGATGACGGGGTTTGGCTCGAGGATGGTCACCGACTCGGCCTGGTGATGGAGGGCGGCGTAGGCGGAGAAACCGCCGCCGAGCCGCACGAGGAGGACGTCGGGCTTGTCCAGGACCGCGTAGGCCGCCGACATGGGGAGGAAGTCGATGTACCGCTCCTCGCCGGGCTTGAGCCGCCGCATGATCCCGATGGGGCCGTTGTTGTCCACGTACATGCCCCAGAAGGCGTCCTTGGGCATCTCGTCGATGTAGAACACGGCGTTGTCCGAGAGGCCGGGAGCGAAGTGGAAGCGCTCGCTCTTGTAGATCTCGTACTCGCCGAGGGGGCCGTGCTCCTCGTGCATGACCTGGAGGTCGGGGAACATGAGGCGGGCCTGCTCGCTGTCCTTGTAGGGGGAGACGTTCATCCTGCCTAAGAGCGCGAGGATGGCGAAGGAGGCGGCGACCGCGGCGGCGGCGAATCCGATCCAGGACCGCGGGGGCCTGCTCGCGCCGATCGATCCCGGCCGCGGGAGCGCGAGCAGGGCCGCGAGCGCGGCGAAGGCCGTCACCGGGTAGATGAGGTACTCGGTCCTGAAGAAGTAGGTCGCGATGATGAGGGCGAGCCCGCCGAGCCCGGAGCCGGCCATGTTCCAGAAGTACAGGCTCTGCATGCGCTCGCCCGGGACCATGAAGGCGGCGGCGGTGAAGACCGCGCCCACGAGGAAGGGGAGCGCGTACAGCGCGTAGAAGCAAGCGATGAAGGCGATCTGCTTGGGCTGGCTGATGAGGAATATCGGGTTGAAGGGGATGCGCTGGCAGAGCGCGTAGCAGAGCGCCATCACCGCCGGCAGGAGCGCGGCGCTCCCCGAGAGCCAGGCCTGCGCGTTGGCGCGGACCCTGTCCTGGATGAAGGTGAGCCCGACGCCCGCGATACCGTAGCCCAGGAGGGCGATGGAAATCACCATCGACCCGAAGTTGCTCCAGGACCCCGCCGAGAAGACCCGCATGATCGCGAGCTCGAAGGCGATGAGGCTGAACGAAACCAGGAAGAGCGCCGCCCGGTTCCCGCCGGGCTTCCCTGAAATCCGCATGCCGGCCCTACTTCTTCTGCTGGTGCCAGGAGCCGTCGGAGGCGGTGAAGGGCACGAAGGCCTGGACCACCTTGCCGCCGTAGATGTCCTCGCGCTCGAGGGGCGTGGTCCCGTCCGCCGCGACGCGCTTGGTGATCTTGAGGATGACCTGCTCGCCGTTCATGGGCCCCACGGGGATGACCATGATGCCGTCCGGCGCGAGCTGCTTGAGGAGGGCAGGGGGAATGTGGTCGATGCCGCAGGTCACGATGATGCGGTCGAAGGGGGCGTACTCCTCCCATCCGTAATAGCCGTCGGCGTTCTTCCTGCGGACGTTGCGGTACGTCGGGTAATCGGCCTCGAGCTTCTTGTAGATGGCGTCCGTGACCCCGAAGAGCCCCGGCTTGATCTCGATCGTGTAGACCTGGTCGGTCATGAAGGAGAGGACGGCCGCCTGGTAGCCGGAGCCGGTTCCGATCTCCAGGACCTTCATGCCGGGCTTGGGATCGATGTTGTGGGTCATGCGGATGACGAGGCGCGGCCCCGAGATGGTCTGGCCGTCCTCGATGGGCCATGCCGCGTGGTCGTACACGTGCGCGAGGTTGTAGCTCCGGATGAAGTCCTCGCGGGGCGTCATGAGGAAGGCGCGGCGGATGCCGACCGTGTTCTCGGGGTGGACGACGTTGTCCTGGGCGAGCCGGTCCCAGCGGAGCCTCAAGTACTTTTCCTTGTCCTTGGTATTCGCCTTCATCCAGGCGAGGTAGGCGTCGAAGTTCTCCATGGGCGGGTACTTCAGCTTGGAAAAGTCGTAGAAGCCGAGTCCGCTGATCGAGACCTTTCCGGTGGGATCGGTCTTGACGCCGGGCCCGGTGGCCGAACTGGCCGCGGGCGCCGCCGCGTCGGAGGACGGAGCGACCGAGGGCGCGGGCTGTTCGCGTTCGCCAGCCGCGGGCGAGGCGGCGGGAGCGGGCGTCTCGGCGGCGGCGGCGGGGCCCCTCCTGCAGGAAACGGCGGCGAGGACGAGGCCGGCCGGGTCGATGCTCGCGCCGAAGTGGCGGCGGAGGATCGAACGCATGCGTGGCACTCCCGATGGCGGATTCGTTACGCCATTATAGGAGGTCGCGCTCCCGGTAGTCAATGAAGAGCGCCGTCCGACGGCCCGGTATTGATATCCGCGCGGCCATGCTATATCCTGGAGAAGGCCATGGACAGGTTTTTCATCGAGACCGCTATCGGACTCTCCTTCTTCCTCCTCTTCGGCGCCCGCAGGATTCCCAAGCACGTGATCAGGATCGGGAAACGGATCGCGGAGCGGCGGCGGACCAGGGAACAGCCGGAATTCTAGGAAAGGGCGGATAAGGTAGTGCACCTCGCCGAGCGGGGCGAGAAAAGCGCCGTACCGCCCTACGCCATCCTCCTCAGCGACGACTGGATCGTCGCGGCGAACAAGCTCTCTCCGATCCCGGTACAGCGGGAAAAAACGGGCGACTCCCCCCTGCAGGACCTGATCGCCGCGACCCTTCCCCGCGGATCATACCTCGAGGCGGTCCACCGCATAGACAGGCGCAGTTCGGGCATCGTCCTCTTCGCCGCCTCCAAGGCCGCGGCCGCCGCCCTCGGCGAGCAGTTCCGCGGAGAGGCGGAGGCGCCTATCGAGAAGGCCTACTGGGCCGTCGTCGACCGCTTCGAGGGCCCCGAGTCGGGAAGGCTCGACCACTGGCTCTCCTGGGATCCGCGGACGGGCAAGTCCCGCGCGTCGAGGACCGATCAGGGCAGGGGCGCCAAGAGCGCGTCCCTCCTTTATCGCGTCGCCTCCCTCTCCGATCGCTACGCCCTCCTCGAGGTGACGCCCCTCACGGGAAGGACCCACCAGATCCGCGCGCAGCTCGCCGCGGCGGGCATGCCCATACGCGGGGACCTCAAGTACGGAGCGAGGCGATCCACCGGGAACGGCCTCATCATGCTCCACGCGCGCTCGATCCGCTTCATCCATCCCGGTACGGGGGAACCGACGGCCCTCGTCGCCGAGCCCCCGGGCGACGAACCGCTCTGGAGCGCGTTCGAGCCGCCGGAGGTCCCTGACGGCGACCGGGGCGCCACCCCTGACGCGGCGGGGGAACCGGGCGGAGACGCGTGATGGAGGACTGGCAGGAGCTCAACGTCAGGGGCGTCCGCCTCTACGAATCCGGCGACGCGGAGGAAGCCTACGGGCTCTTCAAGCGCGCTTTCGAGCTCTCGCCGCGGGTCGCCGCGCTCGCTTACAACGCCGGCATGGCCGCCTACGCGACGGAACGCCGCGAGGAGGGCCGGTCCCTCATCACCGCCTACCAGCGCCTCCTCGAGCGGGCCTGCCCATACTTCCAGGAAAAGGACCGGGACGGCTGCGAGTCCGTGCCCATGAAGCCCCTCAGCCCCGCGGCCTTCGACGAGCTCCTCGGAAACGGGTTCAGGCGCACCGGGAGGACCATGTCGCGCAACGTCTGCCCCGAGTGCGACGAATGCGTGCAGATGCGCGTCATCATAGGGGAGTTCAGGCCCTCGCGGAGCCAGCGGCGCGTCCTCAGGCGCAACGCCGACCTCGTCGTGGAAGCGGGCGTGGAGCCCGCGCCGCATCCGGCCAAGGCCAGGCTCATGGGGCGCTACCTCGTGAAGCGCCACGACTGGATCGACCGCGATTTCTCCGACGAGCTCGCCGAATGCTACGAGCCCTGGGCGGGCACGCGGGAATTCCGCTATTACCTCGGAGAGGACATGGCGATGGGATCGATCGTGGACGCGGGGGAGCGGTTCGTCTACGTGTCCACCTGCTACTTCGAACCTTCGCTCGGGAAGCGGAGCCTCGGGATATTCAATCTCCTCACGATCATCGAGTGGGCGAAGCGGAAGGGCTACGAGAGGCTCTACGCCGGCGAGTGCATCCTCTCCAGGCCGAACATGGCCTACAAGGATCGGTTCCGTCCTCGGGAGATCCTGGGGCGCGACGGGATCTGGACGCTGAAGGACGATTGAGGCGCCGGCGGGCGGTCCCGGCGGCCGTCCGGAGCGCGTAGCGGGCGCGGACCTCAGCTCAGGCGCTTGTACTCGTCGAGCCGCATGGGCTGCGGGTTGGCGTTCTCGCCCTCGATGCGGGAGACCTCCTCGAGGAGCTCGCGCGATTTCTTGGAGAGCTTGGACGGCATCCTCACCACGACCTTGAGGTAGAGGTCCCCCCTCTTCCCTCCGGGCGAGGGGATTCCCTCCTCGCGGAGGCGCAGGATCTTCCCGTGGGACGTCCCCGCCGGGACCGAGACCTTCACCTTCTTGCCCTCGATCGTCGTGATGGCGATCTCGGCGCCCAGGGCGGCCTGGGTCATCGATATGGGGATGGCGCAATAGAGGTCGGCGCCGTCGCGCTCGTAGTACTCGTGCGCGAGGACGCGGATGAACACGTAGAGGTCGCCCGCGGGCCCGCCGTTGGGGCCGGCGTCGCCCTGGCCGGGGATGGTGACGCGCCTCCCGTCCTCGATCCCGGGCGGGATGGTCACCTTGATCTTCTGGCGCTTCTTGACGAGGCCCGAGCCGCCGCACTCGTGGCAGGGATGCTCGATGACCGAGCCCTCGCCGCGGCAGGTCGGGCAGGGGCTCGCGATGGAGAAGAAGCCGGAAGACCTGCGGACCTGCCCCGAGCCCTGGCAGCTCGGGCAGACCTTCCGCCCGGCGCCGTCCTGCGAGCCCGAGCCCTTGCACGCGCCGCAGGACTCGTTGCGCGCGTACTGGATCTCGACGGAAGCGCCGAAGGCCGCCTGCTCGAAGGGAAGCTCGAGGTCGTAGCGGAGGTTGGAGCCGCGGGGCGGGCCGCCGCGGGACTGCCCCTGGCTCCTCCGCCCGCCCCCGAAGAACGAATCGAAGATCCCGGAAAAGTCCCCGAAGATGTCCTCGAAGTCGTGGAAGACGTTGGAGTAGTCGCGGGGGCCGCCGCCGCCCATGCCCTCCACCCCGGCGAAGCCGAACTGGTCGTAGGCGGAGCGCTTCTGCTCGTCCGAGAGGATCTCGTAGGCCTCCGTGGCCTCCTTGAAGCGCTCCTCCGCCTTCTTGTCTCCCTGCGTCTTGTCAGGGTGGAATTGGATGGCGAGCTTCCGGTACGCCTTCTTTATGTCGTCCTTCGCGGCGTTCTTGGGAACGCCGAGGACTTCGTAGTAGTCCCGCTTAGCCAATCAATTCACCCGTCTTTCGATGGTCCGATTACTTCTTGTCCTCGTCGTCCACGACGCGGTAGTCGACGTCCTCGGCGGAGCCGCCCTGAGGGCCGCCCTGGCCGTCGGACCCGCCCTGCGCGGCGCCCTGGTTGGGGTCGAAGCCCGCGGAGCCGCCCTGCTGCTGCGCCTGGGCGCCCGCGGAGCGGTAGACCTCCTCGGTCACCTTGTAGACGACCTGCTTCAGGGCCTCGGTATCCTTCTTGATGGCGTCCACGTTCCCGCCCTCGATGGTCTTCTTGAGGGTCGCGATGGCGGCGTCCACGTCGGCCTTCTGCGAGGCGGGGACCTTCTCCCCGAGCTCGCCCATGGACTTCTCCGTGGTGTAGATGAGGGAATCCGCCTCGTTGCGCGCGTCGATCCCCTCGCGGGCCTTCTTGTCCTCCTCGGCGTGGGCCTCGGCCTCGCGGACCATCTTGTCGATGTCCTGATCGCTCAGGCCCGAGGAGCTCTCGATCCTGATCTTCTGCTCCTTGCCCGTCCCGAGGTCCTTCGCCGCCACGTGCACGATGCCGTTGGCGTCGATGTCGAAGGTCACCTCCACTTGCGGGATGCCGCGCGGCGCGGGCGGGATGCCCATGAGGTCGAAGCGCCCGAGGGTGCGGTTCTGCGCCGCCATCTCGCGCTCGCCCTGGAGGACGTGGATGGAGACCGCGGTCTGGTTGTCCGCGGCGGTGGAGAAGATCTGGCTCTTCCGCGTGGGGATGGTGGTGTTGCGCGGGATGCGGCGGGTGAAGACGCCGCCCAGGGTCTCGATGCCGCGCGCGCGGCGGGGCACGTCGC
>CAYNQK010000092.1:0-12537 GCA_964399285.1 uncultured Spirochaetales bacterium | reverse complement strand
ACCCCCACAAACAGATCCAGAGTCTGCTGTGCTACCATTACACAACCGGGGAGCGCTCAGGCTTCGAGACGGCTGATAATGTACCGAAAAACGCCCTTCCCTGTCAAGGAGAGACGGCGGGCAGGACGATCCTCTTCACCGATACGGCCCTCCGGCTTCCGGGGTCCACCTCGACGAGGAGGCCGCGGACTTCCGAGGGCCCTTCGGCGACCTCCATCTTGTACGGGACTTGCGTGAGGGACCTTCGAACGCAGATATCGGTCTTCATGCCGATGATGGAGTCCGGCGGCCCCGTCATCCCGAGGTCGGTCATGTACGCCGTGCCCTTGGGAAGTATCCGCTCGTCGGCGGTCTGCACGTGGGTATGCGTCCCGACGACGCAGGAGACCCTGCCGTCCAGGTAGAGCCCGAGGGCTTCCTTCTCCTCGGTGGTCTCGGCGTGGAAATCCACGAGCACGATGCGCTCGGGCGCGAGGGCGGCGAGGATCTCGTCAGCCTTCCTGAAGGGGCAATCGATGGGGTACATCTGCTCCCTGCCCTGGAGGTTCAGGACGGCCCAGGGGAATCCTCCCGTATCCCCGGTCCAGAGCCCCTCTCCGGGACAGCCGGGAGGATAATTCGCGGGGCGGAGGATGCGGGGGTCCTTCTCGAGGAGGGGCCAGAAATCGCGCTTCTGCCAGACGTGGTTGCCCGAGGTGATGACGTCGACGCCGCAGGCGAGGATGGCCTCGGCGGATTCGACGCTGAGCCCGAATCCGCCGGCGGCGTTCTCTCCGTTGACGACGACGAGGCGCGCGCCGGTCTCCGCGCGGAGGGCGGGGAGGCGCCTCTTGAGGGCCTCCAGCCCGGAGACGCCGATGACGTCCCCGAGGAGGAGGGCCCGGGCCGCGCTCACGGTATACGGCTTCCCGCCCGGCTCAGCGGGCGTACTCCACGATCCTGGTCTCGCGGATGATGGTCACCTTGATGCGTCCCGGATACCGGAGGTCGGTCTCGATCTTCCTGGCGACCGACTTGGCGAGCTCCTTGGCCCCGTCGTCGTTCACCTGGTCCGTATTGACCATGATCCTGAGCTCGCGGCCGGCCTGGATGGCGAAGGCCTTGTCCACGCCGTCGAAGCCCTCCGCGATGGCCTCGAGGTTCTCGAGGCGCTTTATGTAGTTGTCGAGGGTCTCGCGCCGCGCGCCCGGCCGCGCCGCCGATATGGCGTCCGCGATCTGGACGATGACGCTCTCCACGCAGACGGGCTCCACGTCGTTGTGGTGCGAACCGATGGCGTTCACCACGCGGGGATCCTCGCCGAACTTCCTCGCCATCTCCATGCCGACCTCGGCGTGGTTCTGGTCGGAGTCGGTCTCCATGCCCTTGCCGATGTCGTGGAAGAGGGCGCCGCGCTTGGCGAGGTCGCGATCGGCGCCCACCTCCGAGGCGAGCATGCCGGCGATGATGGCCACCTCGCGCGAGTGCGAGAGGACGTTCTGCCCGTAGCTCGTCCTGAAGTGGAGGCGCCCGAGGGCCTTGATCCCGTCCTGGCTGATGTTGTGGAGGCCGAGGTCGAAGACGACCTTCTCGCCCTCCTCGTAGATCTTTTGGGAGATCTCGCGCGTGACCTTCTGGACCACTTCCTCGATCCGCGCGGGATGGATGCGGCCGTCCGTGATGAGGCGCTCGAGGGAGACCTTGGCGATCTCCTTGCGGACGGGGTCGAAGCAGGAGATGACCACGGCCTCCGGGGTGTCGTCGATGATGACGTCCACGCCGGTGAGGGTCTCGAGGGTCCTGATGTGCCGGCCCTCGCGGCCGATGATCCGCCCCTTCATCTCGTCGTCGGGGAGGGTCACCGTGGTCACGGTCACCTCGCTCGTGACCTCGGTGGCGATCCGCTGGATCGTGGACACGAGGACGTCGCGGGCCTTGCGATCGGCCGTGACCTGGGCTTCCTGCTCGATCTTGTTGATGATGACCTGGGCATCGCGCTTGGCTTCGCCCTCGAGGCCCTGGATGATGATCTGCTTCGCTTCATCACTGGATAGGCCAGAGATGCGCTCGAGCTCGAGGCGATACCGCTCTTCCTGCCCCTCCAAGAAGACTTCCCGTTCGGCGATGCCCTTTTCCCGGTCGAGCAGGGCTTCCTCGGCCTTCTCGAGCTGGGCGGACTTCTTGTCGAGATTTTCTTCTTTTTGGAGAATTCGGCGTTCGTATCGTTGGACTTCCGTCCGACGATCCCGTATATCCCGCTCTTGCTGGTTTCTTTCCCGGATTAGCTGATCTTTCGCCTCTAGCAGCGTCTCGCGCTTCTTTGCTTCAGCCTCTTTGACAGCTTCCTGTTTAATCCGCTCGGCGCGCTGCTCGGCGGACGATAGTTGTATCCTGGCGTACAGCCAGCGACTAAAGAATCCAAGGAAAACACCCGCAAGGGGGAGGATGATCGCAAAATACCATGCCATACGATCCCCCTAATGCATGTCTACTAAATTATTATATGGAAGGGCATACCTTTGTCAAGCAAAATGTTTTAGCGCTTGACGTTGGCAAAATTCGGGGCTATCATTTTTCGCATAACGCCGTATTTTTGGCGCGATCTTTAGGTGGGCGCGATGGAAAAACCGGAGTTTCGAGTACTGTGCTGCCATGCTCGTTCCCTCGTTTCTCCTTTCTTCCCAATGAAGGCAACCACATGAAAACGCAAAAGACGGCAATAATGAGGAGTCTTTTCGAATGGCGAAGAAGATCTACGTCGGTAACCTGAACTACCGGACAACGTCGGAAGGCCTGCGCGGCCTCTTCACCGCTTATGGCGAGGTCATTTCCGCCAATGTCGTGACCGATCGCCAGACCGGCCAGGCCCGGGGCTTCGGATTCGTCGAAATGGCGGGGGACGAGGAAGCGAAGAGCGCTATCGCCGCCCTCGACGGCCAGGAGTTCGAAGGACGCAGGCTCCGCGTCAATGAAGCCATGGATCGTCCCCGGGAGAGCCGGGACAACCGCTACTGATCCTTTTTCCTATTCCAACCAGAGGGCGGACCGCAGGGTCCGCCCTTTTTTTTCGATAAACGGCCTAGAACGCGCTTGAACCTGTCCGGGAGGGGAGCGGTGAAGGTCCTCGGGGCCTCTTCCCCGGGGAGGAGGATCCGTAAACGGTAGGAGTGGAGCATCAGGGTCGCGTCCGGGAATCGGGCGTCCTTTTTCCCGTAAACGGGGTCTCCCAGGATCGGACATCCGAGGTGCCTGAGATGGACCCTGATCTGGTGGGTCCGGCCGGTTTTGAGTTCCAGCGAGAGGAGCGCGTAGCCTTCGGCGAAGGCGCGGATGACCCGGTACCGGGTGATCGCCCTCTTCCCCCGGTCCTTGAGGACGGCGATTCGCTTCCGGTCGCCCGGGTCGCGTCCCAGGAGTGTGTCCACGAGCCCCGCCTCCCGGGGAGGAGCGCCCCGCACGATCGCGAGGTAGCGCTTCCGCGCCGTCCGCGAGGAGAATTGCGCGGATAGGAAGGCGAGGGCGGCATCGTTCTTCGCCAGGATCATGACTCCGCTCGTGTCCTTGTCCAAGCGATGGACGATGCCGGGGCGCATCCGAGCGCCGGGATCCCCGGGACCATCGGGCGCGTTCGGAGAGGAAAGGCCGTCCCCCCTCCCCGCTCCGAGGCGCCACAGGAAGGCGTTCACGAGGGTGCCGCTCCAGTTGCCGGCGGCGGGATGGGTGACCATGCCCTGCGCCTTGTCCGCGACCAGGACGTCGTCGTTCTCGAAAAGCGCGGAGATCGGGATATCCTCCGCCTCGAGGTCCCGCGGCGGCTCGTCGTCCCAGGCTACCGCGACCGTATCGCCCGCCTTGAGCTCCCTCGAGGGCTTGACCGCCTTGCCGTTGACCCTGATGACCGCGGAACGGCTCCTGAGCTGGCTCCTCGTCATGAGGCGGCGCGCCGAGGAGAGGAAAACGTCCGCGCGCGATTCCTCGCCGGGTTCAACGCGCGTCTCGAAGGCGCCCATCAGTCCGATCCGGCGCCCCCGCCGTCGGCGGGAAGCCCCGCCTCGGATTCCGGAGGCGGATCGGCGGCGGGCGGATCGCCGTCGCGGGCGGGCTCGCCGGGAGGTCCCGAGCCGCTCTCGGCGTCGAGGGCCTGTTTCCGCGTCTCGGCCGCCCGGGCGGCCGCCCTGCGCTCCTCGGCCTTGAGCTTCGCGCGCACGATGATCATGTCCAGGACGCCGACGAGGACCGAGACCCCGACGGCCGCGAGAAGGACGCCCGTCTTCTCGTCGTTGGTGAGGGCCACGGAGTTGGCGGCCTTGAAGGGCCAAGGCATGTAGCGCGAGTCGATCGTCCCCGCCTCGAGGCTCTTGGTCGCGAGGCGGTAGCAGTCGAACACGAGGGACGTGTAGAAGACGGTGAGCGGAAAAGAACCGATGACGACGGTCTCGAAGCGCCTGAGCCCGTGGAGGAAGGGGTTGAATTCCTCGGCGCGGTAAGGTTCCGGAACGGGCGCCGCCGGGGTCGCCGCCGCGGTCGTCGCTCCGTCCGCGAGGCAGGGACCGGCCGCGACGATCGCGGCCAGAAGGGCGGCGAGGAAGACCGCGGTTCGCCTCATGCCCGCGCTCCGAAGATCGCGGTTCCGATCCTGACCATGTCGCTCCCCTCCTCGATGGCGATCTCGAAATCGTCGCTCATGCCCATCGAAAGCGTCGGGCGCGGCAGTTCCGGATGCCGCCGCTCCCATTCCCTCCCGATGGCCGCGAGGGCCCTGAACGAGGCGCGCACGGGCGCTTCGTCGCTCGTGAAGGGAGCCATCGTCATGAGTCCCGCGGGCTCGAGCCCCCCCTCGCCTCCCCGCGCGGAAGAAGCCTCGAGGACATCGTCGAGGGCGCGCCAGAGCTCGTCGCCCGCGCGGAAACCGGCCTTCGATTCCTCGGCCGTATGGACCTCGAAATAGGCGCCCGTCATCTTCCCCGCGGATCGGGCCTCATCGTCCAGGATGAGGGCCAGCCTCGCCGAATCGACCGATTGCACGCAGGAGAAGATCCTGACCGCCGCTCGCGCCTTGTTGGACTGGAGGTGGCCGATCATGTGGAGCTCGGTCCCCGCGAGCGCCGAGAAGGCCGCCTCGGACTTATCGGCGGCCTCGGCGACGCGGCTCTCGCCGAAGAGGCGCATGCCCGCGGCGTACGCGGAGCGGACCTCGTCCGGCCTGCGGAATTTGCTTACGGCCATGAGCCTCACGGAGCCGGGATCCCTGCCCGACCTCGCGGCCGCGCGGGCGATCCGTTCGCGCAGGGCTTCTATCCGCGCGCCTATGTCTTCCATCCGCGTCGAGTGTACCGCCAAGCGGCCCCGCGCATCCAGGGAGCGCCGCCCTCAGTCGGCCTGGAAGGAGAAGCTGGCCGTCCGGGAATTCCGCGCGTGATCCGTGACGATGAGGTCCAGGGTGGCGCGTCCGCGCACGATCGGCAGGGAACCGATGCGGAAGGTCCCGTCCTCGAGGGCGAATTCGCCGCAGGACTTGCCGTCGCCGGAGAAGAGCAGCATCCGCCCCTCGCGCTCGCGCGCGACGTCCCAGATGAGGTTGAGCGCCTCCACGCCGTTCAGCACCGCCTGGACCTGGAAGGGGGCGTTGACGGCGCCCGTCCCGGCCCCCGTATCGCCGAAGGAGGCGATGAGCTCCGACTTGCCCTGCCTCAGGAATTTCGTCCGGGAGAGGTCGACGGGAAGGGCGTCGCGCTTCAAGGCCACGGAGCGGATCGCGGGGGCCTTTGAATCCTCGATCGGCGAGAGGAAGAGGAGGGGATTCACCCATTGGGACTTCTCGCGGTCGTAGAGCATGAATCCGGACTCGTAGTCCTCGTCTCCCGAGCGTTCCGCGAGCCCGACGACCGCTCCCCGGCCGACGCGCTTCAGGTAGGCGGGCACGCTGCCCGGCCTCAGGCCCGAGTACACGGACACGAGGTTCTCCTCGTGCCGGACGGCAATCCAGGCGCCCATGCCCTCGAGCGGTCCGTCGCCTCCCTCGGAGTAGAAGACCACGTCGCCCGCCTCCGCGGCCCTGACGGTCTCCTTCTCCGAGACGACTCCGACGCTCAGCGAATACGACCGGTCTACCGGCGTGCCGAAAGTCCGGGATACCGCGGGGTCCGCGAGGGGCCATTCATACCCCGCGAGGCCCCCGGCCGCGATGACCCCCGCGCAGGCCAGGGCCGCCGCTCCCGTCTTTCTCGCCGTCATCATTCCTCCCTCGCGTCGAGCCGGACGAGCGCCCGCCCCGAGCCCGCGAAGAGCATGGCGCCCTCTTCCGCGAGGAAGGCGCCCGAACCCGGGAAGGGGGAGCGGAGCCGGGGGAGGCTCGCCGGATGATTGACCGAGATCTGGAGTCCGCGGCCGGAGTCGCTCAGGAAGGCGAAGGGCGAGCCCGGGGAACCCAGGCCGAAGGCCGCGACGCGGCCGAGCACGCTCACCGCGGAGAGCCGCTTCCGCCCGACGTCGAAGGCCGCGAGGCCCTCCTCCTGCTCGAAGTAGACCGCCTCGCCGCCGCTCGCGAACCTGACCGGGACCGCCCTGCGGTAGTCCGAGGCGAGGTAGGCGTGATAAGCGACCTTGAACGCCCCGCCCTTCTTCTCGATGTAGAGGAAACGCTGCTTGTCCGCGCCCGCGACGGCCGCGAGCGCGGACTCGTCGTCGGAGAGCGCCAATCCGTATATCGCCTGGATCCTCGATCCGCCCGGAACGAAGCGGTAGGCCTCGGCGCCGCCCGGACCGATGACGAGGATGCTTCCGTCGAGGCAGCCCGCGGCGAGGGAAGAACCCTTCACGTCGATCGCCGTGATGAGGGAGGGGAAATCGCGTTCCCAGAGGATCCTTCCGTCGCGGCCGTACTCGGCGACGCTCTGCCCCTCCCCCGCGAGGATGAGGAAGCGGCCGGCCCCGAGGACCGGATATCCGGGAGCGGACGTCTCGAGGATCCTGGTTCCGTCGGGCGCGGAGAACCGCACGCGGCCCGTGGACGGATCGCGCTTGGCGTAAGCGTACTCCGCGACCGCGGAGCCGCGCTCGGCCTCGGTGGAGAGGAGGATCCTGCCTTCGGAGGAGAAGTAGCCCATGCGCCCGTCGAGCTTGAAGGGCATGGAAGTCCCGCGTCCCGCGCCGGACGCAGTAACGGCGGGAACGTCCCCGGAGAGGCTGAGCGCCCAGACGGGAGCGAGTCCCGGCTCGCGCCGCAACGGACGCGCCGCGAGGAGGAAATACGCGATGAAGGCCAGGACGGCCGCGACGATCCAGAGGAGCTGCTTCCCCTTGAGTTCGGACACTGGCGCCTCCGCGACGCTCGATCATGGGCGCGGTCAGGCGCGCCGCCTCGTCATTTGTACGCCAATGCGGCGGAGAGCGCAAGGGGAATCCGGCCGCGCATGGCGACCGGATGCCGCGGAAGGGGAAAAAAAGGCGCTCCCCGGGTCCGTGCCGGGAAGCGCCGTCGATCCAGGGAGGAAGCGAGCCATGCGCCCGCCCTCATCGCTCCGTGATCACTGGAGCGTGAGCGTTCCGAGATTGGCCGCGCCGCCCGTGCAGATGACCATGAGCTTGTGGTTACCGCTCGCGCCGTTCAGGCTGAGGCCGATGCCCTGGTTCTTGTAGGTGTTCCAGCCGCCGGTCGACGAATAGTTGAAGGTGCCGATCTGCTGACCGGAATAGCTGTCGATCACGACCTTGAAGCTTCCGCTCTGGGCGGTCGCGTAGTTGAAATTGAGCAGGGACTTGCCGCTCAGGTTGACGCTCGAGAACTCGATCCAGTCGCCGACTTTCCAGCCGCCCACGCCGCCCGTCCAGACGGTGAGGCTGGAGCTGCGCTGATTGGCCTGCCAGGAGTTGAGCGTGATGGCGCCGGAAGGCGCGGTGCTGGGGGCGGGAGTGGTCCCGGGCGTGGGAGTCGGCGTCGTCGCGGAGCCCTCGCTCACCGTGATGTTGGAGTTGCCCGAGCTCTGGTAACCCTCGGTCGCCAGGATCATGTAGTTGTGGCTCCCGAGGTTCATGCCCTTGCTCGCCCAGGCGTCGAAGTGGTTGCCGGTGGTGATGGTGCCGCCCGTGCGCTTGGACTGGCGAACGCTCCAGTACTGGGTGAAGGTCGCGGTGCCCTGGATGGAGGGCTGGTTCACGCGCTGGGTCGTGTAGATGTCGTAGGTGCCGCCGTCGGTGGTGACGGTGCCCTTGTAGGTGCCGGTGGGGCGGTAGGTCCCCCAGTTGTCGACGATATAGTATTCGATGAGCGGATTCGTGGTCCAACCGTAGAGCGTGAGGTAGGCGTTGCCCGAGGGATTGAACGACCCCGAGTAATTGACGACCTTGCGCCCGCCGGTGCTCCAGCCCTTGCCTCCGACCCAGTTGCCGCAGTTCGTCCACGATGACGAGTAATTGCCGCCCGAGCCGAGGGTCATGGAGACCGAGCCGCCGCCGTCCGTCCAGAACGAGTAATAGTACCCGTTGTTCGTGCCCGTCTGATTCGAAGTCAGGGCCGCCTGGATCCCCGGAGTCTCGTCCCCGGCGTCGAGGAACTGGTCTCCCGCGACGTTCGCGCATCCGGCCATCAGGGCCGCCGCCGCCATCAGGACGATGGCGATCTTCAGCATGCTCTTCATTAACTAAACCTCCTGGCGAAATTTGGTCCATCCGGACCATGACACCGCGTTACGCATTGAGGCTAACCCGACTTTTCCCATTCCGGTATCGACGTCGTAGTCCCGAAAAACCAGTACTCGGAGTACTGTTTTTTTGGGTATCAGGCACATTTTCCTGTGGCGCGGATCGGAAAAGGGTCGTACAGTGGAGCCATGCTGATCACGGGCGCCAGGACCCGCACGACGCTGGGCCTCCTGCTCAGCCATATCGACGGGACCTACCAGAAGCGCTTCTGGCGCGGTTTCCTGGATTTTTGCCGCGAGAAGGACTGCGGCCTCATCGTATACGCCTCGCGCCTCTGGCGAGGCCAGAAAGAATCCTTCAAGATCCAGGAGATCGTATACCGGCTCGCCGGCCCGAGCCGGATCGACGCCCTCTGCATCGACACGAGCGCCTTCCAGAACCAGAAAGACCTCGACGCCTTCATCTCCTCTTCGCCCAAGCTCGAATCGATCCCCATCCTTTTCTCGTCGACGGGATCAATGGACCGCCTCCGCCTCGCTCCGGACAACCGCGACGGCATGCGCCAGGCCCTCTCCCACCTCTGCGACGTCCATGGCGCGAGGAAACTCGCCTATGTCGGCGGGCCTCGCGACATCAAGGACGCCATCGAGCGCGAGGAGGCCTTCAGGGAATTCGTAGCCGAGCGCGGATTGCCGCTCGACAGGGACTGGATCGTGGAAGCGACCTTCGATACTCCGAGCGGCCGCAGGGCGACCGCCCGCATCCTCGACCTCGGCGAGGGAGCGCCCGACGCCATCGCATACGCCAACGACCTCATGGCGATCGGGGGCCTCGAGGTGCTCGCGGAACGGGGACTCCGCGTCCCCGAGGAAGTCATGGTCACCGGCTTCGACGGGGACGAGCTGTCCCTCCAGGTATCGCCGACCCTCGCCACGGTGGCCCAGCCCATCGAGGACAAGGCGCGGCTCGCCGCGGAGATCCTCCTCGACGCGGTCGACGGACGCGCCCCGCCGCGTGCCGACCCGATCCCGGTGTCCTTCACGCCCCGCGAGTCCTGCGGCTGCCGCGAGGCCCCCGAGGCGAGGCGCATCGCGCCGCCGAACGAGCAGAAACGCGCGCTCGCCGTCTCCTACCGCACGATCTCGAGCCTCGCCCAGATCACGGAGTACCTGGGCTCCGTCCTCAGCCTCGAGGGGCTTTCGGCGAGGCTCGCCGCCCTCGTTCCCATCCTCGGCCTCGGCCTCACCTGCGTCCTCCTCCACGACGAGCCGGAGGGCGGGGAACTGCCGACGGGGCACTGCCACCTCGTCTGCGCCGTGGCGCCGGACGGGAAGGCCCTCGTGGAGAGCGACCATCCGCGCCGCGTCCCCTCGGAACTCATCTTTCCCCCCGCGCTCGCGTCGCGCGCCTCCGACGCGGCGGAGGGCGAGCGGCTCTTCGTTCAGGCGCTGTCCAAGGCCGACCGCCATTTCGGATTCCTCGTCACGGAGATACGGGAGATCGATCCCGCGGTCGCCGTTTCGCTCAGGGACCACGTGACCGAGGTGCTCTTCAACATCTCCCACGTGGAGGAGCTCACCCGGAACAGGGCGGCCCTCGACGAGGCGCTCGAACGCGTCACGGAATCCGAGCGGAAATTCCGCGAGCTCGCCCAATCGCTTCCCTCGTTCGTCATGGAGACCGGCGAGGACGGCTCGATCGAGTACCTGAACGACCAGGCCAAGGGCCTCCTCGAGATCGAGGGAAAGTACGAGAAACGCTCCCTCAACCTCCGCGACGTGCTGAGCGAGGAGGCCGGCGGCGTCCTCCGCGATCCGAGGCTCCGCGAGGGCGGATACCGGCCGATCACGATCGTCTCGAGGTCCGGGCGCAGGATCCCCCTGCTCGCCCGCGTCAAGGAAGTGGACCGGGAGAAGCGGCTCTGGACCTGGAGCGGCTTCGATTACCGGAGCACCGCGGAATCCCTCGTCACGCCGGACAAGGCCTTCCTGGAACGCTTCGGCCTCACGCGCCGCGAGACAGAGATCCTCGTCCTCGAGCTCCGGGGCCTCCTCGCCAAGGAGATCGCGGCGGAGCTCGGGCTCTCGGTGTCGACCGTGAAAGGCCACCTCGGCATCATTTACCGCAAGGTCGGCGTGGGCTCGCGGGACCAGCTCTTCAACGCGATGAAGGACCGCCTCGTCGGCGGCCTCGGGTTCGAGTCCTTCCTGTTCTCGCTCCTCTCGGAGGCGCTACGGTCCTGAACGCCGCGCGCCGGCGGAATCCCCGCCCGCGGGGAGGCGCGGACGCCCGCGATGGGCTATACTGCGCCGCAGGGGGAAAGCGGATGGACGAGATGCTCTTCAAGGCCGCGGAGGACGCGGCGTCGCGCGCGTACGCGCCCTATTCGATGTTCAGGGTCGGCGCGGCCCTCCTCTGCGAGGACGGGCGGGTCTTCACGGGAGTCAACGTCGAGAACCGGTCGTACGGGCTCACCATCTGCGCCGAGCGGTCGGCCTTCGTCGCCGCGGTATCAGCGGGCGCGCGCTCCTTCACGGCCCTCGCCCTCTGCACGCCCGACGCCGACGTTCCCGTGCCGCCCTGCGGCGCGTGCCGGCAGGTGCTCACCGAGCTCTGCCCCCCCGGCATGCCGGTGCGCTACGGCCCAGACGCCGTCCGCTCGCGGACGCTCAGCCTCGGCCAGCTCTACCCCGAGGATTCCCTTCACGACCTGGGTACGGGCGACAAGTGAGGTAGATCGGCCGGGAGCGCTGGCCGGAATCGATGAGGATGAGGAGCGGCGCGGCGCTCACTGCTCGGGCGAGCCCGTCGGTCGCGCGGGGGCCTTCGCGAGCTCGTCTCGCTTCTTGGCGTCCGCTTCCTTCTTGTTGTTCCAGATCTCGATCTTCTTCTTGAGGGTGTCAACCTCGTCCCGTTCGCCCAGGATCGCGTGAAGGCGCTTGAGCGCCGCGAGGTACATGATCGCGAGGTTGAAGTCCTCCTCGCGGGACGAGACGAGCTCGTACTTCTCGCGGTAACGGTCAGCGGATTGCTGGAAGAGCTTCTTCACGAGGTTGAGGTGGTCCGTGGTGGCCTCGCGGAAGGGCGAGTCCAGGTCCATGTCCTTCACGAGTGTCTTGAGGTTGAGCATGTTCTTGGCGATCGTCGCGTACTTGGCCCAGATCTCCACGAAAGACCACTTCCACTTGGAGGTCTCTCCGAAGCCCTCCTCGAGCTGCTGGATGGCGAAGCCCACCTTGAGGAGGAGCGAATGCCGCATGTCGGACGCGTAGTCCGCGATCTCGGCGAGCTTCCCCTCGTAATCGGAGAAGGGGGCGTCGATGTAGGGCGTGACGACGTCCTCGAGGTACTTGAGGGCGCGGTACAGGACCTTGCGCGCCTCGGAGAGCCAGTCCTCGTTCCGGATCCCGAGCATGGACACCGACAGCGTGTTGAGGAGGAGGGTGTGCGAGTAGACCATCAAGGCCTCTTCGGCGAGGCTGATGCGCTTGTAGCCCGCGCCCTCCGGATCCTTCGACAGGAGCTCGTTCAAGGTCTTCTCGTGGGCGAGCCCCTGCGAAATGAGGACTTTGTACTCGGCGACCTTGTCGGCGTAGGCCTTCCTGGCCTCGGCGGTGATCTTGGCCATCAGTCGCTCCCCGGCGGAGCGGATCGCTTGAGGAGCTCCTCGGCGTGCCTGAGGCTCGCCTCGCCGCCCTCGGCCCCCGAGAGCATCCGGGCGATCTCCTCGATGCGCGCCCTGCCCGAGACCCTCGAGACGCGGGCGAGGGAGCGCGCGCCCTCCTCGACTTTCTCCACCTTAAGGTGATTATCGGCCCTAACGGCGATGCTGGCTAGATGGGTGATGCAGAAAACCTGCTTGGCCCGGGCTATGGCCGCGAGATGCCCCCCGATGGCCACCCCCACCTCCCCGCCGAT
>CAYNQK010000091.1:0-12848 GCA_964399285.1 uncultured Spirochaetales bacterium | reverse complement strand
AGTAATATTCTGGAGAAAAAAAGTAATCCGCTCTATGCGCCCGCCGCGGCCAGGCTCCAGAGTGTCGCGACCTACGGACGCGGCGCCTGAATAGGCGCGCCGGGCTCCGGCGCGGGATGTACGGAGGCGCGCCCCCCGCGGGCGACGCCTTCCGCCACCCGGCGCGGTCCGAGGCGATGGATCACGTAAGGGGGAGAATCATGCTCACTCGGAAACGGAACGGCGTCCTCGCCGTAGCGGCGGTCGTCGCCGCGCTCCTCGCCGCCCAGTCCCTGGGCGCGCAAGTCAAGGTGAAGAAGCCGGTCAAGCTTCAGATCATCGACACCGCCGGCAACCTGACGCTCTCGAAGGCTCCCATCGAGGCCTTCAAGGCCAAGTACCCGGAGATGGTCGCGGACATCGAGTACGTCAAGCTCACGACGCCCGAACTGGCCTCCAAGCTGAAGGCGCAGCAGATGGCCGGCGTCCTCGACACCACCATGGTCCTCACCGGCACCGACGGCATGGCCTCCGGCGTCGAGCAGGGCGTCTACTACCAGGTCATTCCCGCCAGGAAGAAGGATTTCCAGAAGGAGATCGACAACTACCTGCCCGGAGCGAAGGCCGCCTTCGACCTCTACGACGGCAACGGCGTCTGCATCTCCTTCTGCTACGGCGCTCCCATGCTCACCTATAATCCTGAGAAGGTTCCCAAGGTCCCGCAGACCCCCGAGGAGCTCCTCGCCTGGGCCAAGGCCAACCCCGGCAAATTCATGTACGCCCGGCCCGCCAATTCCGGCCCCGGCAAGAGCTTCGTCTTCGGCCTCCCCTACCTCCTCGGAGACAAGGACCCCAAGGATCCCAAGACCTGGGACAAGACCTGGGCCTACCTCAAGGAACTGGACCAGTACGTCGAGTACTACCCCTCCGGCACGGGCATCACGTTCAAGGAACTCGCCGAGGGAACCCGCTGGATCCTCGCGAGCCACATCGGCTGGGACGTCCAGCAGCGCTTCCTCGCCACCATCCCCGCCACGTTCCAGGGGACCTGGTTCAAGGGCACGACCTGGATCAACGACGCGCACTTCATGGCCATCCCCAAGGGCCTCGAGAAGGACAAGGACCGCTTCGCCGTCACCATCGAGCTCATGAAGTGGCTCCTCAAGGCCGATCAGCAGGCCTACCTGTACGGCAACGGCTACTTCTATCCCGGCCCGTCGCAGAAGGGCATCACCCTGGACATGGCCCCCGCGGACATCAAGGACAAGCTCAAGCCATTCCTCCGCCCCGAGTACGACAAGGCCATCGCCTCCATGAAGCAGGTCCCGCCCCTCGGCGCCGCCGCCACGACGGAAGCCTTCGACATGTGGGACAAGCTCGTCGGAGCCAAGGTAAAGAAATAAGCGGACAGCCTCCCGGCCTCCCCCCGTCGACGGGGGGAGGCGTCACCGATCGGGCGCTCGAACGCCTCGGAGTTTCACCAGCGATGAAGGACTTCAAGAAACTATCCGTCCGGAACATGACGAAGCGGTTCGGCGACAGGACCGCGGTCGACGATTTCTCCATCGAATTCGGCAAGGGCGAATTCGTCACCTTCCTCGGCCCCTCGGGCTGCGGGAAGTCGACCGCCCTCAACTGCATCACCGGCCTCATTCCCATAACGTCGGGGGAGATATGGATCGACGACGAGTGCGTCGACGACTCCCGCCAGCGCTTGGCGCCGGAGAAGCGCGGCTTCGGCATGGTATTCCAGAACTACGCGCTGTTCCCGCACCTCTCGGTGCGCGAGAACGTCGCGTTCGGGCTCAAGATCCGCAAGCTGCCGAGGGCCGAGATAGAGCGCAAGGTCGAGGACGCGCTCAAGCTCGTCCACCTCGAGGGCTACGGGAGCAAGTTCCCCGCCCAGATGTCGGGCGGCGAGCAGCAGCGCGTGGCCATAGCCCGCTGCATCGTGCTCGAGCCGCGGCTCCTCCTCCTCGACGAGCCGCTCTCGAACCTCGACGCGAAGCTCCGCGTCGAGCTCCGCTACGAGATCAAGTCGCTCCACGAGCGCCTCAGGGTGGCGACCATCTACGTCACGCACGACCAGAGCGAGGCCCTCGCGCTCTCCGACAGGATCGTCGTGCTCAAATCGGGAAAGATCCAGCAGGTGGGCACGCCCCAGAAGATATATTCCGATCCCGCGAACGCCTTCGTCGCCGACTTCGTCGGCTACAAGAACGCCTGGACCGGCAGGATAGAGCGGCTCGAGGCCGCGGGCGGCGGACTCTCCGTCACAGTGCGCACGGAGGGGGGCTCCCTCTCCGCGATGGTCGCCTTCGGCGCGAACGACCCGAGGCGCGCGGCCCTCGAGCGCGCGTACGTCGCGGGAATCCCCGTGGTGACGGCGATCCGCCCCGAGGACATCCAGCCGGGCCCGGGCGAGGGACCGAACCGCATGCGTTGCGTCGCGGGGCTCGTGGAGTACCAGGGCAAGGTGAGCCAAGTGTCGGCCTCCTTCGCGTCCGCCCCCGAGCAGCGCATCGACATACGCTCCGCCTATCCGGTGTCGGAGGGCGAGACCTTCGACGCGTTCGCCGATCCCGAGAGGGTCCTCGTCTTCCCGGCCTCGGAGACCGCGAAATGAAGCTCGGTTCGCGCAGCGGCCTCTACGCGATGCTCGCGCCCGCCGTGGGCTTCATCGCCGTCCTCTTCCTCTACCCCTTCGTCTACGGCCTCTTCCTGAGCCTGACCAAGGAGGCCGGGGGCTTCACCCTGGACAACTACCGGCGCTTCTTCTCGGACCCGTGGGACAGGGCCACGATATGGACCACGCTGAAGCTCGCGCTTCCGATCACCGTCGCGTGCGTGGGCCTCGCCGTCCCCTTCGCCTACTTCATGCGCCGGGGCATGCGGGGGGAGAAGATCATCACCTTCTTCCTCATCCTCCCAATCACGCTCGGTACGGTGCTCGTCTCCCAGGGCATGCTCACCTTCATGGGCAAGCAGGGATGGCTGAACCAGTTCCTGAGGCTCATCCACCTCGTGAAGGAGGACTCCTACGTCCAATTCACCCACAACGAGCTCGGCGTCATGATCTCGGTGGGCCTCCAGGGATTCCCCTACGCCTTCCTCATGCTGCTCGGCTACGTCTCGGGGATCAACCCCGACCTCGAGAAGGCCAGCCAGATGCTGGGCGCGAACAAGTGGCAGACCTTCTGGAAGGTCCTCTTCCCCCTCATGGTCCCGGGCATCGCCATAGCCTTCTGCCTCAACTTCGTGGCGGCCTTCTCCGTCTATCCCTCGGCCGTCCTCCTCGGCCAGCCGTCGGGTTCCACGAGGGTGATCTCGATCGCCGCCTACCAGTGGGCCTTCGAGAAATTCAATTTCAACGCGGCGACCGCGATATCCATGACGATGGCGGGCATAGAGCTCGCGGTCATCGCGATCGTGCTCGCGCTCCGCAACAAGATGTACAAAGGCGCCTCGATCGTGGGAAAGGGCTAGGACATGCTGGACAAGAGAACCTTGCGGCCGTCGTCGATCCTCTTCGGGCTCGCGATCGCGGTCTACATCGCGATCGTCCTGGGCATCATCCTCACGGTCGTGGTCAACTCGCTCTCGATACGGTGGTACTCGGGAGTCCTGCCGAAGGAATGGACCCTCGACTGGTACAAGTTCGTGGCCGGCGAGCACGACATCCCCAAGCTCATGCGCACGACCTTCATCGTCGCCTTCGCGGACGTGTTCCTCGCCCTCCTCATCTCCTACCCCGCAGCGTACGCCCTCGCCAGGCACGACTTCAAGGGCAAGGCCTTCCTCATGGCCCTCTTCATGCTCCCCATGATCGTGCCCCCCATGGCCTACGGCATGCCGCTCGCCATGCTCTGCTACAAGGCGAGGCTCGCCTCCCGCGTGATCGGCGTCGTCCTCGTGAACCTCGTGCCCATCGTGCCCTTCATGATCCTCGTGCTCACGCCCTTCATAGAGCAGGTGAGCGTGAACCTCGAATCCGCGGCCAAGATGCTCGGCGCCAAGCGCCTCACGATCTTCAGGAAGGTCTTGATCCCCCTCACCGTGCCGGGCATCCTCACGGCGGGCCTCCTCTCGCTCGTCAAGTCCATTTCGCTCTTCGAGCTCACGTATCTCATCGCGGGGGGCGGCAACCAGACCATCGTCGTGGCCCTCTACGCCGACGCGTACGCCGCCGGCGCGAGGCCGCCCCAGGCCGTCGACGCGCTCGCCGTCATATACTTCCTCATCTCCTTCACCTGCCTCGTCGTCTCGCTCAAGTTCGTGAGCCCGACGCAGATGGTGTTCAAGGTGAAGTGAGGCCGAAGCCGCCGCGGCCGCGGCCCCCGCGCCGAGGCCTTTCTATCGCGGTTCCGCGCGCCGCGTTCCTTGACGAAGACTCGCCTCCGGTCCTATCATTCGAGTCGGTCCCGCGGGGGACCGGAGGAGGAGCCCGTCATGCAGGAAACGCCTCCATCGCCGGGATCGCGTTCCGCCGGGTCCGGGCTGCCCGAACCGGGCGAGCCCCTGTCGATACTCGGACAGCGCGTCTTCAACGCGATACACGCCTTCAAGAACGACCTCACGCAGCTCAGCGCGGCGCTCTACTACATGGATCGCGGGCAGCTCGACAAGGCATCGGAGCGGATCAAGTCATACATGGACTGCATGGTCCGCAGGATCGACGAGATCCGCGCGCTCTCCGCGGAGGAGGGCTCCGACGAGCCCGAGCGATTCGACCTCGGCATGCTCCTGGGCGGGGTGAAGGTCATGCTCCTCGAGGACCCCGCCGTGTTCTCCCGCGCGCGCCACGAGCTCAAGGTACCTTCCGGGATCGCCGTGAGGGCGAGGAGGCGGAACGCCGTGCTGGCCGTGGAGGGCATGGTGCTCGCGCTCGTCGAGGGGATGCCCGCGAAAGGCCGCCCCGGCACGCTCTCCATCGAGCTCGCGCCCGGCCTGCTTTCCGTGAGCGGAACGGGAGAGCCCCTCCGCCCCTGCTCAGGCTGTTCATCGTCCTGCGCCTCCTGCGAACGCCCCTGGAGCGAGGACGGCGGCGGGGAACGGGCGGCGAGGATGAAGCAGGCCTTCGAGGCCTGCCGCGCGGAGGGATGGCCCGTCCGCGCCGAGAGCCGCGAGGGCGTGAACGCCTTCATCGTCGAGCTGCCGATCGACTGAGCCCTGTCGAGCTGCCGCTCGACTAAACCCGCTTCCGCGTTTGTTCGGAAATCGAATCAGAGGAGGCTGACGGGGTCCGGGTCCGCTTCCGCGTAGACGCCGTTTCCGCTCTCGAAGCCGTCCCAGTACGAGCGGAGCGCGGCGTGGAGCGGCCCGTAATCCGCGGCGCGGAAAATGAGCTGGAAGCGCCAGCTTCCCGCGACCCGCCCCACCGGGCATTCGGCCGGCCCGAGGGCCTCCGCCCCCGGAGGGAGCGCGTCCCTGACCCCCGAGGCGAAGGCGGAGGCCGCGGCCGACGCGCGCTCCCTTTCCTTCGAGCGGAAGACGAAGCGGACGAGCCGGGCGAAGGGCGGGAAGCCCGCGGCCTTCCGCTGCTCGAGCTCCGCCGCGTAGAAGCCCTCCACGTCCTTCTCCACGGCGCAGCGCACCGCGAGCGCGGAGGGCCTCAGCGTCTGCACCACCACGCGGCCGTCCGGGAAGAACCTCCCCGCGCGGCCCGAGACCTGCACGATGAGGGAGAAGGTCCGCTCGGCCGCGCGGAAATCGGGTAGGTGGAGCGCGGTATCCGCCATCACGACGCCCACGAGCCTCACGCCGGGGAAGTTGAGCCCCTTGGCCACCATCTGCGTCCCGAGGAGTATGTCGATCTTCCCCGAGCGGAAGTCCGAGAGGACGCGCTCCAGGTCGCCCTTGCGCTTGAGCGCGTCGGCGTCGAGGCGCTTCACGGCCATGTCGGGGAAGAGCCGCGCGACCTCCTCCTCCACCGCCTCGGTGCCGAAGCCCGAGTATCCCACGTCGAGCGATCCGCAGTCCGGGCAGACCGAGGGCGGCGAGCGCTGGAAGCCGCAGTAGTGGCAGATCATCCGCCCGCGCTCCTTGTGGAAGGTGAGCGATACCGAGCAGTGGTCGCAGGCGAGCTCGTAGCCGCAGGTCCTGCAGTGGAAGAAGTAGGAGAAGCCCCTCCGGTTCAGGAAGAGGATGGACTGCCGCCCCGCGGATTTCGCGGCGCGGAGCTCGGCCTGGAGCTCCTTCGACACGCAGGAGGACTCCCCCGCCATGGACACCGCGCGCACCTCGCTCTCGGCGCCGCCCGAGAGCCTCCCGCCCAGGTCGTGGCGCCGGATCTTCCCCTCGGCCATGAGGTGCCAGGCCTCGACGGAGGGCGTGGCCGAGCCCATGAGGAGGACCGCGCCCGAGTCCGAGCAGCGGCGCATGGCCACCTGCCGCGCGTGGTAGCGCGGAGAGCTCCCCGACTTGTACGAGGCCTCGTGCTCCTCGTCCATGACGATGAGGCCGAGGCGGGGCACGGGCGCGAAGACCGCGGAGCGCGCGCCCACGACGATGCGGGCGTCGCCCGAGAGGACGCGGCGCCACTCCGCGAGCTTCTGCGAGGGCGTGAGCCCCGAGTGGATCACGGCCGCGGTCGGTCCGAAGCGCGCGCGGACGGCCTCCTCGACCTGCGCGGAGAGCGCGATCTCGGGGACGAGGTAGATGGCCCCGCGCCCCGCTTCCATGACGCGCGCGGCGGCGCGGAGGAAGACCTCGGTCTTCCCCGAGCCGGTCGCGCCGAAGAGGTAGTGGTAGCCGCCGCCCGGATCGGAGAGGATGCCCTCGAGGGCGGAGGACTGGAGGCCGGAGAGCTCGTGCGGCGTTGAATCGATCTCGGACTCCTCGAGGCCCGACCCGGGGAACTCGCTCTCGCGCCGTCCTCCGGGCAGCATGCGCGCGAGGCACTCTCCCTCGGAGGAGAAGTAGGACCGCGCCATCCATTTGGCGAGCGCGATCTGCTCGGCGGTGAAGAGGGGCTCGTCGTCGATCCTGCGCCGCACCGCCTTCACGCGCGAGGGCTCGAGGCCCTCCGGCGGAGCGGACCTGCCCGCGACCACGTAGCCGAGGGCCTTCCTCGAGCCGAAGTCCGCCTCCACCCTCATCCCGGGGGCGGCCGGGGCGTCCGGCTTGTTCGCGTAGGTGAAGCGCCTGTCCAGCGGGACGTCGAAGACGACGTCCAGGAACTCATCCATCGGCGCGCATCCGATCCCGGAGGAGCTTGAGGTCCTCCCAGGCCGGGCGCTTCAGGGCCTCGTCGCGGAGGAGGGCCGAGGGATGGTAGGTGGCGAGGAGGGGGATGCCGCGGAAATCGTGGAAGCGGCCGCGGAGCCTCGTCACGGGCTCGCGCACGCCGAGGAGGGCCTGCGTGGAGACGCGCCCCGCCGAGAGGATGTATCGCGGGCGGAGGACCGCGATCTGGCGCGAGAGGTAGGGCGCGCAGGCGGCCTGCTCGTCGGGGGCGGGATCGCGGTTCATGGGCGGGCGGCACTTCACCACGGTGGCGATGTAGGCGTTCTTATCCCGGGAGAGCCCGATGGAGGCGAGCATCTTGTCGAGGAGCTGGCCCGCGGGACCGACGAAGGGCCTGCCCTGCGTGACCTCCTCGGCGCCGGGGCCCTCGCCCCCCCCCATGCCGAGGGGCTCCCCGCTTCCTATTCCCGGCACGGCGAGCGAGCGCTTCTCGCAGAGCCGGCATTTGCGGCACGCGAGGACCTCGGCCTTGATCGTCTCTATCGTATCCCCCGGGAGCGCGGCGATGGGAGCCGCGGGATCGAGTCCGGGCACCGCGTGCGGCGCGGGCGGGCGGCGGTCCGCGGACCGCGGAGCCGGAGCGGCGCGTCGATCCGCTCGCGCGAGCGGCCCGTCGGAGAAGGCGGGTTCGACGCGCGGGCGCGCGAGGCCCCCGGATAGGAAGTCCTCGATTACGGAAAGGCTTTCCCAGGCGCGCCGCTTCTCTTCTGCCCTCATGGATTCATTCTACCAGGGCCGGGCCGGCGAGAGGAAGCCGTCGCCTAGGGATTCACGAGCCCCTCGAGGATGGGATTCCCCACGAGGCACTCGGGATCGACGGCTTCCGCGCGGAGGCGGAGCTCCCAGTGGAGGTGCGGGCCCGTCGCGAGGCCGGTGGACCCGACGGCCCCCACCGTCCGTCCCGCCTCGACGAAGTCCCCGACCGCCACGTCGATCCTGTCCATGTGGTAATACAGGCTGAAGAGGCCGGGTTCGTGCTCGATGACCACGGTCTTGCCCGTCACGATCCTTTCCTTGGCCATGACCACCCTGCCCCGCCCCGACGCGGCGACGGGAACGCCCGTATCGTGGTGGAGATCGAGCCCGAGGTGCACGGAGGTCGAGCTTCCGCCCGTCGCGTAGAGATACTTGCGCGCGTCGCCGAAGGTGGCGGTGACGGCCTTCTCGGCGAGGGGGCGCGCGAAGGGACCCGCGATGAAATCCGCGCTCGCGTCCCCTCCCGTGAGGAGGGCGCTGATCTCGCGCGACTCCTCCGCCTTGCGCGGATCGGGCGAGGCCTTGATCCCGGTGAGCGCCTCGTTGAGCTTTATCTCCATGTACGGGCTCTTCCGCGCCTCGACCGTGACGGGCGCCTCGGCCTCCCAGGGCCTCTCCCCCGTCACCGCCGATACCGACAGGACGTATTCGCCCGCCTGTACGGAGAGGGGGACGCAGAGGAAGGCGAGCATGGCGCGCTCGCCCGAGGCGGTCATTCGCGGCTTGCCCTCGGAGATCCATATCTCCTTCGGCTCCGCTCCCTCCGAGGGCTTGAGGAGCCGCGCCGTGAGACTCGTGATCTCCGCCTCGTTCCGCACCTTGAGCACGAGGATGGAGCCCTGCTTGACGCTCCGCGGGTACTCCATGACGGGCGGCTTGGGCGCTTCATCCGTTTGAGCGGCTGAAACCGCGCGAGCGAACGAGAGGATCGCTGCCATGAGGGCTCCCGCGCGCGCGCGCCGGGATGATCGGCGGAGGACTCCGGTGAATCGCCTCATCTTTCCCGCTCCCCGCCGGCCCCCGAGGGCTTCGCGTCGACGATGAAGAGCCGGGGCGCGTCCGCGCCTGAGAAGCCGTCCCGCCCCATGGTGAACACGAAGTCCGCCTTGACGCCGATCGAGAGGTCGCGTCCCGCTCGTTCCGCCGCCTGCCAGTACACGGCCGGCCACTTGTGCTTCCCCGAATCCAGCGTGAGGCGGAGGTGCATGGGTTCGCGCTTGCCCATGATGTCCATGGAAGCGATGAGGAGGCCGCGGGCGAGGAAGGTCGCGGGCGGCGAGTCCTGGCCCGAGGGCTCGAAGCGCTCGGCCACGTCGATGAGCTCGGGCTTGAGGTAGTCGAGGGGAAGCTCCGCGTCCACGGCCACCGTCTCCTCCGCGGAGTCGGGGAATTCGATGCCGGGCGCGAGGGAGGCGACGCGTTCCCGGAATTCTCCGAAGCGCGCCGCCTCGATCGAGAATCCCGCCGCGTAGTCGTGGCCGCCGAAGTCGATGAGGACGTCGGCGAAGGACTCGAGGAAGGAGCGGACGTCCAGGCCGCGCGCGGACCGCACCGAGCCGGAGACCGTACCGTCCGGGAGGGCCGCGCAGACGATGGCCGGGACCTTGAGGACCTTGACGAGGCGGCTCGCGATGATGCCCGTGACGCCTCGCGAGAGCCCGCAGTCCGCGACCAGGGCGAGCTTCCCCCCCGCGCGCTCGAGGCTCGCGTTGGCCTCCGCGCGGGCGCCCTCCCAGGCGTCGTCCCCCATGAGCTTGCGCTCCTGGTTCAGTCCGCGGAGCTCGCCTGAGAGCGCGGCCCGCTTTCCGCCGTCCTTCTCCGCGAGGAGGTCGTAGGCGACTCTCGGCTTCCCGAGCCGGCCCGCGGAATTGACGACGGGCGAGAGGTTGAAGGAGACGTCCCGCGCGCCTAAGCGCCCTCCCGTCTTCCTTCCGCCGAGATCGAGGTCCGCGAGGAGCTCCGCGAGGCCGGGACGGGGGCGCTTGGCCATGGCCGAGAGCCCCCGCTTCACGATGATGCGGTTCTCGCCGCGCAGGCTCATCATGTCCGCGATGGTCCCGAGGGCCGCGAGCTGGAGGTCGAAGGCGTCCGCTTCCCCCGAGGCCTTCGCGGAGCGCTGGACGAAGGAGAGGAAAACGCTCTCGAAGACGCCCATCTCCCCCGCGTCGTCGTCGCGGTAGCGGGCCATCCGGGATATCTCGCGGAGGCCGAGGAGGGACATGCCGCGTGTCTGCGGCATCGCGGAGGCCACCTCGTCGCGGACGTCGTAGAGATTGATGTCCACGCCGTCCCCGAGGGCCTTCCTGAGGAGGCGCTTCTGCAGGGCCGCGTCCCAGGCGACGATGCGCTTGTCCCGGAGGAAGGGGAGGAGGCGGGTCTTCCCGAGGTCCACCGCGCCCGGCATCAGGAACTCGGTGACGCGCCGCGTGATGGCCATGTTGCAGAAGAGCGAGGCGTCCACGGCCACGGCCTCGTTCACCGGGCGCGCGTTGAGGAGGCAGACCGTCTCCTTGTACGGGCCCGTGCGCGCGAAGCGGAGGGCCTGCGCGAGCTTGTACGCGACCGCGCAGCCCGAGAGCTCGCGGAATGGGTAGCCCGAATCGGCGCACTTGGGATTGATCACCGCGACCGCGCGCGGCGCCTCCTCGGGCGGGTTGTGATGGTCCGTCACGATGATGTCGACGCCGAGCTCGGCCGCGCGCGCGACCTCGGCCGCGCAGGAGATCCCGTTGTCCACCGTGATGACGAGGGTCCCGTCGCGCGAGGCGAAGTCCTCGATCGCGGCGACGCTCAGCCCGTAGGGCTCGTCGCCCTCGGGAAGCCTGACCTCGGCCTCGATCCCCGCCTCCTCGAGCGCGCCCGAGAGGAGGGCGGCGGCGGTGACCCCGTCCGCGTCGCGGTCGCCGAAGACCATGACCTTCTCGCCCTCCTCCGCGGCGGCGAGGATGCGGTCCACCGCGTCCTCCATGTCCTTGAAGAGGAAGGGGCTGTGCATGAAGCGCGGGTCGTCCTCGAGGTAGTACATGGCCTCATCGCCCTTCTCGACGCCGCGCCTGAGGAGTATGGAAGCGGTGAGCGCGTCGACGCCGAGGCGCGCCTTGACCTCCTGCACCTCCTCCGAGGAGATGTCCTTCTTGAGCCAGATCATAACGCTTGTATTTCCTTGATGACGATGGATTCGGGAACGGCGGTTCCGCTCAGGCCCCCGTCGGCCGGCGCGTAGGCGGGCCCGAGCAGGGCCTCGGCCTCGTCGAGGGCGGCCTCGCTCCGGCCATAAAGGACGCAGAGGGGCTCGCCCGCGCGGGCATCCTCGCCCGGCTTGCGCTCGAGGACGATGCCGACGTCGGGAAGGACCGCGTCCTCCGCGCGCGCCCGTCCAGCCCCGAGGGCGAGCGCGGCGAGCCCGACGCGGTAGGCGTCGAGGCGCCCGACGGGGCCCGAGAAGGAAGAGCGGAGCGCGCGAGAGAGCGGAGCGCGGAATTTCCCGCGCATCGCGGCGAGCCTATCGGGATCGCCGCCCTGGGCTCGCACGTTGCGCATGAACGCGTCCATCGCCTTCCCCGAGGAGATCGCGCCCTCGAAGGCGGCCTCCCCGGCCGCCACCGAATCCGCCCTGCCCGAGGCGACGAGCATCCATGAGCCGAGCCTCAGCGTGAGCTCGCGGAGGTCCCCGGGCCAGCGGCCCTCGAGGCAGTCGAGGATCTCCTCGACTTCCAGGAAGTTCCCCACCTTCCTACCGAGCGGCGTCCCCATGTCCGTGACGAGGGCGACCATGCGCTTCCCCATCGCCTTCCACGTGGAGCAGAGCGACGACGCGAGGACCTCGGCCTCGGGCACGGTCTTCATGAAGGCGCCCGAGCCGGACTTCACGTCCAGGACGAGGGCGTCCGCGCCCTCGGCCGCCTTCTTGGAGAGGATGCTCGCGGTGATGAGGGGGACGGACTCGACGGTGCCGGTCACGTCGCGGAGCGCGTAGAGGAGGCGGTCCGCGGGAACGATCTCCTCCGTCTGCCCCGTCATGGCGAAGCCGTCGCGCTCGATGATCCTCCGGAATTCGGCGGGATCGAGGCGGCTCCGGTAGCCGGGGATGGAGTCGAGCTTGTCGAGCGTGCCGCCCGTGTGCCCGAGGGAGCGGCCCGACATCATGGGCACCATGGCCCCGCAGGCGGCGACGGCGGGCGCGAGGGCGAGCGAGGTCTTGGCCCCCACCCCGCCCGTCGAGTGCTTGTCCACGAAGGGCCCCGCGAGGCCCGAGAGGTCCATGGAGCGGCCCGAGCGGAGCATGGCCTCCGTGAGCGTGGCGGTCTCCTCCCCGTCCATGCCGCGGAAGTAGACCGACATGAGCCAGGCGGATACCTGGTAGGCCGGCACCGAGCCGTCCACCGCGCCACGGACGAAGAACGATATCTCCTCCGCGGAGAGCCGCTCCCCGTCCCGCTTCCTCCTGATGACGTCGACCGCGCGCATCAATCCTCCGTTCCCTCGAGCCGCGCCGTCTCGAGGGGGACGTACTCGGCGCCCTCCCTCCCGAGACGCGACTCGTACAGCGTACACGCGTCGATCAGGAACGGCGATTCAACGAGGCCGGAAGCGAGGGGAGAGAATTCCGCGAGCGCCTTCCGCGGCACCGGGTCCGCGTGCGAGCGGGCGAGGGTCGCGTGCGGCCTGAAAGGCTTCCCTGAGGGATACTCCTCGTTCAGGCGCTCGATCCCGTGGCGGAGCTCGGCGGCGCGGAGCGCCTCGTTGAGCCGGATCCAGGCTCCGTGGAGCCGTCCCGGGCCGCGCTCCTCGCGCGGGCCCTCGGCTCCGCCGAGCGGGCCCTCGGCTCCGCCGAGCGGGCCCTCGGCTCCGCCGAGCGGGCCCTCGGC
>CAYNQK010000090.1:9793-12941 GCA_964399285.1 uncultured Spirochaetales bacterium | reverse complement strand
AGTGGGGCTCCTTCGCCGCGAAGCCGGACCGCGCGAACGGGCCCGAGGTATCGATGGCCAAGCAGTTCAACAAGATCCGCGCCGTCTTCACCTCCAAGGGCATCCCCGTGATCCTGGGCGAGTGGGGGAGCATCGACAAGACCGAGGACGATCCCGACAGCGGTACGTACCGCGCGTACTTCGCCAAGAAGGTGTGCGAGAACGCGAAGCGGGTCGGCTGCGTTCCGGTGGTCTGGGACAACGGCTGGAACGGGAAGTACGGCTTCGCGCTCTTCGACCGCGGAAAGAAGGCCGACGCCGAGGGCAACGTGGTTCCCGGCACCGTGAAGATCAGCCAGCAAGGGATCATCGACGCCATCATGGGCGTCTACGCGCTCAAGGCCGCGGCGGCGTCGAACGCGAGGATCCGCCTGGACCAGGCGACGCTCAAGATGCAGCCGAGCGGGACCGCGATCCTGAGCGCCGAGATCAGCAAGGGCACGGGGGAGGAGAAGGCCGAGTGGTCCTCATCCGACGAGACCGTGGCGGTGGCCTGGGACGGCGTGGTGAAGGCCTCGGGCAGCGGGAAGTGCGACATCGTCGCGACGCTTCCGAACGGGAAATCCGCGAAGTGCGCGCTCACGGTGTCCATGGACGGGGGCGTCCTCGCGCGGGTCTACCTCTTCGAGGGAGCGGGCTGGAGCAGCGTCAAGTCGGAGCCCCTCGTCATCGAGAGCGGGAAGGAAAAGGAATACGAGGTCAGCTTCAACGCCTCGAAGCTCGTCCTGAGCAACATCGCCGCGCTCTACCTCAAGGACGTGGAGGTGGAGGAGAACCACGCGCCCGCTTCGGAGATCGATTCCTGCCTCGTCACGGTCGATTCGTTCAGCGTCAACGGCGTCTCGATACCCCTCGTCAACAACGAGGGGCTCGAGGCCGTGAACCAGAAGAAGACGCTCGACCTGCCCATCATCAACGAATGGGCCCCCGCCATCGAGATGGTGGAGGGCTTCCCCCCGGCCGGGCACCGCAACATCGCCTCGGCCGTGAAGGGCCTCAGGATCGACCCCGAGAAGAACGAGGTCCGCGTGAAATTCCGGACCCTGGCCGCGGGCGCCCCGAAGGCCGCGAAGAAGGAGCTGCCGAAGGCGACCCTGGACGCGGGGAGTACGTATCACGCCTACTTCGGGATCCAGGCGGCGGACAGCTGGGTCTTCCGCAACTCCTACGGGGCCGCTAGCTACGGCGGGGAGACCGAGCAGTTCAAGAACGGCCTCTACGACACGGAGAACGGGAAATCCGAGGACGGCCGGGCGCCGGGGACGATCGTCGACGCGGCCTTCACGAAAGCCGACGTCGAGGCGGGGAAGGCCGTCACCGTGTCCTTGAGCGGATTCGACCTCGCGGACACGGGCGCGACGCCCAAATCCCTGAACGTGGCCATGGTCTCCACGGACATCCCCTACGGGCTCGTGGACGTCGTCTCGGCAAAGCTCTTCCTGGACGGGAAGCAGGTGAATCTCAAGGGCGGCGCCGACGTCTTCGTGACGGAGATCGACGGTTCGTACACGATCGTGTACTTCATCAATATCTGGAACTCCTCTCTCAAGACCTTCGGCTACGGGATGCCCGCGAAGGAGATACGGATGGAAGTGACCTTCGCGCTCAAGCCCTGAGCGCCTCCGCATCGGCCTCCGGCGACGCGGTTCCTCGGCCCGGCGGGGGCCGAGGGCCGCGTCGCTTTTTTTTGTATCCGCGCGATCGACGATCGCGGCGCGTATCGAGCTTGACAGCGTCCTGATCGCTCCGTACGCTGGGAATCGATCCTGAGCGGCGAGCGGCGGGATCGGACGGCGCGGAAGGCTCGTCGGGCCGGCGGGCCCGTTCTCGAACCCGAACCCGTGAAAGGCGTTGCCAGGCACCGAACCCTTATGGCCAAGATTGTCTTCGTAAGCGGTTGTTACGATCTCCTGCACAGCGGGCACGTGGCGTTCTTCAAGGAGGCCTCCGCCTACGGCGACGTGCACGTGGCCCTGGGCTCGGACAGGACGGTGTGGGGCCTGAAGGGGCGCATGCCGGTCAATTCCGAGCGGGAGCGCCTGTTCATGGTCAAATCGGTGTCCTACGTGAAGGACGCCTTCATCTCGCGCGGCACGGGGATCCTGGATTTCGAACAGGAGCTCCGCGAATTGAAGCCCGACTACTTCATCGTCAACGCGGACGGCCACATACCCGAGAAGCGCGCCCTCTGCAAGGAGCTGGGGATCGAGTACGTGATCCTGGAACGCGTTCCCCTCGAGGGGCTCGAAGCGCGATCCACGACGGCCCTGCGGCAGAGAGAGTACATGCCGTACCGGGTGGATCTGGCCGGGGGCTGGCTGGATCAGCCCTACGTCTCCGAGCATCACCCCGGCCCCGTGGTGACCATGTCCATCGAACCGACCCTCGAGTTCAACGAGCGGAGCGGGATGGCGTCCAGCACCCGCCGCGCCGCCATCGACCTCTGGGGCCCGAAGATTCCCGCGGGCAACCACGAGAAGCTCGCGAAGGTCCTGTTTTGTTATGACAACCCTCCCGGGCGGGAGATCGTCTCGGGGTCGCAGGATTCCATCGGCATCGTCTTCCCCGGCCTCGCCAAGTCGCGTTACGAGGGAGGCTATTGGCCGACGACGATCGAGCACGCGCTCGACGAGCCCCTGCTCAGGTTCGTGGAGGGCTCGCTGTACCTTGTGTCCCTCGGGCCGCGGCATGCCGGATACGACGTCCTTTCCGGCACGCGCTTCAGCCGGGACCTCGCGAAGGCGCTCGCCGACGCCGCCGATGCATGCTGGGCGGCCATCAAGTCTCGGGACGCGGCGTCCTTCGGGCGCGCGGTGCGCGAATCCTTCGAGGCCCAGGTGGCCATGTTCCCCAATATGGTGAACGACGCCGTGCGCGCCCTCATAGACGAGTACCGCGGGCGGGCGTTGGGCTGGAAGCTCTCGGGCGCGGGCGGCGGCGGCTACCTGATCCTCGTCTCGGACCGCCCCATTCCCGACGCTACCCGGATACTCGCGCGCCGCGAGCACGAATGAAGAGCGGGCGAGGCCGTCGGCTTCGCCCGGCCCGATCGCGCGGTCCGGAGCCCCGTAATCGCTGTTCACAGCGCGCGTGAGCTCGGGCCGGGGGC